>NZ_OY764190.1:6000000-6300000 GCF_963668215.1 uncultured Desulfosarcina sp.
CGTTAAGCCGGATGAAGCCTTCGGCATCCGCCTGGCTGTATACATCGTCATCCTCGAACGTGGCGTGGGCTTCGCTGTAAAGGCTGTGGTCGGACTTGCGCCCCTGCACCGTGCAGTTGCCCTTGTAAAGCTCCAGACGCACCACGCCGGACACCTGGGTCTGGGTGCTGTCGATCATGCCCTGGAGCACCTCCATCTCCGGCGAGAACCAGAATCCGTTGTAGATCAGCTGGGCGTAGCGCGGAATCAGTGAATCGCGCAGGTTCATCACCTCGCGGTCCAGGGTGATGGATTCCATGGCCATGTGGGCCTGGCGCAAAATTGTACCGCCCGGCGTTTCGTAGACCCCGCGGGATTTCATGCCCACGAAACGGTTTTCCACGATGTCGACGCGCCCGATGCCGTGCTTGCCGCCCAGCCGGTTCAGTTCGGCCAGCAGATTGGCCGGCGAGAGCGGTTTGCCGCCGATGGCAACCGGGTCGCCGCCGTCAAACGTGATCTCAATGACTTCAGGGATGTCGGGCGCATCCTTGGGAGACGTCGTCAAGGTAAAGATATCGTCGGGCGGCTGGGCCCAGGGATCTTCCAGAATGCCGCCTTCATAGCTGATATGCAGCAGGTTGCCGTCGGTGCTGTAAGGTTTGGAATGGGTGGTGGGCACAGAAATACCGTGCTTTTCGGCAAACGCCATCAGGGCCGTGCGGGAGTTTAAGTCCCACTCCCGCCAGGGGGCCACGATCTTGATGTCCGGATCGATGGCGTAATAGCCAAGTTCGAAGCGCACCTGATCATTGCCCTTGCCCGTTGCGCCGTGGCTGACTGCATCGGCACCTTCTATAGCAGCGATCTCCATCTGCCGTTTGGCAATCAGCGGCCGGGCAATGGAGGTGCCCAGCAAATATTGGCCTTCGTAAATCACGTTGGCCCGGAAAGCCGGGAAGACGTAATCCTTGACGAACGTCTCTTTCAGGTCGTCCACATAGGCCTTAACCGCGCCGGTCTTCATGGCATTGGCCTCGACGTTTTTCAGCGAATCGGTCTGACCGATGTCGGCGCTGAAGGTCACCACCTCACATTTATACGTTTCGATGAGCCATCTCAGGATAACTGAGGTATCCAGGCCTCCTGAATAGGCCAGTACGACTTTCTTGATCTTTTCCTTCACCGTGTTGTTCTCCTTATAGAATACAAAATTTATTGTTGTCGGACTCCTAATAAACCGCGATTCAGGCGGATTCGTAAAATGGCCGAGATCAAGGCTTGCGAATCCTGAGGAATGAGGCGTACTTTGGCGTACGTCGCAGTGACGAAGGATGAAGCGTAACGCCGATATCGGTCTTTTTACGAATCCGTCATTGTTTTAGAATTTCTTCGAGGCACCCAATCAGCGCATCGATTTCTTCTTCTTGGACGATCAGCGGCGGTGCGAACCGCAGGGTGTCTCCCTGGACGCAATTGACCAGAAACCCTTTCTGCATGCAGAACCGCACCAGGTCGTCGGCCGGGCCGTCCAACTGGGCGCCCAGCAAAAGCCCCCGGCCCCGCACCTCGACAATGCGGCTGCACTGCTGTTTGAGCCCCTCTAATGCCTGTCTGAAATAAACGCCGGTTTCCGCAGCCCGCCGGGGAATCTGCTCGTCGAGCATGGTTCTCAGCGTTTCCAGGGCGGCGGCGGTGACCAGCGGGGTTCCTCCAAAAGTGGAGGCGTGAGCGCCGGGACCGAAAGCCGCAGCCACCTTTTCCGTTGCCAGCATGGCGCCGATGGGCAGCCCGTTGGCAAGGGCCTTGGCCAGGGTCATGATATCGGGGGCGACCCCTTCGTGCTGGTGGGCGAAGAGGGCGCCGGTGCGACTCATGCCGGTCTGGATTTCGTCCAGGATCATCAGGATGCCATGCCGGTCGCACAGCTGCCGCACCTGCTGGAGATAGTCCGGGTCGGGGCAGCGGATGCCGCCTTCGCCCTGGATGGGCTCCAGCATCACGGCGCAGGTGCCCTCATCCACGGCAGCTTCCAGGGCTTCGATATCGTTGAACGGCACAAACGAAAACCCTTGAAGCACAGGGTCGTAACCCGCCCTGATCTTTTCCTGGCCGGTGGCCGACAAGGTGGCCATGGTGCGCCCGTGGAACGACTTCTCCATGGAGATGATCCGGTACCGTTCCGGCTGGCCCTTGTCCTTGAAATATTTGCGGGCCAGTTTGATGGCCGCTTCGTTGGCCTCTGCGCCGGAGTTGCAGAAAAAGACGCGGTCCGCGAAGCATTGCGCCACCAACAGCTCGGCCAGTTCGGTCTGGGGCACCGTATAGTACAAGTTGGAGACATGCACCAACTGCTTGGCCTGGCGGGCGACGGCCTCGGCAATGCGCGGGTGGGCATGGCCCAGGTTGCACACGGCGATACCGGAGACAAAATCGGTGTAACGGCGCCCCTGGGTATCCCACACGGCCGTGCCCTCGCCCCTTTCCAGGACGATGGGAAAGCGTTTGTAGGTGGCGGCGATCACCCGGTCGGCCGTCTGCATGATTGTGTCTGTCATTTCTCCACTCCGATTTGTTCAGCGTTTTAGGTTCAGCGTTTAGCGTTTAAGGTCTAAAGTTTAAGGTCGATACACCTTCGACGATACCGAATCAAGACCAAATGCATCGCCTTTATCACCTATGAGCTATCAGCTATACGCTACTTCGTTACTTCCGTCCCGATGCCCCGATCGGTAAACAGTTCCAGAAGGATCGCATGGCGGCGCTTGCCGTTAATGATGGGCACCTTCTCCACCCCGCTTTCGATGGCCGCAAGGGCGCATTCGATCTTGGGAATCATGCCGCCGCTGATGCTGCCGTCGGCGATCATGCTGCGGATGGTGGCCGCATCGATGGAAGAGACCAGCTGTCCCCGGGCGTCCATCACTCCGTCCACGTCGGTCAGGAGTATCAGACGTCCGGCGGACAGGGCCATGGCAATATGGCTGGCCACCAGATCGGCGTTGATGTTGTAGGTTTCCCCTTCCCGGCCCGCACCCACCGGAGCGATGATGGGGATGAATCCCTTCTCGGAGAGGGTGTGGATAATCTGCGGGTTGACACGCGTCACCTCCCCCACCATACCGGGGTCGATGATCTCCGGGGGGCTGGCGGCATCGACCTGATGGACGATGTGCATCTTCTTGGCCTCGATGAGCCCGCCGTCCTTGCCGGAAAGCCCCACGGCCCGGCCGCCCTGCTGGTTGATCTGGGCCACGATGCCTTTATTGACCTTGCCGCCCAGCACCATTTCGACCACATCCATGGTGGGGCCGTCAGTCAGCCGCATGCCGCGCACGAACTGGGGCTGGATGCCCATCTGGTCCAGCACCCGGTTGATCTGGGGGCCGCCGCCGTGGACCACCACCGGATTGAGGCCGATAAATTTGAGCAGGGTGATGTCCCGCGCAAAATCGGTTTTGAGCTGTTCATCCACCATGGCGTGCCCGCCGTATTTGACGACCACGGTCATGCCGGAGAACTTGCGGATATAGGGCAGCGCCTCGATGAGAATATCGGCGACGGTGGAATTGGCAGGGGGTGTTTCGTTTGTCATGAAAAATCCTGAAATAATTTTAAATTTAAATTTCGGTGCTCTATAAAACCCCAGTTGTCTGGTTCCCATGCTCCGCATGGGAACCCTTCAAGCTGTCGAATGAAGTCCACTGGTACTCCCACGCGGAGCATGGGAGCAAGGTTCAACCAGGCAACTACGGGAGAAATTCGGGGAACAGTCGCGGCTGGGAGCCGCTCCAACGACTTCCCAAAGCCCTGCTCCAATCCGAAGTTCTTTTCTTTTCACGCGACCCCTTGAGTCCTCGAATCCTTGAACCCCTTTCATTAGAGGATGTATCGACTCAAATCCTCATCATCCTTGATCGCCTTGAGTTTGTCGGCCACATAAGCCGCATCCACCCTAAGGCGCGCCTGGCACCCGTCGGGCGCATCGAACAGGGCGTCTTCCAGCAGCCGCTCCATGAGGGTGTGCAGACGCCGGGCCCCGATGTTCTCGGTGCGCACATTAACCTCCTCGGCGATCTCGGCGATCTTCTCCACCGCATCGTCCGAGAATTCCACCTCGATGCCGTCGGTCTTTAACAGGGCGATGTACTGCAGCAGCAAAGCGTTCTTCGGCTCGGTCAGGATGCGATAAAAATCCTTGCGGTCCAGGGCGTCCAGGGTCACGCGGATGGGAAAACGGCCCTGCAATTCCGGAATCAGATCCGAGGGCTTGATCGTATGAAACGCCCCCGAGGCGATGAACAGAATGTGGTCGGTCTTTACCGGTCCGTACTTGGTGGTCACCGTGGACCCTTCCACGATGGGCAGAAGATCCCGCTGGACCCCCTCCCGGGAGACATCCGGGCCGTGCCCCTGGCCATTGCCGGCGATCTTGTCGATCTCATCTAAAAAGATAATGCCGGCCTGCTCCACCTTGGCAATGGCATCCCGGATCACCTGATCCATGTCCACCAGGTTCTGGGCCTCTTCCGCGGCCAGGGTTTTCATGGCTTCGGGCACCTTGATCTTGCGCCGGCGGGTGTTCTTGGGCATCAGGGGACCGAGCATATCCTTGAAATTGATGCCCATCTCCTCCATGCCGACATTGGAAAAGATCTCGACCATGGGCATGCTGCGATCGGCCACATCCAGGTCCACGTAGCGGCTGTCCAGCTTTCCGGCCTGAAGCATCTTGCGCAGTTTTTCCCGGGTGGACGAGGCCTGATCGGCGGAAGCGGTGACCACTTCAAGCCCGCCTTCCGCCGCGCCTTCCGAACGGGGCCGATCGGCCTTGGGCAGCAGCAGATCCAGCATGCGCTCTTCGGCCACGCGCCAGGCCTTTTCCTGAACCTTCTCCTGGGCTTCGGCGCGTACCGTGTTGACGGTCAGTTCAACCAGGTCGCGCACCATGGACTCCACGTCGCGGCCCACATAGCCCACCTCGGTAAACTTGGAGGCCTCCACCTTGTAAAAAGGCGAATCGCTCAGCCGCGAAAGCCGCCTGGCGATCTCGGTTTTTCCGACCCCGGTGGGGCCGATGAGAATGATATTCTTGGGCGCAATCTCTTCTTTGAGCGGGTCCGGCACCTGCCGCCTGCGCCAGCGGTTTCTCAGGGCGATGGCCACCGAGCGTTTGGCCTGGTCCTGGCCGATGATGTACTTGTCCAGTTCGGATACGATTTCAGCAGGTTTGAGGTCTTTCATGGTCTACAGTTCTTCGATGGTGATGCGGTCGTTGGTGAATACGCAAAGCGAGGATGCGATGGTCATGGCGGTTTCCACAATCTCGCGGGCGTCCAGTTCGGTCTGGCGGCAAAGGGCCGTGGCAGCGGCCTGGGCGGCCACACCGCCCGAACCGATGGCTACGATGCCCTCGTCCGGCTCGATAACGTCGCCGTTGCCGGAAATCAGCAGCATGGAACGTTTGTCCACGGCAATCATCAGCGCTTCCAGGCGGCGCAGGTATTTGTCCGCCCGCCAGTCCCGGGCCAGTTCCACGGCCGAACGGGTCAGGATGCCGTTGTAGCGTTCCAGCTTCTGCTCCAGTTTCTCGGTCAGGGTCAAGGCATCGGCAGTGGCGCCGGCAAAGCCCACCAGGATGGTGTCGTTGTAGATGCGCCGCACCTTGCGGGCATTGTGCTTGATCACGGTGTTGTTCAGCGTCACCTGGCCGTCCCCGGCCATGACCACCCGATCCTTGTCCCGCACGGCCAAAATGGTGGTGCCGTGAAACCGCAACGGCTGGCTGGTGGATTCTTGCGTCATGGGTTCAGTTTTCTTTCTACCTATTCGGTAATCAATAAAAAAAACGGCATCTGTTCCGGCGCGATTTTTCGTTGGAGCGGCTTCCAGCCTCGATTCGCCCTAAAATTATCGCGGCTGGAAGCCGCTCCAACGTCTCCAATTCTTCCTTTCGGGCGTGTGACCATCGATGGTCTGAAAAGCTTTTTACGAAGCCATCAATCTAACGCCGCGGATGCGCCCGGTCGTACGCCGCCATCAGCCGGTCAATACTCACATGGGTGTACTTCTGGGTGGTCGACAGGCTCTTGTGGCCCAGCAGCTCCTGAACGGTTCTCAGGTCCGCCCCCGCGTCGAGCATGTGGGTGGCGAAACTGTGCCGGATCCCGTGGGGCGATATAGGCACCGCCAGGCTGCACTTGCGCACCAGGTCCTCCAGAATCCGGGCCACGGAGCGGGTGCTGAGCCGCCCCCTGTTCTTGTTGAGAAACAGCGGACCGTCGGTCTGCATGTCGATTCCGGTTTTCTCCAGCAACGTCTCCCGATAGTCCCGGATACGCGCCAGGGCCTTTTCTCCCACCGGCACGATACGCTCCTTGCTGCCCTTGCCGACCACCCGCAGGCAGCCGCTGGCAAAATCCACGTCGAAGACGTTGAGCCCGGTCAACTCGGATACGCGGATACCCGATCCGTAAAGGACCTCGAACAGGGCCCGGTTGCGCCGCCCCAGCAGGGTATCCTCAGTGGTGCGGTCCAGCAGACGGAACATGTCGTCCACGGACAGGTAGGACGGCATCCGCCGGATGTGCTTGGGCGTCAGGATCGTCGCCGTGGGGTCTTCGTCCGTCAACCGGTGCCGCACCAGGTGGCGAAAAAAGGATCGCAGGGCAGACAGCTTGCGGGCGATGGTGGCCTTCTCGTTTTTGCGGTGCAGCATCCCCAGGTATCCGCGCACCGTCAGGCTGTCGATTTTATCGACGGGAATGGACCGGGAGGCTTCTTTATCGCCCTCACCCGCCGACCCGGCGGCATAGTCGGCAAATTCGTTGAGATCGTGGCCATAGGCCCGGATGGTATTGGCCGAGTACCCTTTCTCCGCGGCCAGAGCCTGGAGAAAAAGATCGATCTGTTCTTCCAGTCCGGGCCTGTTCATGGGTAGTCGATTCGCCCTTCGAGTTCCGGCCAGGACGCCACCTGCAGGTAATCGTGGGGTTCCCGGTTCCAGGGCTGGGAGAAAACGACGGGCGCTATGCCGGCAGCCTTGAGCAAATGGCAGGTATCCAGGCGGTCCTCCACGAACCAGCGCACGCCGTTTTGAAGCAGCACATCGGTTTTGGCCTCGAAGGAACCGGTGGCGACGATCTGTGCCCGGTGGTGCTGCCCGTCGAGCAAGCGGTCCATCCAATCGGCGATGGGGCCAGGATCGGGACGGGCCGTTACCATCAGCACCCGGCCCGTGGTTTCGGCAATACGCCTGAGCACTGCCCCTGACCCGGGATAAGGTTTCAGCTCGGCCCGGTAGCGGCCCTCCAGGATGCGGGCAATGGCCCCTTGGAGGGTATCCTCGTCCAGGTCCAGGCATTGATCCAGTTGGTAGTTGGTGATGTCTTCGTATCGCACCGTATGGACATCGTAATGGTCGGCCAGGATGTCCAGAAAAAGGTGCATGGTGTCGGCGATAACGCCGTCGATGTCAAAAGCCAAAACTGCCGGATCGATCATGGTTCTTCCAGTCCGTCCGCCGGGGGTTGTCAGCCGGCCCGGCGCGTCTTTTTTTTCAGGCGGGAAATCTTGCGCCGCAGGATGTCGCTCTGTTTGCGGTTCTTTTCCGATGCCAGCGCCTGTTTTCTGGCTTTCAGTTCCCGAATCTGTTTCTTGATTTCTCTCACCGAGCGGCTGGCCTTTTTGGGTTTGGCTTCCTTGATCCCCCGATGGGCCTTTACGGTATCCAGCAGGTCCTGTTTGTTCATGCCATGCACGCCTTTAAGATCCGGTATCTTCAGGGCAATTTCACGAAGTTCCTTGACGGTCATTTTGTCCAACGGTTTTTCTTTGCTATCCGTACCTTTGGTCATGGATCCAGTCTCCTTTTCATGAAGTTGCGGTCAAATCTCCGAGCATGGATGCTGCTCACACTTCCAGCACAGCCTGTGGACGTTCGTCGGCAAAAACTGTTTTTGTAATCCCTTCAATGCAAGGGTGTCAATCGATAAGTTATTCGTCTTCCGGCTTGATTTTTTGGGCCAGTCGGATGAACGGCTTGAACAGGTCCAGGGGCAGCGGGAAGACCGTGGTCGTATTGTTCTCGGCGGACATCTCCCGCATGGTCTGCAGGTATCGCAGCTGGATGGCCGTCGGGTGGGCGTCGATGATCTTGGCCGCCGCTGCCAGCCGGTCGGCGGCCTGGTATTCGCCTTCGGCATTGATCACCTTGGCCCGCCGCTCCCGCTCGGCCTCGGCCTGCTTGGCCATGGCCCGCTGCATCTCGTTGGGCAGGTCGATATGTTTGAGTTCCACCGTGGCGACCTTGATCCCCCAGGGGTCCGTATGCGTATCCAGGATCTCCTGGAGCTGGGCGTTGATCTTCTCCCTGGCGGACAGCAGTTCATCCAGCTCCGCCTGGCCGCAGACGCTGCGCAGCGTGGTCTGAGCCAGCTGGGAAATGGCGTAGGTGTAGTTCTCCACCTCCACGATGGCTTTGGTGGGGTCGATGACCCGGAAATAAATCACCGCATTGACCTTTACGGAAACATTGTCCAGGGTGATCACGTCCTGGGGATCCACATCCATGGCCACCAGCCGCATGCTGACCCGCACCATTTTATCGACGACGGGGATGAGAATGATCAGGCCCGGCCCCTTGGCCTGGATGACCCGGCCCAGACGAAAAATGACCGCCCGCTCGTATTCGTTGAGAATCCGCAGGGCGGCAGACAGAAATAAAACAACCAGGACGACGGCACCGATGTAAGGTATCATGGGTGGAACCTCTCAAATGTTGAATAGACGATTTTGTAAAACCTACTCCGGCTCTACTTCCAGGGTCAATCCATCCACAGCCGTAACACGCACCGTCTGTCCGACCGCAACCGGCGTCCGGCTGCGGGCGAACCAGAGTTCGCCATGCACCTGAATCCGACCCATGGGATCCAGCGCCGTCTTCACCACGCCGGTTTTGCCGATCAGGCCCGAATCCCCGGTCATGGGCGGACGCCGCCGGGAGCGAAAAACCAGCCCGGCTACGCCCACGAAAAAACCGCCGACCAGGACCAGGGTGGGCATCAGCACGCTCCAGGAAACCCCGGGTTGACCATCGATGCCCCGATCGAAAAGCATCACCGAACCGAGCAGCAGGCTGATGATCCCGGCCACGCTGAGCAGTCCGTAGCTGGCGATCTTCATCTCCATGATAAAAAAGATCAGGGCCAGAACGATCAACAGCACCCCGGCGATATTCACCGGCAGGGTCTGAAAGGAGTAGAAGGCCAGGATCAGCGCAATGCTGCCCACCACGCCGGGCAACACCACACCCGGATGGGAAAGTTCGAAATAGAGACCGGCCAGGCCGATCATCATCAGGATATAGGCGATGTTGGGATCGCTGAGCGCTTTGAGGACCCGGGTTCGCAGAGATTCCTCAATAAAGACCCGGTTGGCTTTATCGATATCGATGCGCCCTTTTCCGGCAATCTCCATACCGTCGATCCGGTCGATCAGTTCGTCCACATCGCGGGCCACCAGGTCGATGGTCTTGTTTTCCAGGGCTTCGGCTTCGGTGATGGACACGCTCTCGCGGACCGCCTTTTCCGCCCATTGGATATTGCGGCCACGTTTTTCGGCGATGCTCTTGACAAACGCCACCATGTCGTTGACCACCTTCTCGGACATGGTCTTATCCAGGTCCTTGCCGCCGGCATTGACCGGGTGGGCTGCACCGATGTGGGTGCCAGGAGCCATGGCGGCCACGTCGGCGGCCATGGTGACCATCACCCCGGCCGAGGCGGCCCGCGCCCCCGAAGGCGCCACATAGACCACCACGGGGATGTCGCTGGCGTAGATGGCCATGACCATCCGGCGCATGGATTCGGCCAGACCGCCCGGCGTGTCCAGCATCACGATCAGGCAACCGGCCCCTTCGGTGCTGGCCTGATGGATCGCCGATTCCAGAAAATCGGCATTCGCCGGGCTGACGGCACCGGTGAGGTGGACCAGGTACACCGGGGCGGAACCGGCCGAGGCTGGATTCACGAACAGCGGCCCGAGCAGGACTCCGGGCAAAACGACGATCAAAAAAAGGAGAATAAAGGTGCGATTGTTCATGGCAGCCCCTTTAAACAGTTTAAGGGACGATTCAAGAATCTATGCCAGGCGTTTCATGATCTGCTGCACGTCCTCCCACACCTCCCGCTTCTTTTCCGGATTTCTCAGCAGGTAGGCGGGATGGAAGGTCGGCATCACCGCGATGCCCATGAAATCGTGAAACCGGCCCCGCAGCCGGGAAATGGGCGCCTGGGTATCCAGCAGGGTCTGGGCGGCCACCTTGCCCAACGCGCAGATCACGCGCGGCTGGATGACTGCCAGCTGCCGTTTGAGAAAAGGCAGGCAGTGCCGGATCTCTTCGGGTTCCGGGTTGCGGTTGCCGGGGGGATGGCATTTGACGACATTGCAGATATAAACGGCTTCGCGGGTCAACTGCATGGCGGCGATGATCCGGGTCAGCAACTGCCCGGCGGCGCCCACGAAAGGCCGGCCGCATCGATCCTCATCGAACCCCGGCCCTTCCCCGACGAAAACCAGCCGTGCGCTTATCGCACCTTCACCGAAAACAATGTGCTGGCGCGAAGTTCTCAGGCCGCAGCGGGTGCAATCGCCAAGGTCGGCTTGGATGTCCGCCAGCGTCTCGTCTTGTTTCCAGGCTGGCTCTGGCGCCGGCCATCCCAGGCCGTCGAGAATCTCCAGGCTGCGGGAAGAGCAGTCGAATCCGGTGCAGCCGCTCTCCTTGAGATGAACGAGGGAATGGCGGATGTCCCGGATGATCCGATCAACGGAAGGGGTATCGGTCATTTCTCTTTACCAGGGCGTTGCAGGATGCGCGGCATGAGGGTTCGTTTCCATGGAAAAACGGTCGGTCATTTCAACCGTTCGACGATTCTATCGAGAATCAGATGGGCCACGGCCTGCTTGTCCATGACGTCCAGGGCTTCCTGGCTGCCGTCGGCGAAAAACAGGGTCATGCGATTGGTGTCCGCAGCGAAACCGGAGTCGGGCGGTCCGATGAGATTGGCCGCGATCATGTCCAGGCGCTTTTCCTTCAGCTTTTTGCGGGCGTACGTTTCCATGTCCCTGGTCTCGGCGGCAAACCCCACCACGAATTGATTGCCTTTGCGCTTGCCAACCTCTTTTAGAATGTCCGTGGTGCGCTCCAGGGTCAGCTGGATGCTGTCTTCGCCTTTTTTAATCTTATGGGTGGCCGTCTTCACCGGCCGGTAGTCGGAAACGGCCGCCACCTTGACCACCACGTGGGACTGCTCAAGATGGTCAAAGACCGCTTGGGCCATCTGGTCCACGGTCGAAACGCAAATCCGCTCCACGTTCAGGGGCGGCGCCAGGATTACCGGCCCGCTGACCAGAACCACCCGGGCGCCGCGATTTTCGGCGGCACGGGCGATGGCGTAACCCATTTTCCCGGAGGAGGGGTTGCTGATGAAGCGCACCGGATCGATGGCTTCGCGGGTCGGCCCGGCGGTAACCAGCACCTGTTTGCCGGCAAGGTCCTTGCGGGTCAGCAGGGCGACCAGACGGTCGACGATCTCCTCCGGTTCGGGCAGCCGCCCCGGGCCGGTGACGCCGCAGGCCAACTCCCCTTCCCCGGGCGCCAAAACGTGGTGTCCATCGGCTTGAATCTGGTCGAGATTGCGCCGGTGGGCAGGGTGTTCGAACATGTTGGAGTTCATGGAGGGGCAGATCATGACCGGACAGGTCACGGCCAGCATGAAGGTGCTCAGGGCGTCGTCGGCAATGCCGTGGGCCAGTTTGGCGACCATGTTGGCCGTGGCCGGTGCAATGACCACGCCGTGGGCGTCCTCGGCCCAGGCGATGTGTCGAATGGCCGCGTCGTCCTTTTCGTCGAACAGGTCCACGCAGACCTGATTTCCCGAAAGAACTTCGAAGGTCATGGGGCCGACGAACCGGGCGGCGCTTCGGGTCATGATCACCCGCACCCGGGCACCCAGCTTCACCATCCGCCTGAGTATTTCCACGCTCTTGTAGGCCGCAATGCCGCCACACACGCCCAGAACGATATTCTTCTTGTCCAGCACCGATCGATTCATGATATCCGCCCCGCCGGGTCGTTGCCAGTCGATGTCGATTCCCTTTTAAAAACAGGTACTACTTGTAAAGTTCGGGGGATGCGCCGGCAATTGTGGGCGACACCCAGATCTCCAGATAGGTGTTCATCTTTTTCTCGGTGATGTTGATAACGCACCAGCGGCTTTCCTTTTTGAACAGCAAAATGTTGCGGTAGGATTTAAAGGCGCTGACCAGGCTCCAGTTGTCGTTGGCCATGTTGTTTTCGAAAAAGGCGATCAGCGACGAACCCTCAACCCGGCCTTTCAGGGACAACACCCCGGCGGAAAGCCCCGGGGTGCGAAAAACGAAAGAGGCATTTTTATCGACCTTCATTTCACGGGGAACCAGCACATCGCCGAAATCGTAATACAACGGGGCGTTGCGATCGGCACTTTCGCCGGCGTCATCGCCGGATTTGCCTTTCTGGGAGGCGCAGCCTCCCGCCAGCAGGAGCAAAAGGATCATAAAAAAAGCAATGGCTGCCGTTTTGGAAATCCTTGGGTGCGATTCGCCCATCTCTCCTCCTCGATCTGCGTGCGGGTTCAAGCCATCCATGCTCACCGCCGTTCCACGGCCCCCATGGTCAACGGTGTCCGCTGCAACCTGCGCAGCGCATTGCGTTGCAGCATCAGGCCAATCCAGCGCTCCACCGTTCCGGCAATGTCCTCCCAGCAGCCGGGTGCTTCCGGCAGTTTGGCCAGCACATCGTCCAAGGCATCTTGCAAATCCGGACGACCCGGGGTCCGATCCAGCAGGTAGCGGTAAATCCGGGCGGCCGCTTCGTAGCGGCCCTGGTCCGCATAGACCCTGGCCATGGTCACGGTATAAAATGTTTTGTCTTCGTCAGCACTCATCTTATTTTCCGGCACTTTTGTCTGCGGCCTGCAAAAGAATGACGTCGTCCTTGCCGATCATGCCCAGCTCGTTGCGGGCCACGCTCTCGATGTAAACCGGATCGTTTTTCAGTCGACCGATGATGCGGTAGAGGCTGACGTTTTCCCTGGCCAGCGTTTCGTTCCCGGCGGCCAGATGCCGCTGGCGGTCTTTCATCCGGGATAGCTCCACCAATCCATTGTCGCCGAAAACGATCACCAGCATCAGGTTGAACAGGACTACCGCCGCGGCGGCAATCAACCATTTCCGATCCAGGCTCATGATCGTTTAAGACTCCTTTTTACCAGGTCGGTCATCTTCCGCCACTCCGGTATTTTCAATAACACGGCCATGGCGCAGAAAGCGGCGATGCCCGCGCCGATGGCCAGCCCCACATCCAGCAGCAATCGGATACCGCCGACCGCCGATGCATCGGGAAGCAGCCGACGGCAGAGCATGATGACGGCCGCGGCCATCACACCGGAGGCGAGCAGGGTTTTCAGGCAGCTGGATAAAATCGACCGCCACCGGATTACGCCCAGCTTTCTTCTCAGGTGGACCACCAGAATCGTCAGATTCATCATGGAAGACAGCGAGGTCGCCAAAGCCAGCCCGCAGTGTCCCATGGGCCCCATCAGCGCCATGCCCAGAAGGATGTTGGCGGCGATGGCCAACGTCGCGCTGATCACCGGCGTACGCGTGTCCTGCATGGCGTAGAAGGTAGAAACCACAATTCTCACCGCAGAGAAAGCCCATAATCCTAAAGCATAGTACAAAAGGGCATCGGAGGTCAATCGTGCGGTCTGAGGATCGAAGGCCCCGCGCTGGAACAACAGCGCTACGATGGGCTCGCGCAGAACGATCAGCCCGACCATGGCCGGAAGGGTCAGAAACAGGACCAGACGCATGGCGTGGCCGAAGGTTTCGCCCATACCGGCATGGTCATGGCTGGCAGCCTGGCGCGACAGGCTGGGCAGAACCGCTGTGGCCGCCGCCTGGCCAAAAATTCCCAGAGGAAATTGAACCAGCCGGTCGGCGTAGTAGAGATAAGACACACTGCCTTCTGCGAGCAAAGAAGCCAAAAGGGTGCCTACCAGGATGTTGATCTGATACACCGCCGCCCCGAAAATCGTGGGCAGCATCAGCAGGCCGACGGCTCGCATGCGCGGGTGCCACAACCCGGAACGGTTCCAGAACCGGATACCATGCTTGACCAGGTAGGGCAGCTGCAGGGCCAGCTGAAGAATCCCGCCCAACAGCACCCCTCCCGAAAGGCCCAATACGCGAACCGTCTGGGAGTCGGAAAACCGGGACACGGCAAAGACGGCACCGATCATGGCCAGGTTCAGCATCAGCGGCGCCACGGCCGGGGCGGCAAAGTGGCCCAGCACATTGAGGATTCCCATGCACAGGGCCACAAGCCCGATCAGGATCACATAGGGGAACATGATGCGGGTCAGGGTCACCGTCAGGGCCATCTTCTCGGGAGGCGTGGCAAATCCGGGGGCCACCGCATGGATGATGAGCGGAGCGGCCACCACGCCGACAATGGCGACTACCGACAGGCAGACCAGCAGCAGTTTCAGCGAACTGACGGCCAGGCGGTGGGCGTCTTCGCGATCCCCGTTGATCAGGGCATCGGTGAAAACGGGGACAAAGGCCAGGCTCAGGGAGCCTTCACCGAACAGCCGGCGCAGCAGATTGGGAATCCTGAAAGCGGCGATGAAGGCATCGGCGGCCATTCCGGCCCCGAAAAACGAGGCCAGCACCATGTCGCGCACGTAACCGAAAATCCGGCTGAGCAGGGTGGCCGCCCCCACCACGCCGGCCGCGCGGGTGACCTGCCGGTTTTCGCTTTTTGGCTGCCGCTCTCGGCTTGGATTCATAGGGCCCCGACGATGACGATCTTCCACAATAGTCCTTGACTTCCTCGAATTTTTTGTCTATCAGGAAGTTTTGTATTTTCCCAAATCATTTCCGAAAGGAGTAAGAGCAAGGTGGCTAACCATAAATCAGCACTGAAACGTGCCGGGCAGAACGAGCGCCGGCGGATGCGGAACAAAGCGGTTCAGACCCGGGTCAAAAACGTTGTCAAGGATGTACGCCTCGCCGTCGCCCAGAATGAGGGCGATGCTGCCGAAAAGCTGAACGCGGCCAAGTCCGCTATCGACAAGGCGGCTAAAAAAGGTGCGCTCCACAAAAAGACCGCTTCCCGTAAAATTTCTCGTCTCGCCCGCCAGGTCAACGCTCAACAGGCCTGAACCCTTTTTGTTTCCAGTCATAGATAACCGGCAGTGAACGCCCCCTGCCGGTTTTTCGTCTCTCGATCGCTGGCCGGCCGCCGCTGTCAAAAATCTTCCGTCAGGCGGTTGAAGGCCGATTCGGCCATTTTCTGCGAAAGCGTGGCGATGGCCTCGGATTTGTTGCGATCCGTGGCCATTTTGTCCCCGGCTACCACCGCATAGGCCTCGCTTTCCACAATATTTCCCGAATTCCAGAGCAGTTGCCCCTCGGGCGATTCCAACCGCAGGGTTACTATACCGGTGACCCGCCGCTCCGTGGCAGTCGATACGCTGGTGCGGGTGATGTTGGCCACGGACAACCGGGCAATGGTCCCCGACAAGATGCCGTCGGCCGATGACCGTTCACGGGCCAGGCTCTCCTTGCGATTGCGTGTGAATTCGTAGATCAGGTCGTTGGTAAAGGTGCTCTCCACCCCGGTCTCGGCCGTCTTGTTTTCCAGAAGAGTGACAAAAATGAGCTTGACCCCGGCCGGATAGCTGCCGCTGCCGGAGAAATGGTAGCCGCAAGCTGAAAAACAGGCGACGAATACGGCGATTGCGAATATGAATAGAATCCGGCGCTTCATTTGGTTTCCATTTATTCAATAGTGTTAAGTGTTAAGTGATTAAGCGAATGAATGCTGTCGATTGAATTATTAAAATCGACCGACATCCTTAACTTAACACTTAAAACCTAACACTTAAAACTCTATTTTCATACAACAATATTCACCAACTTGTTTTTAACCACAATGGTCTTGCGAATCGTTTTTCCGTCGATGAACTTCGCAACCCGTTCATCGGCCAAGGCGGTTTTCTTCAGGGTGACGTCATCCGCATCCAGGGCCGCAGAGAACCGACTGCGCAGCTTGCCATTGACCTGGACCACGATCTCCACTTCGTCCTTCACCGTGGCGGCATCGTTAAAGGTCGGCCACGGATGGAGCAGGACGCTTTCCCGGCGTCCCAGATTTTCCCACAGCTCTTCGCAAAAATGGGGAACGATGGGAGAAAGCAGCAGAACGGCGGTCTCCAATGCAAAGCGCATGACCGGCTTGTCCGCATCCTGCATTTTGCCTTCTTCTATAGCCTGCATGGCATTGACCAGTTCCATGACCGCACTGATGACCGTATTGAAGTGAAAGCGCTCTTCGATGTCCTGGGTGACCCGTTTGATGGTTGCGTGGGTTTTGCGATAGAGTTCTTTGGTTTCGGGCTGTGCCGGAGACATCTCGCCCGGGCTCGATGCCGCGTCCCCGATAAGAGGGAGCCAGCTTTCGGCCAGACGCCACACCCGCTGCAAAAACCGGTAGCTGCCTTCCACCCCCTGTTCGCTCCATTCCAGATCCCTTTCCGGGGGAGCGGCAAACAGGCAGAACAGACGGGTGGTGTCGGCCCCGTACTGGTCGAGCAGCACATTGGGGTCGATGACGTTTTTCTTGGACTTGGACATCTTCTCCACCCGCCCCACGGTCACCGGCTGGCCGCAGTGCCGGCAACTGCGCCCGGCGTCACCGTTTTCGACCACCTCTTCGGGGAAGAGAAAACCATGCTGCGGACAGGCGGTGGTCTCCTTGCACACCATGCCCTGGGTCAAAAGGCGCGTGAAGGGCTCCTTGAAGGCAACCAGCCCCATGGATTCCAGCACCCGGGTGAAATAGCGCGAATAAAGCAGATGCAAGATGGCGTGCTCCACCCCGCCGATATACTGGTCCACCGGCATCCAGTAGTCGACGGCCTGCTTGTCGAACATGGCCGTATCGCAGCGGGGGCTGCAGTAGCGTTCGAAGTACCAGGAGGACTCCACGAAGGTGTCCATGGTATCGGTTTCCCGGCGGGCGTCCTCGCGGCCGCATTGGGGGCAGCGGGTCCGGGCGAATTCGGCCAGGCCGGGCAGCGGCGACCGTCCCCCTTCCAGCAGGTCGGCATCTTCGGGCAGCATGATGGGCAGATCGGCTTCGGGCACCGGCACGATTCCGCAATCGGGACAATGAATCATGGGAATTGGCGCTCCCCAGTAGCGCTGCCGGGAAATGCCCCAATCCCGCAGCCGGAAGCTGACGGTCTTCCTGCCGATATCGTTTTGCGCCATGAAATCGACGATGGCCTCGATGGCCTTCCGGTTGGCCATGCCATTGAACGATCCGGAATTGACCATGGTGCCGTCAGCAGTATAGGGGCATTCCATGGTATCGCCGTCAAGGGGTTCGTCGGGCGGGCTGACGACGACCACCACGGGCAGATCGTATTTGCGGGCGAAATCGAAATCGCGCTGATCGTGGGCCGGTACCGACATGACAGCGCCGGTGCCGTATTCCATGAGAGCGAAGTTGGCGGTATAGATCGGCATCTTACGCCCGTTCATGGGGTTGATGCAGTACGATCCGGTGAAAACACCCTCCTTTTCATAATTCTCGATGGCCTTGCTGGAGCGCTCCTGCAGGGAGATACGCTCGACGAAGGCCGCCACGGCCGCCTCCTGCTCCGTTCCCGCGGACAGTTCGGAAACCAGGGGATGCTCCGGCGCCAGGCACATGAAGGTGGCGCCAAAGATCGTGTCCGGCCGGGTGGTGAAAACGCTGATGACCTCCGGGCTGTCCGCCACGGCAAACCGGATTTCGGCGCCGACGCTTTTGCCGATCCAGTTGCGCTGCATGGTGGTCACCTTTTCGGGCCATCCGGGCAGTTTGTCGCAATGTACCAGCAGGTCTTCGGCAAAGTCGGTAATCCTGAAGAACCATTGCCACAACTTTTTCTGGCGAACGGGCTTGCCGCAGCGCCAGCACATGCCCGCCTCTACCTGCTCGTTGGCCAGCACCGTCTGGCAGGGCTCGCACCAGTTGACGAAGGACTCTTTGCGGTAGGCCATCCCCTTTTCGACCATCTTGAGAAACAGCCACTGCTCCCAGCGGTAGTACTCGGGGCGGCAGGTGGCCAGTTCACGTTCCCAGTCGTAGGAAAAACCCAAGCGTTTGAGTTGGGCACGCATGGCATCGATATTGTCGTAGGTCCATTTGGCCGGATGGGTGTTGTTGGCGATGGCGGCATTTTCCGCCGGCATGCCGAAGGCGTCCCAGCCCATGGGATGCAGGACGTTGAAACCGCGCATGCGTTTGTAGCGGGCCACCACATCGCCGATGGTGTAATTTCTCACGTGTCCCATATGGATTTTGCCGGAGGGATAGGGAAACATTTCCAGCAGGTAGTATTTTTTCTGGCCGGGGGTTTCGGCAACATTGAACAGCTTGTCATCCTGCCAGCGTTTCTGCCACTTGGTTTCAATCGATTGTGGATTGTAGCGTGAATCCATGACCTTCCTATCTTCCTGCGAACATTAAAGATTGTGCAAAGCCAACGACAATGGCTGCAAAATCCAAAGAATATCTGCCTTTTACATCCATGATCGGCATTAGCCGGCCAGCGTGCATCCTCATGCCACAAAGACCGCTAAAGATCAAGCACCCGGCATCGGATTGTGGCCGCGTCCGAACCGGCCCCATGGCAACAGCGGCGCTTTTTTGGATGGCCCTCGTCACAGGAAATGGCGAAAAACCCATTGACTTGATCGTAACAAACCATTATTTAAACAAATTTAACATCAACCCCTCAACGACCCATGGGAAAAAGCAGCAACGCATGACCACCAAAATTCTCATCAACGCAGTTGACTCGGAAGAAGTTCGCCTGGCCATCGTCAAGGACTGCCTTCTGGAAGAATTTCACATCGAAACGTCGGCCCATGAAATCCTGCACGGCAACATATATAAAGGAGTGATCACCCGCATCGAACCCAGCCTTCAGGCCGTTTTCGTGGACTTCGGCGCCGAACGGCACGGTTTTTTGCAAAAGCAGGAGATTCACAGCGACTATTTCCAGGAACCGTCGGCCAACGGCAAAGCCATCCAGAACATTGTCAAGCGCGGCCAGGAATTGATGGTGCAGGTAACCAAGGACCCCTTCATGAAAAAAGGGGCCATGCTCACCACCTTCATTTCCCTGCCCGGCCGTTATGCCGTGCTCATGCCGGGCAGCAGCGGCCGCGGGATTTCCCGCAAGATCGAAGACGAGGCCGAACGCGACCGCCTCAAGGAAATCGTCTCCAAACTCGACCTGCCCGACGGTTTCGGCATCATCGTGCGTACCGCCGGCCAGGACTGCACCAAGACCAAACTGGCCAAGGATGTCCAGTATCTGCTGCGCCTCTGGAAGAACATCACCGCCCGGGCCGTAAAGGCCAAGGCACCGTGTTCGCTCTACAAGGATCGCAACCTGGCGGTGCGTTCCATCCGGGACCATTTCTCCCCGGAAATCAAGGAAATTCTCATCGACGACGAAGCGGTCCACCAGGAGGTGAAAAATTTTGTCCACATTATCGCCCCCAAACAGACCCAGATCGTAAAATTCCACAAATCGGACAAGCCCCTTTTCACCCGCTTCCAGCTCGAAGACCAGATTGCGACCCTTTTCGGCAACCGGGTGGCGCTCAAGTCCGGCGGATCGGTGGTGCTGGAGCGCACCGAAGCCCTGGTGGCCATCGACGTCAACTCCGGCAAGGGCACCCAGAAAAAGAATATCGAAGAGACCGCCCTGATGACCAACCTGGAAGCGGCTGCGGAGATCGCCCGCCAGCTGCGCATCCGGGATCTGGGTGGACTGATCGTGGTGGATTTTATCGACATGCGGGATCAAAAGCACCGCAATCAGGTGGAAAAGGCCTTGCGCGCCAGCATGAAGCAGGATCGGGCGCGGGTCAAGATCGGCAAAATTTCCAAATTTGGTTTGCTGGAACTCTCCCGCCAGCGACTGCGCCCCTCCATCGATTTCGGCAGCATGGAGACCTGCGCCCACTGCGGAGGCAAGGGGCAGGTCCCGTCCACGGAATCCCTGGGCCTGAGCTTCATGCGCAAGCTGAAGCTGGAAACCCTCAAGGAGGATGTCCGGCACGTGACCGCCGGTCTGCCGACGACCGTGGCGAATTATCTGCTCAATCGCAAACGCAGGGAACTGAACGACCTGGAGATCAAACGGGACCTGGGAATCACCATCGTCTCCCGGGACGACCTGATCCCCGGCCAGATGGATGTGGTCTACGACCGCAAGACCAAAACCGCCGAGACGCCTTCCGGGTAACGCCGCGTGTTCAAGAACCATTGACGGCAGGGGGGATTTGCAGTATACCAGCGCCACTTTTAACCGGAGCCCGAACCGGTGCGACGCCGGCACCGAAAATCGGCAAAACGATTCGGCGTCCGCCGATCATTTCTGACAGGAGGTTTTTTACCGATGAGTATCGCTTACGCAATGGGACAGGGAGGCGCCGCCGCCACGGGTGGATCAGGAGGTTTTGCATCGTTCATTCCACTGATCCTCATGTTCGTCATCTTTTATTTTCTGTTGATCCGTCCCCAGCAGAAAAAGACCAAAGAACATAAAAATATGATCGACAACCTGAAAACCGGCGACCGCATCATCACCAGCGGCGGTCTGCACGGCCGGATCACTGGCGTTGCGGAAGGCACCCTGACCGTGGAAATCGCCGAAAAAGTCCGCGTAAAGGTCAACCGGGGCTCGGTTTCCGCAATCATGCCGACCGGTTCTGCTCCGGCAGCCGCCAAGAAGGACAAAAAAGAAAAAAACGATAACGGCAAAGCCTAAGCAGTTCATCGTTTTCCAATCGAAAGCCCCATTGCCACCGGACCTTTGACCCGTTCCGATTGCCGGCTTGCCTGCGGTCGGGACCGGTATGAAACGGCGGTCGGGGCTTTGGTTTGTAGATCATGAAAGGATAGAAGCGTTGAAGAATCTGTCGTGGAGGCTCATCGTGATCGCCGCGGTCATTCTGGCCGCCGTCGTCTATGTGATTCCGACCTTTTCGCCCGGCGTCTGGCCCCATAAGAAAATCAATCTGGGCCTCGACCTGCAGGGCGGCATGCACCTGGTACTGGAAGTGGATGCGGACAAGGCCCTTGAAAACACCATCGAGCGCATCGGCCAGGAAATGCGCACGCTCATGCGCCAGGAGCACATCCGTTATCGGAGCGTTGAACGAGTGGACGGCGTCAAGCTGGCCGTCACGGTGGAGGAATCGGAGAGCATCGAAAAATTCGACGAGATGCTGGACAAGGAGTTTCCCGACCTGCGCATCGCCGATCGCAGCGAAATGGATGAGCGCCTCGAACTGGTTCTGGACCTGCCTGACAAGGAGGCCGAGCATATCCGCAAACTCGCTGTGGATCAGGCCCTGGAGACCATCCGCAACCGCATCGACCAGTTCGGGGTCAGTGAACCGGATATCCGCATCCAGGGCGAGCGACGCATTCTGGTCCAACTGCCTGGTATCAAGGATACCGAGCGGGCCAAGGACCTGATCGGAAAAACCGCGCTGCTGGAATTCAAACTGGTGGATGAAGAACACGACGTGCAATCGGCGCTGGACGGCAGCCTTCCCGCCAGCAGCGAGATTCTCTACGAGACCAAAGAGGATCGGACCACCCACCGCACCCTGAAGACCCCCTATCTGGTGAAAAAACGCACCTCTTTGACCGGCGCCTACCTGACCGACGCCCGGGTGCAGATTGACAGCCAGTACAACGAGCCCTACGTCTCCATCACCTTCGACAAGAAAGGGGCACGGCTGTTCGAGCGCATTACCGCGGACAACGTCAAAAAACGCCTGGCCATCGTGCTGGACGGCAATATCTATTCGGCCCCGGTCATCCAGGAAAAAATCGCCGGCGGCGAGGCCCGCATCACCGGAAACTTCACCACCGAGGAAGCCCGGGACCTGGCCATCGTACTGCGCGCCGGTGCCCTGCCGGCTCCGGTTCAGATCCTCGAAGAGCGGACCGTGGGCCCCTCTTTGGGCACCGATTCCATCCGCATGGGGCTGCTATCCATGTGCGTGGGCGGCATTCTGGTGGTCCTGTTCATGGCGATCTACTACAAGGGATCGGGCCTGGTGGCCGATTTCGCCCTGATCCTCAACATCCTGCTGATTGCCGGCGGACTGGCCGGCTTCGGCGCTACCCTGACCCTGCCAGGCATCGCGGGAATCATTTTGACCATCGGCATGGCCGTGGACGCCAACGTATTGATATTCGAGCGTATCCGTGAGGAAATGTCCCTGGGCAAAACGCCGCGGGCGGCCGTGGATTCCGGCTACGACCGGGCCACATTGACCATTCTGGACGCCAATGTCACCACCCTGATCGCCGCCCTGGTGCTGTTTCAGTTCGGCACCGGTCCGGTCAAGGGTTTTGCCGTTACCTTGAGCCTCGGCGTGGTGGCCAGCCTGTTCACCGCACTGATTCTCACCCGCGTTATATTCGACTATTTTCTGATCAGCCGGAAGATTCGCACCATCAGCATCTGAAGCGGAGGAAGACTTCCCGGGCAGGCGTCAATTGCCTGACCGAAAACGGCAAACCACCATCTGTAAGGATAGAATTCATGCAGTTCATCAAACCGGGTATCAACATCGATTTCATTGGCAAGCGTAAATTCGCCTTTACCTTCTCGCTGGTGCTGCTCATCATCAGCATCGCCTCCCTGGTGATCCACCAGGGGCCGCGCTACGGCATCGATTTCTCCGGCGGCACCCTGATTCAGGTCAAATTCGAAGCGCCCGTCACCATCGACGGCATCAAGTCGGGCCTTCAGGGTATGGAAATCGCCGCTTCGGCCGTTCAACAATTCGGCCAAGTCCATGACAACGAGTACCTGATTCGTACGGACGTGACCACGACAGCCCTGCAGGGACTGTCCGAACGGGTCGAACAGCACCTCAAGACCGCCACCGGCGTGCCGGTGGAAATTCGCCGGGTAGAGATGGTCGGCCCCCAGGTGGGTCAGGACCTGCGCGAAAAGGCCCTTTTCGCCATGTTTTACGCGCTGCTCTTCATCACGGTCTATATCTCGGGGCGCTTCGAACTGAAATGGGCCAAGAGCGGCATCGTGGCGGCGGCCATCATGGGCGCCGTTTACGCCCTGTCGCTGTTTAAGGTCTCGGTCCCCTTTCTCATGCTGGCGGCCCTGGCGGTCTCTCTGATCATCTTCTGGTTTTTCGAATTCAAATATGCCATGGGCGCCATCGTCGCCCTGATTCATGACGTAACCATCACCGTGGGCATCTTTTCGATCTTCGGCAAGGAGTTCACCCTGCCCATCGTGGCCGCTCTGTTGACCATCATCGGCTATTCCCTCAACGACACAATCATCGTTTTCGACCGCATCCGGGAAAATCTGCGCAAATACCATAAAGAGCCCATGACCACCATCGTCAACAAGAGCATCAACGAAACCCTGAGCCGAACGATCCTTACCTCCATGACGACCCTTGTGGTGGTGGTCGCCCTGTTCGCCCTGGGCGGCGGCATCATTCATGATTTCTCCTTCGCCCTGCTGGTTGGTGTGCTCGTCGGTACCTATTCTTCCATATACGTCGCCAGCCCCATTCTGCTGGCCTGGCAGGCCCGGAGAAAATAGATGGACGCCCTGCGGCCCTGGTTCGCCCTCAAGGGCGTACCAGGCGTCGGCAATCTGCTCTTCCGCCGCCTGGTGGAGCATTTTGGATCACCCGATGCCGTCCTGGCCGCAGACGAAACGGAATTGATGGCGGTCCAGGGGGTCAATGCCCGCCTGGCAGCCGCCATTCGACACTGCCGGCCTTCCGATGACATCGACCGGGAACTTAAGGCTGTGCAGCACAAAGGATACGATCTGGTCACTTTGACGGACCGACGCTACCCCGCCTTGCTGCGCCAAATTCCGGATCCTCCGCCCGTGTTGTACATCTATGGCGAATTGCCGGACAGCCCCTTAAATATCGCGGTGGTCGGCTCCCGCAACGCCACCGGCTACGGCCTCGCCACCACCCGCCGACTCTGCCTGGATCTGGCCGCCCGGAAGGTGACCATTGTCAGCGGAATGGCCCGGGGCGTGGATACCGCGGCGCATTCCGGCGCCATTGCCGGAGGCGGGAAAACGGTCGCCGTTCTGGGCACCGGGTTGGACCGGATCTATCCCAGGGAGAACCGAAGCCTGTTTCACCGGATTGCCGAAAACGGTGCCGTCATCAGTGAACTCTCCCTGGACAGTGGTCCCGACGCCCACCATTTTCCGGCCCGCAACCGCATCATCAGCGGTATGTGCCACGGAACCGTGGTGGTGGAGGCCACCGGACGCAGCGGCTCTCTGATCACCGCCCGACTGGCGGCCGAGCAGAACCGGGAGGTTTTCGCCGTTCCGGGCAATGTGCACTCTTTTAAAAGCGTCGGCACCCACAGCCTGATCAAACAGGGGGCCAAGCTGGCGGCCCACGCCGGGGATGTGCTGGAAGAATTCGCACACATTCGTCCGCCCGACCGGCTTATGTTTTCGCCGGCGCAGCCGAAATTGCCGGCATTGACGAATGAGGAGGCCGAGGTTATGGGTATACTGGAAGCCGAACCCGTTCACATCGATGACCTGGCCAGGCAGTTGGCCATGGCAGCGGGGCGGCTGTCCGGACTGCTGCTCCAGCTCGAATTGAAGGGGGCGGTGGTTCAGCACCCGGGCAAACGGTTTTCCCTGGCCCCGGGCATCGATCCAAAGCAGTTGAAATAAGCGAATCAAGAGGTGTTATGTGAGTAAACCACTGGTTGTCGTGGAATCGCCCACAAAGGTCCGAACCATCAAGAAATACCTGGGCGGAGACTACAATGTCGCCGCTACGGTCGGCCACATCAAGGACCTTCCCGGCAAGGACCTGGGAATCGATATCGAAAAGGACTTCACCCCCCACTACCGGACCATCCCCGGCAAATCCAAGGTTCTCAGCCAGCTGAAGTCGGCGGCCGGCGACGCGACCGACATCTATCTGGCGCCCGACCCGGATCGGGAAGGCGAGGCCATCGCCTGGCACACGGCGGAAGTCCTGAAAAAAAAGGGGCGCCAGTTTCACCGGGTGCTGTTTCACGAACTGACCAAAAAGGCCATTCTCGAAGCCATGCAAAAAGCCCGGGACCTGGATCGCGACAAATACGAGGCCCAGCAGGCCCGCCGTATTCTGGACCGTCTGGTGGGCTATCAGATCTCGCCGCTGCTCTGGCGCAAGGTCAAGGGGGGCTTGAGCGCCGGACGGGTGCAGTCCGTGGCGGTACGCATCATCTGTGATCGGGAGCGGGCCATCCAGGCTTTCGAACCGGTGGAGTACTGGTCGATCACGGCCAACCTGAAAGGCGAAACGCCGCCGACCTTCGAAGCCAAGCTGGTGCGAAAAAACGGCGAAAAAATCGAGGTTCCCGACGAGACCGCGGCCAAGGCGATCCTGAAAGATCTGGAAAACGCCGAATTCCTGGTCGATAAAATCGTCAAGCGCACCACGCGCCGCAATCCCCAGCCGCCTTTCATCACTAGCAAGCTCCAGCAGGAGGCCATTCGCAAACTGCGCTTTTCCGCCAAAAAGACCATGATGGTCGCCCAGCAGCTCTATGAAGGCATCGACCTGGGGCCCGGCGAACCCGTGGGGTTGATCACCTACATGCGCACCGACTCCACCCGCATTGCCGACGAGGCCGCCGAAGAAGCCTTGAGCCTGATCCGCGAACAGTTCGGGCCGTCCTATTCCCTGTCCAAACCGCGGTTTTTCAAAAACAAGAACAAGGCCCAGGACGCCCATGAGGCCATCCGCCCGACCTCGGTCTATCACACGCCGGAAAAGCTGAAACGTTACCTGTCCAGGGATCAGCTGGCCCTGTACACCATGATCTGGCAGCGCTTCGTAGCCTCCCAGATGGCCCAGGCCCTGATCGACCAGAAGACCCTCTCCATCGCCGCCGGTGCCTACACCTTCACCGCCAGCGGCTCTTCGGTGAAGTTTCCCGGGTTTCTGGCCGTCTATCAGAGCGCCGACGACGAAGCCGAAAGCAGCAAGAAGAGTCAGCCCCTGCCGGAACTGACGGAAAAATCGCCGCTGGAACTGTTGGGCATCGATCCCAAGCAGCACTTCACCCAGCCGCCGCCACGCTTTTCCGAGGCCTCTCTGGTCAAGGAACTCGAGGAAAACGGCATTGGCCGGCCCAGCACCTACGCCGCCATCCTGTCCACCATCCGGGACAAAGGCTACGTGGACCTGGTCAACCGCTACTTCAGGCCTACGGAACTGGGTTTCATCGTCAACGATCTGCTCGTCGACAATTTTCCGGAAATCCTGGACGTCGAGTTCACCGCCCGCCTGGAGGGCGACCTGGACCGGGTCGAGCAGGCCGAGGTGGAGGCCCTGACCATTCTCAACCGGTTTTACGGCCCATTCAGTCAAAAACTGGAAGAGGCAGGGGAACACATGCTCTCCGTCAAGGGCGTTGGCATGCCCACGGACCTGACCTGCCCCAAATGCAAAAAAAATCCCCTGCGCATCAAGATGGGCAAGAACGGCCATTTCCTGGCCTGTTCCGGATACCCCGATTGCACTTACTCCAGCGATTACGAAAGAGACGAAAAGGGCACTATTGCACCGGTAGCACCGGTGCAGAGCGAACCCACCGACAAGGTTTGCGACAAGTGCGGCAAGCCCATGGTGGTCAAGCGGGGCCGCTACGGCGATTTTCTGGCCTGCAGCGGCTATCCCGACTGCAAGCACACCCAGTCCTTGAACGGCGGCCCCAACGCCAAGCCCATTGGCGTGAAATGCCCCGTAAAAGGATGCGACGGCGAAATCGTGGAAAAGTCTTCCAAGCGGGGCAAGATCTTTTATGGATGCAACCGCTATCCCAAGTGCGATTTCGCCAGTTGGGACCGCCCGGTCCCCATCCCCTGCCCGGTCTGCGGCAATTCCTATATGGTGGAAAAGACCACCAAGCGGGACGGTACCCTGCACGTCTGCCCCAACCGGGAGTGCCGGCATCGGCAGGAGCCCAGTGAACCGTGATCGGTGATCCGTGAACGGTGATTTTTGATTGTTGCCTCGTAGGGGCGGGGTTTATCCCCGCCCGATGAACCGCAATTAGGACGGGCGGGGATAAACCCCGCCCCTACAAATGCCAAACCCAACGAACCCAATAAACTCAACGAACCCAAAAAAACCAATGAACCCGACCCACATCGACACCATCGCCGCCGAAATGAACCTGGCGGCGGACCGGATCCAGGCCGTGGCCCGTCTGCTGGAAGACGGCGCCACCGTTCCCTTCATCGCCCGCTACCGCAAAGAGGCCACCGGCAGCCTGGACGAAGTGGCCGTGACGGCCATCCGCGACCGGCTTACCCAACTGGAAGAGCTGGACGGCCGGCGGGATACCATCCTCAAGTCCCTCGAGCAGCACGGACACCTGACCGACGAACTCAAGGATCGGGTGCTGGCCGCGGCCACCATGACCGAACTCGAGGACATCTACCTGCCCTACCGGCCTAAACGGCGCACCAAAGCAACCATCGCCCGCGAAAAAGGTTTGGAACCGCTGGCCCTGGCAATCCTGGCCCAGGAAGGGGCCGATCCCCAAACCCTGGCCGCCGACTATGTGGATCCGGAGAAATCGGTGGAAACCGTGGAAGACGCCTTGGCCGGCGCCCGGGACATCATTGCCGAAACCATCAACGAAGACGGCGAAACCCGCTCGCGGGTTCGCGATCTTTTCTTCGAGAAGGGTGTCATCCACAGCCGGGTTATCGAGGGCAAAGAGGTGGAAGGCGCCAAGTTCAAGGACTATTTCGAGTGGGAAGAGGCCGTGGCCACGGCGCCCTCCCATCGCATCCTGGCCATGCGCCGCGGTGAAAAAGAGGAAATCCTCAGCCTGACCATTGCCCCGCCGGCAGAGCAGGCCATCACCATTTGCGAAGACCGCTTCGTTACCGGCGACGGCCCCGATGCCGAGCAGGTGCGCCTGGCTGCCCAGGATGCCTACAAGCGCCTGTTGTCCCGCTCCATGGAAACCGAGGTCCGCGTCGGCCTCAAGGAGCGCGCCGATGCGGAGGCCATCCGCGTCTTTTCCGAAAACCTGCGGCAGTTGCTGCTGGCCTCACCGCTGGGCGCCAAAAGGGTAATGGGCCTCGATCCGGGCTTTCGCACCGGATGCAAGCTGGTCTGCCTGGACCGCCAGGGCAAGCTGCTGCACAACGACACCATCTATCCCCATGGCTCCGAAAAGCAGGCCGACGCCGCCAGGCAAACCGTGGCCACCCTGTGCAAAAAGTTCGCCATCGAAGCGGTGGCGGTGGGCAACGGAACCGCCGGGCGGGAAACCCAGGCCTTTGTCAAAGAGGCCCTGGCTGATGACCGATCGATTTCGGTAATCATGGTCAACGAAAGCGGCGCATCGGTGTACTCGGCCTCGGAAACCGCCCGTCAGGAATTTCCCGACCATGACCTCACCGTGCGCGGTTCCGTCTCCATCGGCCGGCGTCTGATGGATCCTTTGTCGGAACTGGTCAAAATCGACCCCAAATCCATCGGGGTGGGCCAGTATCAGCACGATGTCGATCAACTGGCCCTTAAAGGGGCCCTGGACGATGTGGTGGTCAGCTGCGTCAACGGCGTCGGGGTGGAAGTCAACCGGGCCAGCGTCCAGTTGCTCACCTATGTCTCCGGTTTAGGACCGCAATTGGCCAAAAACATCGTCGCCTACCGCGACGATAACGGCGCCTTCGGCAGCCGCGATGCATTGAAAAGCGTTAAACGGCTGGGGCCCAAGGCCTATGAGCAATGCGCCGGATTCCTGCGCATCAAGGATGGCGAAAACCCCCTGGATGCCAGCGCCGTTCACCCGGAAAGCTACGCGGTGGTGCAGGCCATGGCCAAGGACCTGGATTGCAGTGTCTCCGATCTGATGACCGACGCCGCACTGCGCAGCAAGATCGACCTTACGCGCTACGTTTCCGATGCCATCGGCCTGCCGACCCTCACGGACATCCTGGAGGAACTGGCCAAGCCCGGAAGGGATCCCCGCGAACCGTTCGAGCATTTTTCCTTTGACGAAAACGTGTCCACCATCCAGGATCTGCAGCCGGGCATGAAGCTTCCCGGCATCGTCACCAACGTCACCAATTTCGGAGCCTTTGTGGATGTGGGCGTCCATCAGGACGGGCTGGTACACATCAGCCAGTTGTGCGACCGCTTCGTAAAAACGCCTTCCGATGTGGTCAGTGTGCAGCAGAAAGTCAGCGTTACGGTAATGGAGGTGGATCTGGCCCGCAACCGGATCTCCCTGTCCATGCGCAGCGATCCGAGCAAAAAGCCCCAGCCGAAGGCCAAAGCCGAGGCTCCCCGGAAAAAGAAACCGGCGGCAGGCCCTAAAAAACCGCCTCGGGCAGCAAAACCGGCCGAGCCCCAACCCTTCAACAACCCCTTTGCCGACGCTTTCCGAAAAGCGTCCAAACGATAGGAACCGCGATGATCGCCGTGGTCCAGCGGGTGAAGGCGAGCCGGGTGCTTGTCGATGGAAAGACCGTGGGCGCCATCGGTCCCGGCCTGAACGTTCTGCTGGGCGTTGCCGATGGTGACGATCCTGCCGACGCCGAATACCTGGCCACCAAAATCGCCAACCTGAGAATTTTCGAGGACGAGGGCGGCAAGATGAACCGCTCGCTGATCGATACCGGCGGGCAGATGATCGTGGTCTCCCAGTTCACCCTGCTGGGAGACTGCCGAAAAGGCCGACGCCCCTCCTTTGTAAACGCCGCCGAGCCGCAAACGGCCCGGCAACTCTACCGCCACTTTATCGATGCCGTCAAAAAACTGGGCATCGACACCCAAAAGGGGCGCTTCGGCGCCATGATGCAGGTGGAGATCGTCAACGACGGGCCGGTGACCCTGCTGGTTCACAGCCCGCTATCGACCACTTCGTAACAATCCCGATATCTGCGTTGCGTTTCAATCTGCATAAAAAGTCTATCCCGTCTTAAAGTTCTACCCCGTTTGTCCGATACATCAAGCAATAGGCAACAATGCCCGAACCTTAGATCGTGCCCTTCCGGATCAGGAAAATTGCCATTTACCGATGGGCACGGATAGACACAACAATGCCTCTTTCAAACGCGTCCACACAACCCGGCGCCCCCGGCAAGATGATTGCCGTGGGAGGCGCCAAAGGCGGAATCGGAAAAAGTCTTTTCGTTTCCAATCTCGGCGTTTTTCTGGCCCAACTGGGCAAGAAAGTCGTCGTTGTGGACCTGGACCTGGGAGGCGCCAATCTGCATCTTTACATGGGCGTCTGGGGACTGACCCATCGCATCGACGATTTTCTCACCAAGAAGATGCCGTCCATTACCGACATCATGACACCGACCAAATACGGCCCCATCCTGATCGGCGGGGGCGGGGGCAAACTGGGGTCGGCCAACATCCCCTTCGCCCGCAAGTTGAAGCTGCTGCGTGCCCTGAAAACCATCGATGCGGACTATGTGATCCTGGATCTGGGCGGAGACACCACCTACAACATCCTGGATTTCTTCCTGTCCGCGGACCAGGGGTTCGTGCTGACCACCTGTGAACCGGCATCCTACCTGGACGCGTACGGTTTCATCAAAATGGCCCTGCATCGCCGCCTTACCCGCCTGTTCGGCGCCGAATCGGACTACCACAAGTTCAAGGATCATGAGGTCGAACAGCTGATCCGCGAATTCATCTTCTCCAACGCGTCCAGCAACGGTAGCCAGATGGGCCATCTGGTCGAACGCCTGGCCGAATCTGCTCCGACCCATCATGGTCTGGTCAAGGATCTGCTGGACAATTTCCGTCCCGGAACGGTGGTCACCATGGTCAGGGAAAAGGATGAAGTCAAGGAACTGGTGGCACGCCTGGACAAGGTTTCGCAAAAGATGCTCTCCATCCGCCTGAACCACTTCGGCGGCGTTCCTTATACGGATGGAATCCAGAAGAGTGCCAGGGATCTGGTTCCCCACGTGGCCAAATCGCCCGACGGCGATTTTGCCAAGGCCCTGCGCCGGATCGTGCTGCGCATGGAGATGGCGTGAGAATGGTTTGTTGGGTTTGTTGAGTTATCTGATGGTAGGGGAGACCGGCCGGTCGCCCCTACATTCACCGTTCACTGATCACGGTTCACGGTTCACCATTCACCGATCACCGTCCTTATGCCGCCCGTAAATATCCTCCAAGCGCGTGATGTCGTCCTCGCCGATATACCCGCCCGTCTGCACCTCGATCAGCTCCAGGGGTATCTTTCCCGGGTTCTCCAGCCGGTGGGCGACGCCGGCGGAGATGTACGTGGAACTGTCCTCCTTGAGGACGAACTGCTCGTCGGCCCGGGTGACCAATGCGGAGCCGCGCACCACGATCCAGTGCTCGGAGCGGTTGAAATGCTTCTGGAGGGAGAGTTCGCCGCCGGGATTGACCGTGATCCGGTTCACCTGGAACCGGGCGCCGGTTACCAGCAGATCCACCGTGCCCCAGGGCCGATAGGACCGCTTGTGGGAGCGGGTCTCCTCACGCTGCTGGGCCTTGAGACGATCCACCAGCCCTTTGACATCCTGGACCCGATCCCTGGGGGAAATCATCACCGCATCCGAAGTCTCGACGACGATGTGGTCTTTCAACCCCACAGCCGCCAGCAGGCGGTCTTCGGCGTGCAGGTAGGAGTCTTCCACGTCATGCAGGACCACATCCCCTTTGACCACGTTGTTCATGCCGTCCTTTTCACCGACCTGCCATAAGGCCTCCCAGGAACCTAGGTCGTTCCAGCCGGCTTCCAGGGGAATCATGGCCCCGCGATCGGTTTTTTCCATGACCGCATAGTCGATGGAATTGCCGGGGCAGGAAGAAAAGGTCTTTTTGTCCAGCCGGAAAAAGTCCAGGTCGGCGGTTCCCCGTTCCACGGCCCGGCGGCAGGCGGCGACAATGTCGGGCGCAAAGGTTTCCAGGGCCTGGAGCACCGTTGAGGCCCTGAACAGGAACATCCCGCTGTTCCAGCAATAGGCTTTTGTAGCCACATAGCTTTTAGCCGTTTCCAGGTCCGGTTTTTCCACGAAGGCGGCTATGGTCACCGCCGCACCGCCGCCTTTGCTTTGCTCCAGCGGCTCGCCCATTTTAATGTAGCCGTACCCGGTTTCGGGACTCTGAGGGACGATTCCGAAGGTGATCAGCCGGCCATCCAGGGCATGCTTAACGCCCTCCTGGACGACCTGCCTGAAATTTTCGGGGATCTGGACGTGGTGGTCGGCGGGCAGGATCAACAACACCGGATCGGCACCGTTTTCCATGGCCAGCATGGCTGCCACGGCCAGGGCCGGGGCCGTGTTTCTGCCCACCGGCTCCAGAATGATGGCATGGGGCTCGATTTCGATCTGGCGAAGCTGCTCGGCTACCATAAAACGATACTCGTCGTTGCAAATCACCATGGGACGGCCGACATCCGCCAGGCCGTCCAGCCGCAGAATCGTATTTTGCAGCATGGTGTGACGATCCACAAGCCGGATGAGCTGCTTGGGGTACAGAGCACGAGACAATGGCCAGAGTCGGGTGCCGCTGCCGCCGGCGAGAATGACGGGAAGAATTGTTGAGTTTGTTGAGTTCATTGGGTTTGTTGGGTTTGTTGGGTTTGAACATCTATCGAGATTGATTTTCCTCTGGCCTAAACACCTACAGCCTGCAGCCTAATCTCCTACCAGTTCACCATTCACTGTTCACCGATCACTGACCACCATCAGCTCCTTTCTGAGCATATCCAAAGCCGCCATGGCGAAAATCTTCTTGTTCATCAGCCGCTTGCCGAACGGGAAGAAAAACCTCCGTCCGTAAGAACGGTCGGGAGCGGCAAAACCGATGCACACCGTGCCCACCGGTTTGTCTTCGCTGCCGCCGTCGGGACCGGCGATGCCGCTGGTGGACAGCCCGTAGGTGGCCCCAGCCACTTTGCGGGCTCCTTCGGCCATCTGCCGGGCGGTCTCTTCGTGAACGGCCCCGTGTTCTTCCAATGTCTTCGGCTCTACGCCCAGCACATCGATTTTGGCCTGGTTGGAATAGGTGACCCCTGAGAAAAGAAAATAGCCGGAACTGCCGGCAACGTGGGTCAACCAGTTGGCCATCAGGCCCCCGGTGCAGCTCTCGGCCAGGGCCAGGGTGGCTTCCTCTTTCAGCAGCATTTGACCGATGACGGCCTGCATGGTCTCGCCGTTTTCCGAAACCACATGTTTGCCCAGCTTTTCCACGATCCATCGGCCGGCCTCATCCAAACGTTCTTCCAGGCGCTGGGCGTCACTGTCCCGCCCGTAAAGCTTGACCTGGATCTGGGGAAAATTGGCCCGCAGGCCCAGCTGAACGCCCGGAAAAGCCGCCTCCACTCCAGCGCTCTTCTCTCCGGCCAACGATTCGGGCAGGCCGAAGGTGGTGATGGTTTTCACCCGGCTGTGCAGGGCCGCGTCCCCCTGCATTACCAGCAGGTCCGGAATCACGTGGTCGGCCAGCATGCGCTTCATTTCGTAGGGCACGCCGGGTAGAAAGAAAAACCGGCAGCCTTCGATGGTCACGGCAAAGCCGGGAGCCGTTCCCACCGGATTGAACAGGACCTTGGCGCCGGCCGGCAGAAAGGCCTGCTTGCGGTTGGACTCGGTCATGGGCCGATCGAACTTCTTGAAAAAGCTTTCCACGTTGGAAAGGGCTTCCTCGTTCTCCGCCAGTTCCAGTCCGGCTGCTTTGGCTGCGGCCTCGGCCGACCGGTCGTCCGTGGTGGGGCCCAATCCACCGGTCACCACGCATACGTCCACGCGCCGGCCGATCTCACGTAGGGTGGACGTCAGCATGGAAAGATCGTCCCCCACGCAGGTATGGCGGACCACCTCGACACCGTTTTCCTCAAGTTTTTCGGCAATATGGGCCGAGTTGCTGTCCACCAGCGTTCCGGAACGTATCTCGTCACCCGTGGCCAGGATTTCCGCTTTCATTGGGATGCCTTCTTACTTACGTTGTTTTCGTGCTGAAAATCTTGCCATTCGACAATAGCGGCAGCCGGCAAGGCGTGTCAACGAAACATTGGGTCCATGTTTTGCTTTTTCCGGATACCTGAGATATGAACGCACTAATTCGAGGAAAGCGCCCGTTGGCGATGCGCATAGAGAAATAAGCGGACTTCTCCCCATGCACCTGTTTCCAATTCTCCATGTTTTCGGCACCTTATTTCTGGTCACCGGCATCTCGATGTTGCTGCCCGTTGCCTGCGCCCTGATCTATGGCGGCGATGACGTTGCAGCCTTGGTCATCTCTGCACTGGTGACGCTCTTCATAGGGATACCGCTTTGGTGGGGATTTAGAAAACACCATGATTTGGGCATCAAAGACGGCATCTTCATCGCCGCCTTCGGCTGGGTGTTCGTTTCGGCCCTCAGTGCCCTGCCCTTCATGATCCACGGGTCGATCCCTTCGTTCACCGACGCCTTTTTTGAAATGATGTCCGGCTACACCACCAGCGGGGCCACCATCTTGACCGATATCGAAGTCGTGCCGCGTGGCTTGCTGTTCTGGCGCAGCGAAACCCATCTTCTGGGCGGCATGGGTTTTCTGACCCTGACTGTGATCTTCCTGCCCCACGGCATGGGGGGATTGCGCATTTTCCGGGCGGAATCCTCGCCCGGCCAAGTGATTACCAAAGAAAAGTTCCACGCCCGCAACCGGGATACCATGGTACGTTTGTGGTTGATTTACCTGGGGCTCAATGCGGCCCAGACGATTTTACTCTGCGGCGGCGGCATGAGCCTGTTCGACGCCCTGTGCCACGCCTTCGGAACGGTTTCGACCTCGGGATATTCACCTTACAACGCCAGCATCGGGCATTATAACAACGCCTATTTCGACTGGATCGTCATTGTGTTCATGTTTCTGGGTGGGATGACCTTCGTCCTTTTCTATCAGATGATGCGCGGAGATTTCCACTCCCTGCGAATCAACACGGAATTTCGCTGGTACGTCGGATTCATGCTCTTTTTCTGCGGCATCGTCTCCTGGCTGCTGTGGAAGGAAAACACCTATGGCCTGATTGACGCCATCCGCTACGCCACATTTCAGGTCACCAGCCTGCTGACCACCACGGGCTTTACCACCGCGGATTACGAAAAGTGGCCCCAGGCAGCCCAGATGTTCCTGTATGCGGTTTGCTTTATCGGTGCCTGTGCCGGTTCGACCACCAGCGGCATCAAGATCGTTCACTACGTGGTGCTGTGCAAATTCATGTCGGCGGCCATTAAAAAAATATTCTTCCAGCCCATGTCCGTCATCTCCGTTCGCCTCAACCAGCGCCCGGTTGATGACACCATCATCCACCTCTCGGTGTGCTACTTTATCGTCAACATCTTCATGGTACTTGCCGGCGGCTGCGTGATGGTACTTACAGACGACATGGATTATGTCACCGCCATGAGTTCCGTAATCGCCACGTTGATGAACATCGGACCCGGCTTCGGGGCCATCGGTCCGTCCGAGAACTACGCCTTCATCTCGGATGCGGGCAAATGGTTTCTCTCCTACAACATGCTGGTGGGCCGCCTGGAGATGTTTTCCGCGCTGGTCATCTTTTATCCATCCTTCTGGAAAAGATAAAAGAAGGGTTCGAGGGGTCGAGGATTCAAGGATTCATGGGGTCTTGCGTTGAGGACTTGGTTCCCAGTCTTTAGAACCCTTCATTGTATAATTGGATCTTCACTGGGCCCCTCGACCCCTTGAACCCTATCCAAGAAATAATTTATGCACGTCCTTTAAATGCATCGACTTGCAGATCACGATCACCCGTTCCTCGGGCAGGATGCGGGTATCCCCAACGGCGATCTTCCACTGGTCGTCCCGATAGACGCCACCGATGAGAATTTTGCCGTGAAAGGAGGGATCGATTTTAGAAAGGGGGATGCGAGTAATGGGCGAGCCCTTGGCTGCCTTGATTTCGACCACTTCGGCGTCAAACCCGTGCAGGTGGGCTACGGAAAGCAGTTCGCCGCGCCGGATGAACTTCAAAATCTCATTGGCGGCCAGGACTTTCTTATTCAACGCGATGTCCGAACCGCTGGTTGCAGCCAGCACCAGATATTCTTCTTTGCTCACCAGCGAAATGGTTTTACGCTCGGTATTGTGTCTCTCTCCATTGCTGGTGGTCATCAGGTGCTTGGCCAGCATGCAGCTCATGATGTTGGTTTCGTTTTCTCCGGTGGTCGTGATAAAGGTGTCCATGTCGGTCAAACCGGCCAGGTCGAGGGCTTCGGCATCGGAGCCGTCGCCATGCAGCACTTCGGCGTGGCTGAGTCGATGGCACAGTTCAGCGGCCCGTGCTTCATCCTTTTCGACAATCTTGACCTTGACGTCCTTGCCCATCAAGTCGGCCACACGGCTGCCAACCAGTCCACCGCCCAGAATCATAACCCGGTGTCGTCGCCGCTGCTCTTCGCCGGTGATGGCCATCAACCGGGGAAGGTGCTGTCTGGAAGCCATGATCAACACCTGATCCTGGGGCAGAATTTCATTGTCTCCACCGGGCAAAATGGTGGTGATGCCCCTGGCGATACCCACCACCCGAAAGGGGAATTCGTTGTAGGTTTTGGAAAGGTTTCTGAGTTTTTTGTGGGCCAGGGGCGATCCCTCGGTCACCCGGGTGGCCATGACCTGGGTCTGGCCGTCGGCGATGTCGATAATCTCGATACCGGCCGTACGTTTAACCAGGCGCACAATTTCCTGGGCTGCCAGTTCTTCGGGGTGAATGATCAGGTCGATCTTGAGATCTTCATTGCTCAAGATGGCGTCCCTGCCACCGAAATCCAGGGAACGGACGCGGGCAATTTTCAGTGGGATGTGAAACCGGTCGGCAATCATGGCGGACAACATGTTGACCGCATCGTTGTTGGTGACGGCAATCAGCACGTCAATGCCCTGGGCGCCGGCCCCACGCCAGCAGTCGATATCCAACGCCGATCCCTGAATCAGCCGGGCGTCCAAATGGCTGTCGGCGTAGCGAATCAAACTACTGTCCGGTTCGATGGCGGTGACGGCGTACCCCTCGTGGACCAGACGTTTGGCCAGGTAAGAACCAACCCCGCCCAATCCCAGGATCAGGATGTTTTCAATAAACGATTTTTTCTTTTTCAGCATGATCGCCATCCGGAAAAGTCTACCGCTGAGAGGTCGACTGGGTATAATCGAAAGCCGCCATGGTTGTCAAACGCAAGGGACTCAAAGGATTGAATCAGGAATAATCGACGATGTCAGTTTCAGTTTTTATTGATGTCAAGGAAATCACATTTCCAATGGAATTTGTTTTGGAGCGACACCTTCAGGCAACGGAAACCCTTGACATTAAAGGTAAGGCGTGATTATTGGAGAAATTTTCAATAACCCTCTATTTTTTAATATGCCGAAATCTTTCAAGAATAAAACTGTCTACATTACAGGGGGTTCCAGTGGAATCGGCCTTGCAGTGGCCAAGCTCCTTGCCTCTTTTGGCGCGGACATCCTGCTGGCGGCCAGATCCACGCAGCGGCTCGAAGCAGCACAACGTGCCGTCGAGCACGCCTGGCAATCGAATCGGCAAAGGATTGCAACCCTGAGTCTCGACGTGGGCAACCATGTTCAGGTTTACGAGAAAATGAATGCCGCCGTTGCCGAATTCGGTGCCCCGGACATCTTGATTCTCAGTGCCGGGATCAATACGGCGGCCGACCATTTCGAGAACATCACACCCGAGATGTTCGCCGAGGTCATGAACGTCAATGTCAACGGGGTGCGCACGCCCATCCACGCCCTGCTCGGCCCCATGAAGGCCAAACGCGGCCATGTGGTCATCCTCTCATCCGCGGCAGCCCTGTTCGGCATGTTCGGGTATACGGCCTACGCCGCCTCAAAGGGCGCCCTGATGGGATTTGCCGAAAGCCTGCGCTACGAGCTCGCTCCTCTTAAAATGCCGCTGACCGTCGTTTTCCCGCCCGAGGTGGACACCCCCATGAACGAAACGGAGGCCAAAACCCTGCCGCCCCAGGCAAGGGCAGTAAAGAACATGGGCGGCCTCCTGACTCCCGAATTCACGGCAAAAGAAATTGTCCGCGCCATCCAGAAAAAATCCTACTGGTGTGTTCCGGGGCGCCGTACCCGCTTCCTCTACCTCATGCACAGGCTCTCAAACGGTTTTTTATCGCGGACAGTTACGGATCTGGTGATCCGGCGGGCAATTGGCAACGAAACGGCCAGCCCTGGATAAACAACACCCAAATCGAGGAGGCACCATGGAACAGTGTTCGAAAGAACTAAGGGAAAGGTACACTTTTTTCGATTTTCTCTTCTATACCTGCCTATTGGCTGTTCCACTGCTGGCGGCCGCCGTGGCTATCGGAAGAAACACGGTGGGAGGACTGCTGGTGTTTATTCTCCTGGCAGTCGTTGCGGCAGGCCTGGTCCTCAAATTCTTTTGCAGCCGCTGTCCTCACTACACCCGTGAAGACAAACTGCTTCGCTGCATGTTTTTCTGGGACCTGCCCAAGTTCTTTGCAGCGCGTCCGGGCGAACTCGATACCAGGGACAGAATCGTGACCTGGGCCGCTCCGGCAGTGCTGCTGGCGTTCCCCCTCATCTGGCTGATACACGAACCGGATTTATTGGCCATTTTCCTGCTATCTTTGGCTGGGTTTGCCGCCGCCGTCCGGCGCCATGAATGCCACCGTTGTATTTATTTTGCTTGCCCCATCAACAAGGCATCGGATGAGATGAAGGACGAAACTGAATAAGGTGGTTTTTTACAAAACCTTCAATCTTGAACCTGATAGTATCATATGATACTATCAAATCAATGAAACAAAATATCTCCCATTACCGCGGGACCCCTGCCGTAATCAAACGGCTGACAGATATCGCCAAACTTATCGGCAATTTGGAGGGGGTGAATATGCGGCACCCCTCCCCCAAGCTGCGCCGAAAAAATCGCATCCAGACCATCCAGGCTTCGCTTTCCATCGAAGGGAATTCGCTTACCCATGATCAAGTGACGGCTCTGATCGATAACAAATCGGTAATCGGTCCCAGCCAAGATATCCTTGAAGTCCGGAATGCCTTTGCCGTTTATCGTCAACTGGGCGATTTCGACCCGCATTCCGTCGCATCTCTTTTAAAAGCCCACCGGGTGCTGATGAATGGATTGATCCAAACGGCGGGCGCATTGCGAAAAGAAGCAATTGGAGTGCTCCGCCCTGGTGATCGTTTCCACGAAGCCCCCCACTGGCATGATGTTGAGCCGATGCTTCAATCCCTTTTCGATTATATAGAAACAACCGAAGATCACTTGTTAGTTCAGTCATGCCGCTTTCATTATCAACTTGAGTATATTCATCCGTTCGTTGACGGCAACGGCCGCATGGGGCGGCTTTGGCAAACCCTACTTCTAATGCAATACCATCCAACATTTGAATTCTTACCGATTGAAAATTTCATCAAAAACCACCAGAAGGAATACTATCGTGAATTGGCTGCGGGGGACGACACTGGAGATTGCACTGGCTTTGTGGTCCTGATGTTGACCTTGATAAATGAGGTCTTGAGTGAACTATACACAGCGTCTAAAATAATTGCGCATAAACGTTTAAGGGTGCTATTTGGTTTACTCCAAAAACGGAACTGGGCTTCTACCGCTTGAGCAACTTGTTCAATTTTCTCAAAGTACCGATTATGGGTTGCCATTCGCCTGGTCAGTTTCCAAACTCGCTCAATCGGATTCAGTTCTGGGCTGTATGGCCGCAAAAATAATTGGGCGAAATTGTTTGAACAATTATATCGCCATTTTGAATGGAGCTTTGCATGGTGATATCTGGCATTATCGGCCAATACCAAAACTCGACGCTCTGAGTGACTGCTTATTTGCCGAAGCTTTTTCATAAAGCCCCAATAAGTTTCAGCGTTAAATGAGTTGGTTTCTCGCTTATACAACAGCTTCCCATCGCGAAGTTGCGTATTCCGCTCAAACTGACCAGCCATTCCGGAGGATAGTGACCACGCATTCCGCTCCAAAGTGACCACCTGTTCCGCTGCATTGTGACCACCCCGTCGGAGCGAAGCGACGCTGGTTTTTGCTACCTCCCAGACTTGTCGGATTTCGTCAAGGACGAACGGATTTTTCTCATGGACTCTCCTTTCAAATTTATCCTGTGGGCGTTGTGAACCAGTCGGTCCAAAATGGCATCGGCCAGGGTAGGATCGCCGATATGCTCGATCCAGTTTTCGACGGGAACCTGGGTGGCAATGATGGTTGAGGAGATCGACTGTCGATCCTCCAGCACCTCCAAAAGATCCCGGCGCTCCGGATCGGTCATCGGGGCGATGCAAAAATCGTCGACGATGAGCACCTTGATCTTTGACAATCGATTCATCAGTTTGGGATAGGAACCGTCGGCCCGGGCGATGGCAACCTCCTGATACAGCCGTGGAGCCCTTTTGTACATGGCGGCAAAACCGTTGCGGCAGGCGCTGTTAGCAATAGCGCAGGCCAGATAGGTTTTGCCGACGCCGGTGGGGCCGAGGACGATAACGTTCTGGTCCTTTTTGATCCAATCGCTTCCGGCCAGTCTCACGACCAGGGATTTATCCAGGGCGCGCGGCGTCTTGAAGTCGATATTTTCGATGCAGGCGCTGTCCCGGAGTTTTGCGGTTCTGAGCAGACGGGTCATGCGGTGATCCTCTTTGAAGGTCCATTGCCGATCCACCAGCATGGCAAAGCGGTCTTCAAAACTCAGCTCTCCCAGATCCGGCTTTCCCATCTGCTCGGTAAAGGCGTCGGCCATGGCGGTCAGTTTCATATCGTGAAGTTTGTCTATGGTCTGTTGGGACATCATGATCGATTCTCCTTCTGGTGGTAATAACGCGAGCCTCTGATATTGGGATGGGAGAGGCTACGGCCTTTGGATGGTGGCGTCAGAGGTTGCTTGTCGAGCCCGTTTTTGAGGATGGATTCGACATTCTTAAAAGTATAGGCGCCGATGGCCACGGCACGTTCACAAGCCTTTTCCAGTCTGTCGGGACTGTAGCGTTTGCCCAGGCGATCACTCCCAGACAGGATCGGAAGCCCTGCTCCGGATGCGTTTTGCGCCGCATGATCTCCGTGACCATCAGCTGGGTAGAAGGCCCCGTCTTCCCCGCCCAATGGATAATCCGTGAAGGCGTCCATTGCAGATGGCGCTGATGGGATTTGGGCATGTGTTCGGCAACGGTGGTGTGGCCGTATTTGCGATGACTCCTCAGATGACTGGCCACCCGACGGTTTTTGTGAAAGACCGCAATGGCTGTGGCCGTCATGCTTACGTCGAGCTTCTGTCCCCGCAGCTGGTATGGCACGCTGTAATAGTGGCGGTCCACTTCCACATGGTAATCGATATTGGCGGTCGCTTTTTTCCACTGGGCGAACTCGTAGCGATGGGCAGGCAGCGGGGCCAGCGCCGGCCTGTCGACGGTTTCGAAAAGATGATGTCGGGAAGTTTTCATTCGTTGCAACGGCCGCTGGTTGAACATCGTCAACTTCTCAGCGATCGCCTGATTGAGTTCAGCCAAAGAGAAGAATCGGTGGTTCCTCAATGCCGCCAGTATCCATCGTTCGGCGATCAATACGGAGGACTCCACCTTGGCCTTGTCTTTGGGTTTTCCGGGCCTTGCCGGAATGACCGTGGTGCCATAGTGACGGGCCAGATCCATGTAGGTGGGGTTGACGTCCGGCTCGTAGCGGCACGGATGGGTGACCCCGCTTTTCAGATTGTCGGGAACCAGGATCCGGGGAACCCCGCCGAAGAACTCCAGGGCGCGGATGTGGGATTTGATCCAGTCGGGCAGTTTCTGGGATGCGGAAGCTTCGGCAAAGCTGTAATTGCTGGCGCCTAACGTAGCGACAAAAATCTGGGCCTCGAACGCGACGGATCCCGTTTCGGGGTCGATGATGGGCACCGTCTGTCCGGCATAATCGACGAACAGCTTTTCTCCGGCCAGATGTTCCTGCCGCATACTGATGTCGAGGCTCTTGCGCCATTTTTGGTACAGTTCGCAGAAATAGCTGTACTGGTAGCCGTCCGGGTTGGTCTGTTTGTATTCGTACCACAGAAGCTGCAAGGTGACGTGTTTGCGTTTGAGTTCCTTGAACAATTGCTCCATCGGGGGCATGGCCGGTTTCCGAGCCGCAGGCCGCTCGACTTTCTGGTAAAGACGCCGTTCAAGCTCGCCGTCGTCGATATCGTCCGGCAACGGCCAGACGATCCCGGCCTTTTCTGCCAGGATAAGATACTTTCCCACGGTGACATGGGATATGGCACAGCTATTGGCGATTTTGCGGTTGGTCAACTGGTGCTCGTGTTTGAGACGTAATACCTCTTTGAACTTTCGCATGGATAATCGATCCTTTGCCATCAATCCCCCTCACGGATAAAAATGAGGGAGGATTATCGTTAACGGGTCAATTTATCCAGCGTCGCTTGGCTTGCCGAAAAAGTGGTCACAATCAGCGGAATGGGTGGTCACAATGTTCCGGAATGGGTGGTCACAATGCAGCGGAATGAGTGGACAGTTTCCAGCGGAATGGGTGGTCACTATGCGGCGGAATACGCAGCGAAGTCTCAGGGCACCAAAGTAGCCGACACTTTTTCGTGTCGGATGGTGCAACACAATTGGGTCTTTGCACTCAGGAGGTATCCACATTCGGCATCTGGAACCATGTTGCTGGAAGTGGACCTCGTCAAGGGACCAAAGATCAATGTTATTATCGGCTGCATATTCAGCAATTTTTTTTAAAGTCCTGCTGCGCTTGTGGATCAGCCTTAGCAATCAAAGGGCGTGGTTTTCTCAATCGAAAGCCGAGCCGGCGAAACAGGCGCTGGCACTGTCGTACACCAATTTGAATGCCAAACTCTTGGTCAATGAAATGGGAAAGCAATTTTCCATCCCATAAATTACCTGCAAGCCCATACTTTGAAGGATGAGAACGCAATACCAGTTCAATCGTCTGTATTTGCGCCTGATTCAGTTTGCTGGGTCTTCCAGGGCGGTCTGCATCTGCAAGCCCGGAAAGCCCTTCCGCCTCAAATCGTTTCACCCAATATGCAATTGTTCTGGGTGAATCACCGAGCAACTGGGCAACTTGACGACAACTCATATCTTGGGCAACCATCAGAATTGCATGGAGCCTATGGTCGTAACGAGCTTCATATGACCTTCTGATTTCATCTTGCAGGATAAGTATAGCAATGTCGGCATCAGAAATTTTTAGCTTTTTCATGGACTATGTATAACATAGCCTATATTTATGCGCAATTATTTATGTCGCTATGTATAATGACGCAAACAACCTATGTCTCCCTCACAACCTCGGACCGGCTCGAGCTTGCCAAGGATTCTTTTGCCCACCGATCCTTTTCTCGAAAGGAGTATCTTTCGGTATTCAAAACCATATCTACAGCCACTGCCAGCCGTGACCTTCAGGTGGGAGTTCAACAGGGTGTGCTTCAAAAACGTGGTGACGAGCGGACAACGAAGTATCGGTTTAGCCAAGTCATTGGAAAATGAGGGTCTTATATTCGAGCAATTTATACGCCACCTATTATGAACGCTTGAATTTGCTGGCGCGACGCCAGACCCAGTGTTGCATCTTACAATATAGGTTGGGCGCCAGAGCGAAGAAGAACTTTAAAAACTTGAACGAAATGGGTTCGTCATAGTTGATGACCCATTTGCTGCTCTTCTGGAAGCTTTCGACATGCAGGGCGACTTTCTCTGCCGGCGGGGCGTTGTTGCACCGCTTGGCGCGGACCTTATGACCTTTTTCGTTCAGTCGGTTCACCGGTGCCCAGGAAAGCGGTCCGTGAATGGCGCCGGGGCGGTAAAGCCGCAGTTTGATATTGGGGTTGGAATACCCCAGGATCGGGCTGGTGCCCTGGATGAAATAGTGCAGCGCCGCTTTCGAGGCGTGGTATACCGGCCCGAAAGCCGACGGACTGCCGTCGGCGATGGACCCGATGGCGATGATGTCCATGGGTTTTTGCACGGATTTTGCGGCCTCGAGGGCAAACACGGCCGGGAAGGTGTAGTTGATCGTCGTGATGGACTGGGTCACTTCGGACAAGGGCTCGCCCATGGCGCCGATCTCCTTTTCGATGGCACCGGCGTTGAGATAGACGAGGTCAGGCTCGATCTTCAGAAGGGTCAAGGCATCGTCGATGCTGCTTTGATCGTTGGTGACCACATGGCTGCACGCAGGATGCCGGGCAATGGACTGCCGTGTTACGCCGTGAACTTCCCATCCACGCTTTAAATAAAGTTCTCCAAGGGCGCTGCCCAGGGTGCCCGTGATACCGGTGATAAGTACTTTTTTTGCCATTGTGTCAGCCCTGCCCGTTACTTTCAATTGATACCCGCCTCGCCTTAAGAGGCCCTTCCGACAAGATTCCGGATAGTGTCAGTGCTGTGTTAGAAAAATGTGAGGAACCGGTTGGAAATGCTAAATCCCATTTGTGTTTGAACACTTACAAATGCCTGATCGGCCTTAAATAATATTGCCGACCACCCTCAGGGCATTGGCCATGATGGTCAGGGCCGGGGCAACGCCCAGAGAGGTGGGCATGAAGCTGCCGTCGAGCACGAAAAAATTGTCCAAATGATGAAGGCGGCAGTTTTTATCCAGGGCACTAGTGGCAGGATCGTTGCCGAAGCGGCAGGTACCCACCTGATGGGCAACATGCAGCTTTTCATTTTTGGCGATCATGGCAAAGGCCAGACTGGATGGGATGCGCCGCATGGCCGGCAGGAAACCTTTTTTCATCAGTTGCGCGCGGTGGACGTCATAAGGGTGGTAGCGATGCGTGATGGTTATCCCGCCGCTGCGCAGCGCAACCCGGTTCGAGGGTTGGGGCAGATCTTCGATGGCGCCGGCAAAAGTAATGTTGCGGGTTAATGCCAGATCGAGGAACCGCCCGGGCAGGGGAATCGGCAACTGCTCTTGCATGGTTAAGACACCAGGGATGGGCAACTGCTGGATATAACCAAGTTTGTGGGGTGCCGCGCCGTCGGACAGATACATGTCGGTAATGCCAAGCTGCTTGATGAACTCCCGGCCGGCACCGGTTCGGTGGGCGCACAGGGCCGTAAAAATAACCCCGAGATGAAACATGTAGTTGCGCCCGATGATGTCGTTGCCGCCGGTCATCCCGTGCTGCATCAGAAATGCCGGGCTGCCGATGGCGCCGCCGGACAAAATGAAAAGGTCGGCAGCTACCCGATAGTTGCCAGCAGGATTTTTCAACTCGAGGCCGACGATCCGGCGGCGCCTGGATTTTACCGCAGTTATTTCCGTCTCCGTTAGCAATACGGCATTGTGTTTATCCACTGCCGGAACGATGCAGCGATTCAGACTGGAAGCCCGGGCTCCGGTAGGGCAGATGTAGCCCGGGCATGTCGGGCAGCGGTCACAGATCGACGGATCGATCCCCAAGGGGAGCGTGAACGGGCGCAGTCCCGCCTTTTCAAAGGTCTCTTTCAGGGCGATATTAGTGGGGTGCAGCGGCAAGGGTTCGGCGGGATAGTCCGTGGTACGCTGCATCAGATGCGGGGTCACCTGGCCGCTTTCTCCGGCCACCCGGAAAATATTTTCGGCCTCGGTATAAAACGGCGCCATCTCCCCAGGGGAGATGGGCCAGTCCCAGAGGCTTCGATCCAGGTATCGGCCGTAGTAGCGTCCCGGCGTGAAATCGCTTGGACCCGGCCGCATCAGGCAGGCCCCGTATAGGCTCGTGCTTCCTCCGGCAATGCCTCCGATGAACGGCCGCTCCCTCAATCCGCCGAAGTCGAACTGACGGTCGTCCGATGCCCGTTTTTCGATCTGCATGGCCTGTTCGTCTTGAAAGGCCCGGGTATCGTCAAAAAGCCTGCCCCGCTCGACAAAGAGGATACGCTTGCCCATGGATGCCAGCTTGTAGCCAGCCATACCGCCGCCTGCACCGGTACCGATGACGATGGCATCATAGCGGTCCGGTATGGAATTGGATGGAGGCATCGGTCGATTAGCGACAAAAAAGCCGCTTGGCGGTAAAACCCGCGCAAACGGCCCGTACATAGGGATGTAACATATATGGTGAAGTGGCGTCCCCAAGGGGATTCGAACCCCTGTCGCCGGCGTGAAAGGCCGGTGTCCTGGGCCAGGCTAGACGATGGGGACGCATACTTATCAATTTTTTGGTGGGCCGTGTTGGACTCGAACCAACGACTCTCTGCTTAAAAGGCAGATACTCTACCGACTGAGTTAACGGCCCGAAAAGAAACAACGTATGTATACGCCAGTTCGGCCTTTGTCAACAGGAAAATGAAGAAAATTTCTTTGAAATGGTGAACAATGATCCGTTATCAGTGAACGGTGATCCGTGAACTGTGAACTGTGAATGGTGAATGGTGAATGTAGGGGCGACCTACCGGTAGCCCCTGTCCCCAATTACCCGAAAAACCCAATATCCGTAAGAAACCATCCCTTGCCCCCTCGAATCCTTGAACCCTTTTTTCACTTCCGCCAGAATTCCGGCACCACCAGGATGATCAACGTATAAATTTCCAGCCGTCCCAGCAGCATGCACCAGGACAAAAGCCACTTGCCCCAATAGGGAATCTGGGCAAAATTTTCCACCGGTCCCACCATTCCGAATCCCGGCCCGATATTGCCGATGGTCGCCGCCACGGCCCCTATAGCGGTGACAAAATCGACCCCGATGCCGGCCAGCACCACCGTTGCAATCGCAAAAAGCGCCATATAAAGGGCCAGAAAGCCGAGAACGCTTCTCACCACCTCCTCGGGAACGGGCTTTCCGCCGATCTTGATCCGCGTGACGGCGCGGGGATGGATCATCGAAAAAAGCTCTTTGTAGCTGTACTTGAAGCAAAGCATGATGCGCAGACACTTCATTCCTCCGCCGGTGGACCCGGCCGAGGCCCCCATGAACATGCACAAAAGGAGAATAATCTGGGACATGGCCGGCCACAATTCGTAATCGGCGGTGGCATAGCCGGTGGTGGTCACGATGCTGACCACCTGAAACGCGGCAAGGCGCAGGGATTGGCCCACATCCGGAGTGACCGTACGGTAAATGTCGAACCCCACCACAAGGGTCAGGATCAGGCACATGGCCAGGAAAAACCGGCACTCGGAATCTTTCCACAAGGCCAGCGGTTTTCCTCTCAGCAATTGGTAGTGGAGAGAAAAGTTGATGCCCGCCAAAAGCATGAAAACGATAATGACCCCGTCGATGTAGGCACTATCGAAATGGGCCACCGAAGCGTTCTTGGTCGAAAACCCGCCGGTGGGCAAGGTGGTGAAGGCATGGTTGATGGCGTCGAAAAAACTCATGCCGCCGGCCACGAGCAGCAGTGTCTCGATGACGGTGAACAGCGCATAGACTTTCCAGAGAATCATGGCCGTGTCGCGGATGCGCGGTTTAAGCTTGTCCGGCACCGGACTGGGAACCTCGGCCTTGTACAACTGCATGCCGCCGACGCCCAGAAAAGGCAGGATCGCGATGGACAGAACGATGATTCCCATGCCCCCCAGCCACTGGATAAAGCTTCGCCAGACGAGCAGACCGCGGCTTAAGCCCTCGATGTCGGTCAGGATCGACGAACCGGTAGTGGTAAACCCGGATATCGACTCGAAGCAGGCATCCACAAACAGAAAGTTTGGTCCGGAGAAGTAAAACGGCAGGGCGCCGAACAGGCCGATGGCCGTCCAGCCCAGCGCAACGATGGCCATGCCCTCCCGCTGGCTGATGGTTTCGGTCTTCTCGTGGCGGGAAACCAGCACCAGGGCGGCTCCGCAGAACAAAGTGACGCCCATGGCTTCGATCATCGGCAGCAGGCTGCGGTCTGCGGCAAAAAGGTCGAAAACCATGGGTACCAGCATGGTACCGCCGAAGAAAAGGATCAACACCCCTACGGTGTTGAGAATATAGCGCCACCGCATCTAGACGTACTCCAGCTTTACGGCCAGCATCTTCTCCACGCCGCGAACGGCTGTGCGGGTTGCAAAAATGATGATCCGGTCATCGGGTTCAATAACGCTGTCACCGTCGGGGATGATAATCGTCTCCCCGCGGATGATGCCGGCCACCATGGCGCCTTTGGGAAAGGAGATTCTTTTCAGCGGCTTGGAAACAATATCCGAGGTGGGCAGGGCCAGGGCCTCCATCACCTCCCCGGCCTCCCCCTTGATGGAAATGGCCGACAGCACTTTGCCCCTGCGGATGTGCTGCAGGATGGAATTGATGGCCGACAGCCGCGGGCTGACCACCTGTTCGATGCCGATGGTGGACATCAGGGGAAAATAGCTGAACTTGTCGATCTGGGTGATGGTCTTGGCCGCGCCCAGCCGTTTGGCCAGCAGGGATGCGAGGATATTGGTTTCCTCGTCGCCGGTCAGCGTCACGACCAGGTCCATGTCCTGAATGTTTTCTTCCACCAACAGGCTCTGGTCGGAACCGTCACCGCGCAGCACGACGGTTCGATCCAACCGTTCGGCCAGCAGATCGCATCGTTCGGGCCGTTTTTCGATCAACTTGCAGGCCAGCGACTTTTCTTCCAGCCTTCGGGCCAGCCGGTAGCCGATCCTCCCGCCGCCGACGATCAATATCCTTCTGACCGGTGTGACCTGCTTGTCGAAAATCGCAAGCTGGGAAATCAGGTCTTTTTCTTCGCAGATAAAGTAGATCAGATCCCCGGCCCGCAAATGGTTCCTGCCCGTTGGAACGATCAGTTGTTCATCGCGCACCACGGCGGCGATCAGCGGCCGGTCTTCCTGAAGTACGTTTCCCAACTCGGCCAGCCGCACACCATCCAGCCGCGATCCGGCCTCCAGATGAATACCGACGAATTTGATGCGCCCGTCGGCAAAATCTCCCACGTCCACCGCGCCCGGGACTTGCATCAGCCGCTCGATGGTCCGAACCACCTCGATATCGGGGTTGATGACGGTGTCGATATGGGGCGCATTGGTTTTGAACGACTCGTGGTAGTGTTCGAAATCGGCTCCCCGCAGGCGGGCCAGTTTCTTGGTGGCGGGTGCCAGGGTGTCCGCCACCAGGCAGGCGACCAGGTTCACCTCGTCGGAATCGGTGACGGCCAGCATGATCTCCGCCTCACGAATGCCCGCCGATTCGAGGATGGAAGGGCTGCTTCCCGAACCGATGACCGTCTGGACATCGACACTGTCCGTAAGCCGCTGCAGCGCTTCGGCACTGTAATCGACCACCACCACGTCTTTGCTCTCCAGCGCCAGGCGGCTGGCAATATGAAATCCCACCTCGCCGGCGCCGATGATAACAATTTTCACCGCATTTCCCCTCCATCACCGAGGTTGGTATTCGTCCTTAAATCAGGCAATTTGACGATTTGCCGTTTGTGTATGAATCTGTGGTAAATGATCGGCGTTTGCCCACACCCGCCTAAATTTGCAGCTATGCCTACCATTGACGTCAACAGCTGTCAAATGCGGAAACATCGCCGTCGGACATTGGTTGTGGGGGGTACTCGAATCGGAAGAGCCGGTCAGGGAATCAATGCGGTCAAAGAGATCAGGCCGGCGGCAACCATGGCCAGCAGGTCTGTGGAAGTAAAACATAGTTCGGGAAGAGTCCGGTTCTCGCTATAGCAGCGGACCTGCATGGCAGCGACCAGTTCGTCGGCACAGGAAAAGACCCGCCGGAACAGCGGGATGCCGAAGCGCTTTAGGCGAATCAGCGGGTTCTTGCACCGATCGGCACACCGGGCCCGCTGCGCATCGGAAATTTCAGCGGCCTGAAACAGAATTTGAGGCAAAAACCGCACCACCAGCCCCACCATGGTGGCGGCCATTTTTTCGTCGATCAGGGGCACTGGTTTTAAGAACCAGACCAGTGCAGCGCGAATATGGGCCGTACGAGTGGTGGCCATGACAAGCAGGCCCATCAGCACCACCAGCAGCAGGCGCCAGCAGATCTTCAGGGCCTCGGCGGCCTGATCCACGGCAAAGACAGGCATCCAACTGTGAAAGGAGATGGTCCGCAGGCAGAAAAGAATTGCCAGGAAAAACAGAAAATAGCGGATTTCCCGAACCAACCGACCGAACGGAACGCGGGCGATAGCAAAGCAATAAAGCAACGCAGTGCTAAGTATTGACAGAAAGAAAAAATCGGCCCACGGGCTGATCGCGCCCAGGCCCATCAGCAGAATCTGTTTGGTGCGCGGGTCCAGCCGGTGCAGCAGGGATCGACCGGGCGTAAAACCGATGGCCGCTATCTCGCCCATGGCAGAATTCCTCTGCCCAGTTGCACGGAACAGGGCGGGCGGATGCCGAAGTGCTCGATCCCGGCAACCACTTTGTCCGGCGCACCGTCTTGGACAACCCGTCCGGCAGCCATGACCACCAGGCGCTGGGCGTGGGCCACCACCTTTTCCAGGTCGTGGGTCGTGATAATCACGGTATGGCCGTTTCGATGCAGTTCGAGAATCTGGTCGAGCACCCGGCAGGTTGCCGGATAATCGAGGTTGGAAAACGGCTCGTCCATGAGCAGCACGCCGGGTTCCATGGCCAGGACACCAGCAATGGCCAGACGGCGCTTTTCGCCTCCGGAAAGATGGTGGGGCCTTTTGTCCTCCTGTCCGGCAAGCCCCACAACGGCAAGGGCGCGCCCCACCCGGCGGTCGATCTGCGGCCTCGTCAGCCCTAAGTTCTCCGGACCGAAAGCGACATCGTCGTAAACCGTCTCGCCCACGATCTGGCTGTCGGCATCCTGAAACACCATCCCGACCTTCTGGCGGGCTTTCGAAAGATTTTTTTCCACCGCCAGGCCGTCTACGGTTACCGATCCGGAACCGGGCAGCAGCAGTCCGTTGAAATGACGCAGCAGGGTGGTTTTCCCGGAACCGTTAGCACCGGCAATGACCGTAAATTCTCCCTCTCCGAAACGAAGGGTGACGTCGTCCAGGGCCAGGGTGCCGTCGGCAAACCGGTGGCATAAGTTTTTCGTTTCAATGATTGCCATACGATCAGCCGGTAGTCCCCACAGGGCGAAGCGAACCGTCGATCATGGGCCGCAGGGTGCGGGCAATGGGAATGGCCGCCGCAATCTTTACGGCGTCGCCGATGAGAAACGGCAGCATCCCTGCGGCAACAGCTTTGGTAAAACTCATCCCCGTAATTATCTTGAGCCAGGTGGCGCCGAAAGCATAGATGACCAGCGTGCCGGCGATCATCGCCATCACATCGACAACCGCCCTTCCCCGTCCGCGTTCGGAGATGATCCCGATGAGGAAAGCTGCGGCAGCAAAGCCAAACAGGTAGCCGCCCGTGGGGCCCACGAATTTTCCGATACCGCCTGCCCCGCCGGCAAAAACGGGCAGTCCCGCGGCGCCGGCCAGCAGGTAGACGCCCATGCTGGCCAAGGCCCAGCGGCCGCCTAAAAGCAGGCCGGCCAGCATGACGAACAGGTTCTGAAGGACAATGGGCACCGGGCCCACGGGAATGGCAATATAGGCGCCGACCGCGGTCAGGGCGGCCATCAGCGCCGCGTAGACCATGTGTTTGAGTTTTTCCGGGTTGGTTGGGTTCATTGGGTTTGTTGAGTTTATTGAGTTATCCGGAGGTAGGGGCGACCGGCCGGTCGCCCGTACATTCACCTTTCACCTTTCACCGTTCACTGTTCACTGTTCACAGATCACCGTCCGTGAAAACAATCTCCATGCACAACGGTTTGAAGCGTTCCATCCGATAATTGCAGAATCAGTCCTCCTTGCGCGTCCAGGTCCACGGCCAGGCCTTCTACGGTTTCTTTGACGGTGGCGACGTGAACCCGTTTTCCCAGGGTCAGATTATGCAATTTCCACTGTTGAATCACGGCAGCAGGATCGAAGCTTTCCATCCGTTTTTCAAAAGCGTCGAGAAAAGCAACCAGAATCTCCCGGCGGGGAATTGATCGACCCAGCAGGGATTTCAGAGAAACGGCGCCGGTTTCCACGGACTCCGGCTGGTTGTTGACATTAAGTCCCAATCCGATGTTCAGGTAGCCCACCTGGTCCCCTTCGGCCTCCATCTGGGATAAAATGCCGCAAATCTTTTTTTCGTTGACCAGGATATCGTTGGGCCACTTCAGGCCGGCGGCCACCGCGTAACCGGATTTCAAAGTGTCGGCCATGTCCACGGCGGCGGCCAGATTCACCAGACCGGAAAACATCAGCGGAATATCCGGACGGACCACAACGGTAAAATAGAGACCGCCTGCGTCCGATGACCATACCCGCTGCATGCGCCCCCGGCCACGGGTTTGGCGCAGGGCAACGGCCACCGTATAATCCGGGCAGCCATTGCGCGCCAGCCGCATGGCCTCGTCCATGGTGGATTCCGTTTCCTCATAAAAATGGATTCGATCCTGTCGGGAAGCGAAATGGTAAGGGTGCAGACTGTCGGGATCGGTGGCCAGACGATAGCCCTTGGGAGAGGCTTGGATGGGAACCCCTTGCTGGACGAGCCCCTTGATGTGTTTCCAGATGGAAACCCTGCTGACGCCCAATTCGGCGCTCAGGGTTTCTCCGGAAACCACCCCGCCGTCATGATTGAGGAGTTGGATGATTTTCTGTTTGGGGCCCATCTGGTTAACCTTTCAAATAGTTTTTGGTTAACCAGATTTCGGATAAGATGTCAATGCCCAATTGGCGCTGGCTTAACTCGTGACAGTCTCGCAAAAAGTCGCGGACTCGTCATGCCGGGCTTGACCCGGTATCCAGAAGGTATTGAAATGACCGTATTCCGGCATACGCCGGAATGACGCCAACTTGAGATTTCCGACTTTTTGCGAAATCATAACTCACATTAACCGCAAGAATTATTAAATCGTTGGGCCAGCCGCTGCATCTCTTTTTCGGCATCGTCGATCAATTCATCGAAAATCCCCTGCAACGGCAGGATTTTGTCCGCCAGTCCCACGCTCTGGCCGGCCATGAGAGATCCGTTTTTCATGTCCCCATCGACAACTGCATTTTTCAGGGCGCCCATCCAGAAGCGCTCCACTTCGTACTGGGCCTCGGTGCGATCGATGGCGTTGTCGTCCAGCTTCCTGAGCAGATCCAGTTGCAGCCGGCCGAATTCGTTGGTTCCCACGTTTTTCAGGGCCCGTACGGGGATCACGGGAAGGCGGCTGTCGAACTGCGGCGTAGCCACGGCGTCGCGGGCCTTGGCCTTTCTGAAGGTTTCCTTGAATTCGGGATGCACGGCGCACTCTTCGCACATGACAAAGCGCGTGCCCATCTGGATGCCGGCAGCGCCCATCATCAGCAGGTGGGCCATCATCCGGCCGGTGGCAATGCCGCCGGCCACAAAGATGGGCACCGTGTCCACGTTAAACAGAATCTGCTGGACCAGAACCGTCAGGGAGACCGGACCGATATGCCCCCCGGCCTCGGAACCTTCCAGAATCAGGGCATCGGTGCCCATTTTAATGAGTTTCAGGGCCAGCTGTTCGGTGGAGGCGAAGCAGATGACCCGGGCTCCGCTGTCCTTGGCCCGCTGGATTTCATTTTCCCGGGGAATGGACCCGGCAAAAACGATGACCCGGCAGCCCATTTCGCAGACCATATCCAACTGTTCCTGGTAAGCCGGCGCAATGGTGATCAGATTGACGCCGAAAGGCCGCTCGGTAAGTGACCGGGTTTCTTCGATCTGTTCCCGCAGGATCTCGACGGGCGCGTTGCCGCCGGCCAGAAGCCCGAAACCGCCGCAGCGGGCCATGTGGCTCACCAGTTTGGGATCGCTCACCCAGGTCATGGCACCGCACATAATGGGTGTCTCGCACCCCAGAAACTGCCTTCCTTTTTCAAAAAATCGATCCAGGAGCATGGTTTTCTCCATTACTTTCTTTGTTTATTTATCGGATGCGAATCTTTCGGATAATGGTTTCAGTAAGGCCAGAGGGAGGAGGCCGTATAGTCAATACTGCGACGACCGATAACGCAGTCTGAAATCATTATCCGGAAGATTAGCCTACCAGCGCATGAGGATGGCTCCGTAGGTGAGCCCCGCCCCAAAAGAATCCAGCAGAATCAATTGACCTTTCTGGATCCGGCCGTCCCGCACCGCCTGGTCCAGTGCCGTGGGAATGGTGGCCGCCGAGGTATTGCCGTACAGATCAACGTTGACCACGATCTTTTCCATGGGGCAACGAAGACGCTTGGCGACCGCCTCGATAATCCGATAGTTGGCCTGGTGGGGAATGAACCAGTCCACATCGTCGATGCAGTATCCGTTGCTCTCCAGCGCCCGGTTGGCGAATTCGGCCAGGGTCCGAACGGCCACCTTGAAGATCTCTTTGCCGTACATGCGCATCTTGTGAAGATTCTTGGAAAAGCGTCCCGGAGTCACCTCCATGCGCGATCCCCCGGCAGGAATGTAGAGCAGTTCCCACAAGTTGCCATCCGAAAGCAGGTGGCTGGAAAGGATGCGGGCCGGTGCATCGGGTTCGGTACGCTCCACTACAGCCGCGCCGGCGCCGTCACCGAAAAGGATGCACGAGCCCCGATCCTTCCAGTTGATGAAAGGATTGAGCACCTCGGCCCCCACCACCAGCGCCGTTTTCGTATGGCCGGATTGGATGAATTTCTCCGCCGTTGCAAGACCGTACACAAACCCCGAGCAGGCGGCATTGACGTCCATAGCCCAGGCCTGGGGAGCACCGATTTTATGCTGCAGCCAGCAGGCGGTTGAAGGAATCAGCGTATCCGGCGTGCAAGTGGCATAAAGGATCTGATCGATCTGTTCAGGGGTTCGTCCGGCCATGTCAAGGGCCTTTCGGGCGGCCGCCACCCCGAGGGAGGAGTTGTGCTCTTCGCTATTTTCCAGATCGGAGAACCGGCGCTCGCGGATCCCGGTGCGTTCACAAATCCACTGATCGTTGGTGATAATGTTGTCCTTTTCCAACCGCTGGACAATGTCTTTATTGGTCACTCGATTGCGGGGAAACGCGCAACCGGTTCCGGTAATCGTTGCAGCGTAAGGCATGATCCGAATCCGATCCGTTGGGTCGTGGTTGGCAAGGATTCAGGGGTAATTGACTCCCTGAATGTCTGAAACAATTATTATTTCGATTCCAATTACCTGTTTTTTTATATTTTTTTATATCTATAAAAAAATTAGACAAGTAATTGAATGACGTGGCCTTGTCAACGGTTTTTACGGCAGGACGAATCGTTTTTAGGGGTTTCCGCATAGAAAAAAGAGTTGCTTGTTTATGGCTAACATTATGTTTTATATGTTATTTTAACTTTTTAAACGATCGCGGCTATCATCGGCAGCAACAGGAAAAAAATCCGCCAATGGGTGCACGAACACTGTTAACCCAAACTACTGCCATTTACGAGAGAAAAACTAGTTATTTGGAGGCAGGCCAAAGACAATTTTTAACCATGGCGGGGGGAACGACTACTCTTCTTTTTCAATATCGTCGTCGGCAATGCGGATTACGGGTTTCCATGTCGGTTTATGGGTTTCATCGTCGAGAATGTCCTTGCGGACAAACGAAAGGTACTGGGCCATGTTCTTGTTTTCCCAGTTGTCGGACCATCCTTTGCCGTCACCGATCAGAATGGCTTCGATCATCAATTTGTCGGATTTCTCGGAGACCTGTTCAGGATCGATCTTGGCAGCCGCATAGGCTCTTTCAAGCCGCAGTTCCAGCGATGCCAGCAAATTCTCAACCAATTTGCCCGTGGACAGCCCCATTTGTTTGGCCCTTTGCTTCAGCTTCGTATAGGCCGCCCCACTCATGGGGAATTGAACCGGCTTGATGTCGTCCTTCATGTATTGGGAAACCTTGTTTTGGGTTTTCGTCGGCGGTCGTCCATTCAATAACATGCTACCCGGGGAGGACCCGAATCAGGTTTTTAATAATCATGGAAGATACAAAAATCAAGCAGATATTTTAAAATTTTGGCCAATAATTAAAAATCGTTTCATTCCGATGGGTGCGCAACCCAATGCAACCAGCCTGCCCCGTTTTCGTTACAATGCTTCCAGCAGCCTTTCATGGATATTGTCGAAGCCCCCGTTGGACATGATCAGGATCACATCGCCGCTGATTGATGAAGCCGCCAGATCGTCGATAATCCCCTCGGTATTCTCGAAATGGGCGGCATCCTTTCCTCTTTTGGTCAGATCTTCGACCAGTTGCCGGCTGGAGAGGCGTTCGCCCTCGGGAACTTTTCCAAGCTGCGACGGCTCGCGGATGCAAATACGATCCGCCGGATCGAAGACGGATACATACTCCTGCTGAAAAACCTTGCGCATGCTGGAATGGGTTCGCGGTTCGAAAACGGCGATCAAACGGCTTTTTGAGAAATGCTCCCGTACCGCACCGAGGGTCTCCCGGACGGCGGTGGGGTGATGGGCGAAATCGTCGATGACAATGATGCCGCGCTTTTCTCCCCGGATCTCCTGGCGACGCTTCACGCCGGCAAAATGTTCCAGGGCTTCGGCAATAACCTTCGGCGGCACGTCCAGACGATCCGCCACCGCGATGGCCGCCAGAATATTTTTAAGATTGTGCCGGCCGATCATGCGGGTCCTGAATACCCCGAAATCGCGACCGTCCCGAATAACCCGGAACCGGGTAGCCGGCGGATCGATAGCCATATCTTCCAGCCGCCAGTTGGAATCCGGCAACATGCCGTAAGAGCGGCAGGTGCATTGGGCCGATCCGATGATGTCGGCAACATTGGCATCGTCGTCAACATGAACCAGGAGCGAGTTGGAATCCATGGCGGCTACAAATTTTTCGAAAGCGCTTCGGACATGGTTCAGGTCCCGATAAATATCGGCATGGTCGAACTCGATGCTGGTCAAAACGGTTGCATCCGGGCTATAATGCAAGAATTTGGGTCCCTTGTCGAAAAAGGCGGTATCGTACTCGTCCGCCTCCAGGACGATGCAGTCTCCGCTTCCGGTGCGGTAGTTGCTGCTGAAATTGGAAACGATGCCGCCAATAATGAACGATGGATCACGCTTGGCGCAAAAAAGGATCCAGGCCAGCAGGGACGACGTCGTGGTTTTGCCATGGGTGCCGGCTACTAAAAGCTGCCGTTTGCCAGCGGCGGCAAAACGATTGACCGCTTGGGGCATGGAGCAGTAGGCCAGCCCCATTTGCCCGGTCGCCTGCACTTCGGCATTGTCCCGCGAAACGGCGTTGCCGACCACCACCAGGTCCGGCCGGTACGACAGGTGTGCGGCATCGAAGCCGGACATGACGTCAATGCCCTTTTCCGCTAAAAATCGACTCATGGGCGGATAGACTTTGGTGTCCGAACCGGTGATTGCAAACCCTTTATCCTTGAGCATGCAGGCCAGCGCACCCATGGCCGTTCCACAAACCGCAATCAGATGGATGGTTTTTACCGTTTTCGGGATACGGTTGTGTTCCGGATGAATCATGGCGCCTACCACTTTAGATTATTAAAGGTCGAGAAACTCGCAAAAGGTCATTTGAAGCGGCCTGCCTGCTTGTAGACGATTTTCCGTCGAATCACAAGCCGTTACCCGTACATTGGCTTATAGGAGCATACCCATGAGCATGCTGGAGGCAAAGGAAGTGCTGGCCGAAACGGTCCGCGGCAGGGGCAGGATCACTGTTCTCACCGGTGCGGGCATATCGGCGGAAAGCGGTATCCCCACCTTCAGGGGGCCGGAAGGATTCTGGACCGTGGGATCGCGGGAGTATCATCCCCAGGAAATGGCGACTTTTAACATGTTCAGCAAAGATCCGGAAAGCGTTTGGGTGTGGTACCTGTACCGCATGGGCCTGTGCAAGCAGGCGCACCCCAACGCCGGACACCTGGCCTTGACGTCCATGGAAGAGCGTATCGGGGACCGGTTCACGCTGATCACCCAAAATGTGGATAATCTCCACATCCGGGCAGGCAGCAGCCTCGAGAGGACCTACCAGATCCACGGCAACATTTTCTTCACCCGCTGCGCTTCTTCCTGCACGAACGCCATCCTCCCGCTTGCGGACCCCTTGCCCTCCAAGGAAAAAGGCGGCTCGCTCACCGATGAGGAAAAGGATCTTCTCAGGTGCCCGGCTTGCGGCGGCTGGCTTCGACCCCATGTTCTGTGGTTCGACGAAACTTACGACGAGCGCAATTACCGTTTCAACAGCGCCCTGGAGACCGCCCAACGCACCCGGCTTCTGATCACCGTAGGCACGGCCGGCGCGACTACACTGCCCAATCATATCGTAAACATAGTTTACAGCAACGGCGGGCAAATGATCGACATCAATGTGGCCGACAATCCCTTTGCCCATGTAGCCAGGCAGTCGGATCGCGGCATCTTTATCCAGCGTGCCAGCAGCGAAGCCCTGGAGCAACTGGCCGGCACCATTGACGATAAAAATTCCGATCTTTAATGATATCGATTATTTGATTTGACATCAGGCGGCAGCATGAGCTAATATGACTGTCATTGGCAGACTGCCGCCGGGCAGCGTCCCGCATGCCCTCCAAGGACCGGTTTTACCAGAAAAATTGCATTAAAATATGAAAACGGATACTTGTGAAGCAAACGCCCCCATCGGTCAGCTGAAAGCCATTTCGTCCTGGGTTTCCAGCGTTCAGGATCTGGACAAATTGCTCCAGTTGATCATCGAGTCGGCCACGGGCGTCGTCCAGGCGGAAGCCGCATCCCTGCTCTTGCTGGACCCCAAGATCAACGCGCTTTACTTCAAGGTGGCCACCGGCGCCAAGAGAGACGAAGTCAAGGATTTCACCGTCAAAGTGGGCCAGGGAATCGCCGGCCATGTTGCCCAGACCGGCCAGCCGCTGCTGATCGCCGATGCAAAAAAAGACAACCGCTGGATGCGGGAAATCAGCGACCGCATCGACTACGAAACCCGCTCCATGGCATGCGTGCCCCTGTTGATCAACGACAAAGTCATCGGCGTCATCCAGGTCATCAACAAAAAAGACAACACCCAATTCACTTCGGCGGACATGGATGTTCTCGAGGAATTCTCAAGCCTCGCCGCCCTGGCCATCGGCAGTGCCCGAAGCCTCGAACAGGTTCGCCAGGAGAATCAGGATCTGAAAAAGGAATTGGGGGAAAAGCACCAGATTATCGGCAAAAGTATTACCCTTCAAAAAGTGCTCGAAGATGCCCAGAAACTTTCCCGTTCCAAGACCACCGCCCTGATCCAGGGGGAAAGCGGTACCGGAAAAGAGCTGGTGGCGCGATTGATCCATCGGGAAAGCCCCCGCAAGGACAAGCCGCTGGTGGTGCTCAATTGTGCCGCCCTGCCTGAAACCCTGCTTGAATCCGAACTTTTCGGGTATGAAAAGGGAGCCTTTACCGGTGCGACCGGCCGTAAAATCGGAAAGTTCGAAGCCGCCCACGAGGGAACCCTTTTTCTGGACGAAATTGGCGAAATGGCCCCGGGCATCCAGGCAAAACTGCTGCGCGTGCTGCAGGAAGGCGTTTTTTACCGGGTCGGGGGGAATACCCCCATCACCGTGGACGTACGGGTGCTCTCCGCCACCAATAAAAAACTTAAAAAAGAGGTGGAAGAGGGAAAGTTCCGTGAGGACCTGTACTATCGGCTCAATGTGGTCCAGCTCAGCATCCCGCCGCTGCGCGAGCGCCTGGAAGACGTTTCTTTCCTGGCCGAACATTTTCTCGACGTATTTAAAAAGGAAACCGGCCTGTCCGGGCTGACCATATCCGAAGCGGCCATGGAAAAGATGTCCCTGTATAACTGGCCCGGCAACATTCGTGAACTGCGCAACGCCATCGAACGCGCCGTAGTCATGGGCAACGGAAAAACGATCATGCCGGAGGACCTGCCCATTGCAGCCTCGCTGCCCAAGTTCGCCGGCTTGAAAGTAGGGATTACCCTCGACGAAGCCCTCAACGAGTTCAAAAAGGAATTCATCCTGCTCAACCTGAAGCATACCGGCGGCAATCGCAGTAAGGCCGCGAAAATAATGGATATTCAACGAACCTACCTCTCTCGTTTGATCACCCGCTACGAAATCCGCGATCTTGCCTGACACTTTTTTGCATATTAATTCAAGACTTTCTGCAAATTACCGATAAGCTAGCAGACCCCATTGCCGGTGTGCAATTTTATGTCATCTCTTCGCCATAAACCGGCAAAGGATCGCGGTTGGATTTCATTCATCCAACCGGCACAGGCGATTGACCGGCAACGCGATCGACTCGGAAGAAGAATGGCACCATACTTGCTTCTAAAAATGGGAAAAATCGATTTGCCTTTTGAGCAGACTATTGAACGCCGGAGGAATTGACATGACTGCCATTAAAATTAACGCCACGACCGTCAAGAAAATTAATCAATCCATGCAATCCGGAGGGTTTTACAGCGTCGAATTTGCCATAGACGATCCGCACCCGCTGTACCAATTCAAGATTTGGCGCAACGAATCCCGCTCCATGTTCTTCGTAGTCAAGGAAAACTCCGCCGTGCTGCCCAAACTCAAGGCCGGCAGCGTATTGAACATGACCTATTACAGCAGCGACGCCCGGTGCCCGAAAACACAGATCGAAACACGAATCGGAAGCATCAACAACGCCCATCGGGGACGATTCGAGGGGCACTGCACCGTGGACCTGCTCCCGATCGACGCCGCAACCCATTAATAAGAAACCTTTTTCAGACAAACGATTGTGAAAATGAAAAAGAAACTGACCCTATTGATTTTTGATGCTGCCGGCACGCCCGTCCGACAGACCCGTGTTCCCCGAATGCTGATTCCCATGGCGGCCTTCGCCTTTCTGGCAGTGGCGGTGGCCCTGTATCTGGGCATTTCGGACTACCTGCGCCTGAGAAACGAATCCAAACATCTCGCCAGCCTCCGCTCGGCCCTGCAGGCGCAGGAAGAACGCATCGCCCACCAGCAGGATCAGATCGTTTCGTTCTCGAACAAGATCGATGCAATGAAAACCCAGTTGGCCACGCTTCACAATTTCGAACAGAAAATTCGAATCATCGCCAACCTGGAAACCGACGATGGCGGGGCGAGCCTGTTCGGTGTGGGCGGGTCCGAACCGGAAGATATGGATCCTGCGTCCATGATGGAACAGGACTACCGGGAACTGGTCAGAGACATGCACGTTCAGATCAATGAAATCGACCAGGCCTCCCATACCCAGGAAGTCTCTTTCTCTTCGCTTTTCAGCAAGTTGGAGGGAAAACGGAACCTGTTGGCTGCCACTCCGTCCATCCGCCCCGTAACGGGTTGGGTATCGTCACGCTTCGGTCGCCGGGAATCGCCGTTCACCGGGCGCCGCGAATTTCACCGAGGTCTCGACATCGCCAACCGGGCAGGCACACCGATCATTGCCCCGGCCGACGGCATCGTTACCTATGCCGGCAGTAAAGGACTCATGGGCAATATGACGGTAATCGACCACGGGTTCGGCATGGTGACCCGGTATGGGCATTGCAAGGAAATCCTCAAGAAAAAAGGAGAACGCGTCAAACGTGGAGAAACCATCGCACTCATGGGCAACACCGGTCGAAGCACCGGCCCGCATTTGCACTACGAGGTCCGTTTGAACGGTGTCGCCGTCAACCCAATGAATTATTTTTTGAATTGACGGCAACCGCCGGTTGCACAAAAACAGACAAGCCTGTTTTTCGGCGGATACAAAAAGAGACGCAAGCTAAGGCACTGCAACGGGATGCGGCAAAAAAAGAAGGTGGGACAAATGAAAAAAACGGCTTTCTTGATGATTCCGATACTGGCACTCCTGTTGTCCGGATGCATCGGTTCGACCGGAAGCCTTTATATGGGAGGAGGCTGGGGTTATGCCCAATTCAGCGGCAATGCCCCCATGCCGCAGAATCGTGAGGACGCTCCGGGTCTTCGCCTGTCCATTTCCCCCTGTTCAGCCATCCATATCGACGTGGAAGGCATTCTCGACTATGTCCAAGGCGATTCCATGCTCAGCCCGGAGGAAAGAACCTGTGACACCATGGCTCCCCTTTCTCCGTGGATCCGCCTGGATTTTTCCTATTGATCGACCTTTACTTGGGATACCAAACCGCCCCCTGACCGCATAGATAACGGCCAGGGGGTTTTTGTTTGGATAACCGGATTACAATTGGGCGAAGACCCGTTCGGCTGCTGCAAGGGTATGATCGATGACGGCGTCATCGTGGGCCGCGGAAATAAAGAACGCCTCGAACTGCGATGGCGCCAGAAAAATTCCGTTTTCCAGCATCCCCCGGTAATAAAGGGAGAACCGTTCCAGGTCCGATGTTTTGGCGTCCGCAAAGTTGTTGACCGGACCATCGGTAAAAAACATACCCATCATGGCGCCCACGCGATTGCAGCAAACGGGAATATTGTGCTTTTTCGCCAAATCCCGCAGCCCGGCGATCAACCGTTCGGCCTTTGCCTCCAGATCTTCATAAAACCCGGGAGCCTGGAGCAGTTTCAGGGTCGCAATTCCGGCAGCCATGGCCAGCGGATTGCCGGAAAGGGTGCCGGCCTGGTAGACCGGCCCCTGGGGGGCGATGTGAGCCATAATGTCTCTGCGTCCGCCGTACGCCCCCACGGGAAGGCCCCCGCCGATAATCTTGCCGAAACAGGAAAGATCGGGGGTAATTCCGTAGCGCTGCTGGGCCCCTCCGAAGGCCACCCGGAAACCGGTCATCACTTCATCAAAAATGAGAACGGCTCCGTATTGTTCGGTCGTTTCTTGAAGGGTTTCGAGAAACCCGTCGCAAGGCGGCACCAGCCCCATGTTTCCAGCCACCGGCTCCACGATGATACAGGCGATCCGATCTCCTTGTTTCGACATCACTTTTTTGATCGTATCGATGTCGTTATAGGGCAAAGAAAGGGTGTGCGACACGAACGCTTCCGGCACCCCGGGGCTGCCGGGGATATTGAGCGTGGCGACCCCGGAGCCGGCTTCCACCAGCAGGGTGTCCGCATGCCCGTGATAGCAGCCGTCGAATTTGATGATCATATCCCTGCCGGTAAAGCCCCTTGCCAGTCGAATGGCGCTCATGGTGGCTTCGGTTCCCGAGTTGACCATGCGCACCATTTCCAGAGAGTCGATCGCATCCACGACCTGTTGCGCCAGTTCAATCTCCAGTTCGGTCGGCGCCCCGAAGCTGGTGCCTTTTTCCATGGCAGCGGCAATGGCCGCCGTTACCGAAGGATGGCGGTGCCCTAAAATCATCGGCCCCCAGGAACCGATGTAATCGATAAAGGCATTGCCGTCAGCGTCGAACAGGCGGCAGCCTTCACCACTTTCGATAAACAGCGGCTGGGTGCCCACGGACCGGCAGGCCCTGACCGGGCTGTTCACTCCGCCGGGGATCAATTCCTGGGACCGTTTGAACAGTGCCGCGGATCTGTCTCTTTTCATCGTCAACCATCCTTTCTTGCGGTTATAAAGCCTGTGCGTCCTTGATTTTCGGTTTGGTCGAGAATTTTCGCATTCTATTTGGATTTCAATTTAAATTTGGTTATGGTTCGGTTTCAGGGCCGATTCGGCCCGGATGGATCGATGCGAAAACTACCAGACGCCAACCATCGGGTCAAGACAGGGAGAAAGAAGACTTCAGCGGTTTGCCACCATCGGGACCGCTACGGATTCGGCAGCCGATATTCATGAAACACATCCAAAAAGTCAAAAAGCTGGCCAAATTTCTCGACTACCTGCTCGGGCGGCGCCCGGACGAGTTCGGCCTTTGCCCGGACGAAGACGGCTACGTAAAAGTCAAGGATCTGATAAAGGCGCTCGGCGAAGAGGACGGCTGGGGGTATGTCCGTCAGAGCCATCTTCGCGAAGTCACGGCAGCCCTGCCCTGCCCGTCTGTTGAACTGTCCGGGAAGCGGGTTCGGGCGGTGGACCGCTCCCAACTTGTCGTTCCGGATTTCCCCGCAACCGTCCCCAAGCTGTTGTACTATCCCATTCGACAGCGGGCCTATCCGGTCGTTCTGGAAAAGGGCGTAAAACCGACAAGTGAAAATCCCAAGATCGTGCTTGCCCGGGAGCGGTCCATGGCCGAACGTCTGGGCAAGCGCATGGATGCTTCGCCGGTTATTCTGACGGTGAACACGGACCAACTGACCCGTCTGGGCGCCGCGCTGAATGCTTTTGGCAACGTTTTGTTTCTGGTGGACAGTCTTCCGGTGGGCAGTTTCAGCGGGCCGCCTCCTCCGAAAAAGCCCCCGGAAACCAAGGTTGCGGAAAAATCCCCACCTCCGGCGGCGCCGAAAACACCGGGAAGCTACCTGGTGGATCTTTCCAGTGAACCGGGGTCGAAAAACAAACCCGTGAAGAAAGACCGCAAACTCAAGAATGAATGGAAGCGGGAGCGCAAACGCAGAAACAGACGCTAAGCCATCTGCGCCGAGGGAAAATGTTCCGCCCATTTCGGCCCCAATCACCGAAAAGGCATTGACAACCAGCAAACCGACTGTTAAGAGACGCTTTTGTTCATCAGCACACAGGGGCCGTTAGCTCAACTAGGCAGAGCACCTGACTCTTAATCAGTAGGTTGTTGGTTCGATTCCAACACGGCCCACCAATTATTTCAATAAGTTAGCTCACCTTCGGGTGGGCTATTTTATTTTGGGCAAAACTCTGGGCAAAGATTAATATTGAAAACCGAGTGCTTGAAGGTATTTAGCGGTAGTTACGGCGGAGTCATGGCCAAGGCAAGCTTGGATTGTGGTAAGGGGTAAACGGTCACGAGCAAGCAGAGAGGCATAGCGGTGACGGAAGGCATGAAAACCGAAGGGTTTCACCCCAATTTCCCTGCAAGTCTTCTCAAGGAATCTTGGGTACTCCCTCCATTCCTTAAATAACCTCCCCTTTCCGTCCTTGTAGGGCCTTAATCTCTCAGGCAAAGGTATCCGCCTATAGGTAAGATGGCTATCCCGCTTTTTTCGGGTCCAGAGGGTCAGAAGCCCCATATCAAGATCAATGTCATTGTCTGTCGCTCTTAGGGCTTCAGATACCCGGCAACCGGACTCCAGACAAAATATGATTAGTTTCTGCTGATGTTCCCAACAGGCGCAGCATACCTTATCAATATCTGAGTCTTGCGGGATGTATTTAAGCTTTTTAACTGTAGGATAGAATTTAAGCTTGCGGGTGGGATTGATGTCCAGGACTTCAAGCTCATTGATGGCGTAACCAAACAGGGCACGGATATAGCGCAGTTGAGCGTTGACCTCGAAATTGTCCTTTCCGGCTTCTCTTAATCTTACTGATTCGCTTAAGAGGTATTTATGGACCATGGGCCGGGAAATTTCGGAAATATCCGTGTCCTTGCCCCACAAAGCGATCAGCTTTTTGAATGTCCGTTGGTTGTCCTGGTAATATGATACGGATTTAGTTGCTTCAAGGTAATCAAGACGTTGCTGGCAGAGTTCATAAAAGGAAACGGAGGGTCTGGGATTATTGAGGTCCCCTTCTATTTCGTCTATCCTGATGCGCTCTGCCTTTTCCGCATCCCGTTTGGTCTTGTAGATGGCCTTGGAAGAATACTGCACATTACGGTAGCTTCCGACATAGCGCCAGAAGGTGCCTCTTTTAATTTTTCGTTTGTAGCATCCCATGGATTAATATAACCACAATTTGAGTTTAGAGCAAACTAAATGAAATTATTTTTTAGTCGTTATTTCTGCCAGTTACAAATTTTTTCAGAGCACTTTCGCTTTGTTAATTTATCTATTCCACAGCACCTTTAAATATTTTTTTCTTGCACCAAAAAAAATTGTTTAATAGGCTTTTTAGTTGAGGGATAGTGGGCAAATTGAGGTTTGCGAGGTTTTTTGTTCACTCTAAAAAATTTGTGGTTTTTAAATGGAACGTTGGAGGCTAATGAAAGGAAGCTTTCATGAGTCAGACCAAGTTCCTCTGCGCCAAAGAGGTGGCGCAGCTCCTGGGAGTGAGCCTCAAATGGGTGTACGCCCATCAGCTGGAACTTCCGGGAAGAATTAAAATCGCAGGTTTGATTAGGTGGGACGAAACCATACTTCTTAACTCTGTTAAGGAGCAAGCAGCTCAAAAGCCCCAAATATGCCATACCTTTGCTTCGCAAGGCCAAGGGAGCGGAGAACGCAAGGATAGGCATAAGCTGCTTGCCTTGTGATGGCATAAACCTTTACCCGACGGGCTAAGCCAGCCCGCCGGGTTTTTTTAGATTACCTAATTTACGGCTTTAATTCTTTTGGCGCGTCTCTTTACCTCGATCATTCCCACTTCTTTTAGATAAGCCATTAAGGGCTTTTTTTCTGATCTCAATCTTTCTAATTCTTTTTTCAATTCTTGTTCTTTGTTTTCGATTTCGTCATATCGTTTTTTAACTTCGGTTGAAAAGTTTTCCATTATTATTTCCTCCTCCCTTTGTTGAAGTGATAATGTATATGAATAGTTCCCTTTTTGTTAATTCTCTTTTTCCTCGGCCGCCCTATAACTTGGTGGCTTACTTCTTTGCTTACCCCGGTAAATAATTTAAATACTTCGCCTGAAATGGTTGTTCGTTTTGTCATTCTTTCCTCCTTGGTGTTAACGGTTAATCATACCTATTATAGTAGGAGCGGGAAAAGCATCCCGAACCTGTCTAAATATATATGGTCAACAGGGATAGTTTGTCTTTAAACAAGATATCCCTATTTTCTATATTTTCCCTAAATTTTCAGATTTGGAGAATAGAAGGCTTTGAGGTTGGAAAATAATGGAAGATTATGGAAAATATTCTTAGTGCAAATTTAGCACTCAATCCATGAATCTTTTAAAAAATTGAAGCTGTCGGGTGGGCTTATATCCTTAACTTCGGGGGGCGGCAATAACTGTACATGTACAGCATAGTTTTCAATTCCGAGTATTCCTTGATATTTTTTTAGTTCAGGCATTTTATAGTTATATGCTTCGCAAAATGTTTTTCCGTCCAGCCAGTTTCCTCCGAGAAAAGCCTGGGTGTCACAATTTGCCCAAATCATTTCAGCGAAACGAGGCGCTAATTGCTTAAAAGTGTGAAAGGAAAGAATCAGTCCAACATTATATTTACGTGCTTCCGATAAGAACCTTTCATAGTTATTGCTCATAAAAAAATTGATTTCATCTATTAAGACGAAAAGTGGAGGGGTTGTATTTGGTTTACTTCGCATATAGTAGCTTCGTGCATTTATACTAACCATTGAACCGATGAAGCTGGCCAAAAAATTATCAAATCCATGAAGGTTAAAAATGTAGATTTTCTTTTTTTCGGCTATATCTTTAACTGAAAATTCATTTTTCCCGATAATAAACGGCCTAAGGTTTTCGTCGTCAAGAAGCATAGAGAATCTGGCAGTGATCCTTTTGGCGGATTCCCTTGCCTCCCGATTAATATATGCTCCTTTGCCACCTTTAGTTCTCTTGTCAAATTCTTCCCAAAAGGAATCCAGCCGGGGATGCTTTTTCCGGTGAGATTCATAATCAAGAAAATCAGAGAGCTGTTGCAGGTCTCTAAATCCTAACTTTATTGCTTTTCGCAAGAGGCGGCCCATTAATACAGTTATTCCTGATTGGCCTTTGCTTGTAATGCTCGTTGCATTATTTACAACCTCAATTAAATCGTTTGTAATTTCAGAACTATTTAATTTTTGATTCAAAGGGTTCAAACAAATCGGTTTATTTTTAGAAATGTATTTCGCATGAGGATACATTGAGTATATCTTGTCTGCGAGGTCTCCATGCGGGTCTATAACTATAAGTCCGCTTGAAGGCAGCTGATTTAACAAATTCATGCAAAACGTGGTCTTACCCTTACCAGTGCCTCCGCATATAGCAAGATGCTCATATAATTTATCCTGCTCTATAACAGGAGGCCATTCTCCGGTATTAATCGGTATTCCTAAATTAATCATTTTTTCTTTAGAAGACCTCTTTGATGTTCTGCAATATTTTCATCCATATCAGCCTGGACCTTTAACGAACGTGTTTGCTGTTCCATTTTATCGACTAAACTTTTTATTAGTGGATGGTTTGTGGCGGATGCCAGATCAACCTGCGCGTTCGGGTCAAGCGCTTTTATTATTATGATGGCTATTTCAGGAGTTATATTCTTAATATCAAGATCATCTATCAATTTTTCAAGTAATTTACCCTGCAAATCAACTATTCTTGTTTGTGATATGGTATTTCTTATTTCAGCCTGGACTCTGGCTGTTTCGAGCTTGTCCCGATTTATTTCCTGGGTATATTTGTTAATTTCACGCTCATGCCTTTTAACCTCGATTTCTATTTGCTGCCGGGCCTCAATTAAACGTTTCTCAATTACATATTGAAGTATTTGAGGCTGGACAAATAGTTCGGCTTGCATATCTGTTATGGAACTATTTACCCTTTGTATTTCATTTATATAATCATTTAGATGGGACAGTCTTTGGTTATCCATTGGCAATTTTTGATTTACCCACCATTTTCTCAACCACCCCTTTGGTTGCTTTTGATTTATTTGGACGGATAAATCCTTAGCAAGCTGAACTACATTGATTTTAGATAAATCAAAGCTCGGAATGTCTGGTTTAATTCCTACTGACATTGACCGTTTAGGGACTAATCCATATTTTGTCGCTTTGGTGTAAACCATTATTATCTCCCTGATATATTACAAGCCATGAACACTTAATTCTTCTTCACAATGTTCGCATAACACCGATTTTAAAGGACGCTTACAGTGAACACAGTTTTGATAAATATATCGATCTCTGTCTTGGAAGTTATGACAATGATCGCATTGCCAATTGTCATAAACTAAAATACTATTTTCGCAGTTAGGGCAAACAGCATAAATACCTATAAACTTATGCTTGTATCTTATAAAAGCAAAAATTAAAATTATTTCGAAAACGGCAACATAATATATATATGCCATATAATTTGGCACTCCATCTTTAAAAAAGGGATATAGTGGATATACCAGAAGTGTAGCGAAATGTTTAAAGACAGGATAATGTTCTACACCTGCATTAGTCAGAAAATGGGCTATAAACCACGGAATAATAAAAGCTATAAAAAGCCATCCTGCCATTCTGAGATTATAGAAGCTTGATATCCTATATTTCATTTTTAAATACCCATCCAGGCCAGTCCGATCTAAAATCGCCTATACACCAAACTGAAAAGCAGAACATATTCCTATCAGGAATTGGCAAATCAAGTAATGGTGCGAAGCTCATCCAAAAAGAATAGACTATTTTGTCACAAGCCAATCGATTATAGTTTTCACGTTTATTTTCCAGATGGTCTTGCCAATTGGTTTTCTCAGATTCAATCTCCAAAAAGGCAAGTTTGTATCGATTGTCTTTTGCTAAAACCAACAAAGCGTCAGGAATTACATAAGGCTTATCTATGGGGAATCTCGGAAACAGGAGGGCTTTGTAATAGGGATGTTTAAGGCAATCGATAAATACCTCTGTGTTGTTCAGTTCGTTTACGTCCCCCTTACCCTTTGGTTCACCGGGAAGAAGCTTAGGATTATATCCCACCTCTTCAAGGACATCTCTCGCTTTGTCTGTGGCGCAAAACACCTCACCCTGCGGATTCTTGAGATATCCGAGATCGCAAAGCGCAAGCAGCTTTTTCTTGGAACAAATTTTTGAGAAGGTTGGTTTTACAGCTTTTAGATGTCGAGGTGTCGTATACTTGAGCAACCTTGCCGTGTAGAAGAGTTCCCACATCAACGCATAGGAGCCACCGGATTTCAGGGGAATTACAGGTTTAACCTCCTCTTTTACAGCCTGTAAATCCATTTTTAGAACCTCTATATTTTCAAGAGGTTATATATTTACATATTAATATCACTGTGGCCTCAATAGGTCAAGATATTTACAGGCTGAGACTTCTATCCTACTGTTATTTCTTTGTTTTTAGTTCTTTTTACATGCTCAGCAAAGAGGCTTTGCAGTAGCTATTGTGACTTTTTAACAGGCCACCTTATTTGTTTATCCTGCCTGTTTTTGGAAACGAAGCTTCAGTTTGAGGGCGGCGCAAGTGGGTCGCTGGTATCATAGATTCATCCGAATGAAATATTGCCATGCTATAATCTATAGATCGGCCAAATTATGAAAGGCCCTATCTAACTGATATAATTGACATATTATTTGACAGCCATTTAATTCTATGTCTAGAGTAATATAGATGCTGGTAAACACCTGATTTACCGACCTATATTGCTCTTTAACAAACTAATGCCAAACGGTTCTAACTCAAATCCAAACTTAATAACACCCGACGAGCTTAAGCAAATACTCCGCATCTCAAAGACTGGGGTGTATCGTCTGGTCGAAAAACGGTCTATCCCTTTTTATAAGGTGAGTGGCTCTCTTAGGTTTGAGCGTAACGATGTATTGGAATACCTACGCAATAATAGAGTTGAACCAATTGGACTCAAATAATATGGCAGTAAGAAAAATACACAATTCATGGTGGGTGGACTTTAGATCCAACGGAATAAGATACAGAAAACGTAGTCCTGAAAATTCAAGAACTGGAGCTTTAGCGTATGAATCTCTTTTAAGACATAAATTATCAAAAGGAGATTCTATTAATGAATCTATAAACAAGGGCAATGAACATCCAAATTTTAAAGAATTTTCCAGGCAGTGGTTTGAAACTTACGTTAAATCTAACAATAAGGCTTCGGAAATACGATGTAAAGAAATGACTTTAAGAGTTCACCTAATTCCATTCTTTGGAAAAACAAGGATTGATAAAATTTCAAACTTCCAAATTGAAAAATACAAAGCTTCAAAAATTAAAACTAAGAAATTATCTAATAAATCCATAAATAATCAACTTACAATTCTTGCAAAATGTTTGCGGACAGCAGAGGAATGGCTTGATTTAAATAAAATCCCAACTATAAAGAAACTGAAGGTTCCACCACAAAAATATGATTTCTTAACTATTGAAGAAAGCAACCTGTTGCTTAATTTTTCTAAAGGTGTCTGGTATGATTTATTTCTTTTAGCTTTGAAAACAGGATTACGTAAAGGTGAATTACTTGCCTTAACATGGGAAGATATAAATTGGAAAAACGCACAAATAACTGTTAGGCAATCTATTCATCGCAATATAATCACATCTACTAAAAGCAACAAAATACGACATATATATATGACAAATGATGTTTATAATTGCCTTTATAAAAAAAGGAGGGAGAGTGGTTTTATTTTTACAGATGAAAACGGTAAGCACTTTAGCAGGTGGAGAATTAATGATACCTTAGCGCAGGTCTGTAAAAAAGCGGGTTTGAGACGAATAACCTGTCATGTGTTAAGACATACTTTTGCTTCACATTTAGCTATGGCTGGAGCCACAGTACAATCAATCCAACAATTATTAGGTCATTCAGATATTAAAACAACGATGAGATACGCCCATCTGAATCAATCTTCTCTTCAAAAGACAATAAAACTATTAGATTGCAATACTGACAACAAATATTTTGGGCAATATATGGTCAACAAAAAATTGACATAATAAAATAATCCCTAAAATTAGGGATTATTAATGTGGGCCGGGCTGGATTTGAACCCTAAAAGTAAGGTGAAAATATTCATCTAAAACTAGTATTTTTGTTTAACCTTACATAAAAATTACAATTCCCATAAAAACCATATCTTGTCAAATATTGTTGCCCATCCTCAAGTTTTGGGCAATATATGGTCAACAAAGCTTTGCAATATAGAAAAGGCATCTATAAAAAAGGCTACCCTCTAACAGGTGGCCTTTTTATTTTGACTCAGGTAAGATTTTATATTCAATTTTAAAATTTTGAATTTTTGTTATAGAACTATTATTTATTTCTGGAATATTTATAAATAAGGTTTCTTTTGCCCTGCTAAAACCGACATAATAGATTCTTGCATCATCTTCATCAGATTCCAGTCGGTCCTTTGCCTCAAACACGTATTTTTCAAAATCTCTCAGGTTTTCAAAATGCACTAATATATTATCGAACTGTGTTCCCTTTGAGCTATGAATCGTTCTAATAGTGTCTTCTGATTTAGTATCTACCTTGATGAATCTTAAAATATCAGATATCAAGGTGCTTTCATAAAAAGATTTAGCAGATGCTCTATTTGTTAACTTTGCTCCTATCTTTAGTTTGTAAATAGTACTAATATTATCCAACAGCTCTGAATAATATTCAAAGAGATTTTTATTCCGAGTTTCTATAGTTTTTATATCATCAATGATATCTATTGCAATTTTACGCAATTCAAGCTTTGTTATTGATCCTCTTCCTTCATATTTCAACGGTTTAAGCACCTCTTTTATAGCATCCTTTAAGTATCCTTTCTCATAAAATTTATATCCCATAAATATTGAATGTAGGGCTTTGACTCTATAGTAGTTAGAATCTATAGCATAAAGTTTTTTTAATAAATCATCAGCAATTAGATTTCTTTGCATTTTAATTTCTTCAACTGACTCGTTTTTTCTTGTTAGTACATAAATTGGGTTATAATTATTTTTTTCTATCCACTGAATCGCATCTTTAATTGGTCCAATTAATATATTGACGCTACATCCTTCAATTGTACATTCAGAGCATTCTTGGCAAATATCATCCCGTAAGCAGTTCAAAAAATGTATTATTTTTTGTGTTGAGCGATGATTTTTTTCCAGCTTGTAACTCTGCAAATCATTAATTTTCAGGTTTTCAAAATCACATCTTTTTGCTCCGGCAAATTTATAGATTGATTGAGCTAAATCTCCGATGACACCGACCTTCGTTCTTTCCTCAGCTATCTTTTCTATTATCCAAGTCTGAAGTTCTGTAGTATCCTGGAATTCATCGATAAAAATATATGGAAATTTATTTCTTACAAACTCTAGAACCCTTGGAGATCTATTAATAATTAAATACGCGAAATATAAAACATCTTCATGGTGCATTATTCCATCAACCCAATACTTTTTTTTATAAATCCAAAGTTCACCATTTTTTCGTGGAATAGAAAATCCTCGATTTTGCCTATATATTAACTCAAGATTTTTATCGACAAATGAATAATCAAGGCTGGATAATTCTGCAATCATCTTGGCTTTATTTTCACTAAAATTAAAATAATTATAGTTTTTTCCGTTTAATTGCTCGATGGTGACTTTCCATCTTCTTATTCTGTCACTATGAGGGATGTGCTCATCATGTCCATCAAGTTTATCAATGTTAAATAATTTTTCTCCATTTACATCTTCGGCTATTAAATGTGAAAACGGCTTTACTATATTTCTATATAAAAAGCTGTGAATCGTAGAAATATCAAATCTGCTTTTATCACAATCTAACTTGTTGAATATTTCCTCGACTGCTACGTTTGTATATGTAATACATGCTATTTTGCGGGTTTTACTAAGACGATTAGATTCTTTCAAAACTCTTTTCAAGTGGTCTATTAACCACGTAGTTTTTCCTGCTCCTGGGCCAGCAAAAACCCTAAAGTTCTTTTCAGTATTAGGCAATTCCAAAATATTTGGCAATTTGTTTATATTTATCATGGTTAATCTGTTATAAAATTTATTGCTTCTTTAATATATGGTGGGATAATAAAGTCTTTTTCAACGTCCATTTTACCAAAATTATCTCTAAGCTGTTTTTCAAGGTAGAACGCATGCACTCCTTTTATATTCTCTACAGCCTGATAATAAATTGCAGCAATTAGTGCCTTCTTTTTATGTTCTTCTACCCAATCACATTTATCAATTGCATGTTTTATTCTATCGTGATGCGACAAAGCTTGCAATTCTTTTAATGTTTTGCCTTCATTATATGCTTTCATTAATTCTTTAAAAAAATTAATTCTGTTTTTACCAGTTGATGGAAAACATTCTGTAATAATATTTTCATTTGACGGATTATTTAACGCCAATTCATACTCAAATGTCTTTCCTCTACCTTCAGGTGGAATTTGTATTTTAATATTTTTAAATGACTTATAATATTCGATTAAATTAGTTGCATGTGACGCCAAAGATATGTACTCGTAATTTTCGATATCCTGACCCAATTCAAACGGATAGCATTTTTTCCATCTCTTCTTATTTTCCCCTTCTGGCTCTTTTTCTTTTTTTGAAGGGTCTGCATCGGTAATACATACAATTTTTTTATTAATTGCATATATGTTATCTTTTTCATTGTAGGAAAATATTTTTAAAAAATGCTTAAAGGTTCGACTGTCAACGCTAATTATGCTCACGTGTTTATTGAGAAGCTCTTCTTCCTTAGCAATATACTTTGCCAAACAAGGTAACAATATCTGTTCGGCAAGACCTTCAACGAAAACAATTCGGTCCGCAAATAACATATTTGATTTAGTAGCATCTAAAAATCTTTTAACATAGACTTTTGACTCCTGATCTTCTTTATCATTTGAGAATGTTTTTCCAGGATAACCAATTCTAAGAATGCCATTTAAATCTTCATAAAGACAAATTATCGAGTTTAAGTCTACCGCAGATGTAATATGAGTGGAATGCGATGTAATAAATACTTGACGTGCTTGCTTTTTTGTATTTAAATTTTTGTCTAAAAACTGTAAGAATTTATGTTGCATTGACGGATGCAAATGAGCCTCAGGTTCCTCTATAGCCAAAATGGGGAATACCTTTGCATTATCCCCCATAAAACCCGAACACTCCATCTGCATTTTTGATAGTATAAGTGCAATAAATAATAAATTATTATAGCCTAATCCGTTAATTTTAATTGGATATTTTATTCCACTTTTATCAACAATCAATCTAAGAGCAAAAAGAATTTCCTGTTCACTTATCTCAGCATCGAAATCAGGTTTACCGCCCTTATCTGCTCCAGTTTCCTCCGAGTATTCAAGCATCTTATCTTTTGATACTCTTCCGATTAAATGCTTTAATAGAGTCTTCGACTTTTCGCTAAACTCAATTTCTTTTTCCTTCAATTCTTTTAGCTGTTTTTTATCAAGTTCTTCGTAATCTTTACCTTGTGTAATATTATAATCTAAAAAATAATTTAGAACTTCTCTTAATAGAGTTCTATTTCCAAAAAACATTTGTTTTTCAGCATCCCGTATTGCATCTAAGAACTGAAAATCAAACCTATCCAAGTTTTCAGAATCTGCCTTTTCTTCTTTGTTAGGATCGCCACCGAATATTTTTGAGACATATTTCTTTAAAAATTTTTTTTCAATAACTTTAAGACATTCTTCCTTATTGTATTCTCCTTTTTTATCTTTAAATTCGTTTGTATATTCTTTATATTCATCCCAATGTTTGTTCGGAAGATAAAATGTATATGTCAGTTGAGCTTCATATTGAGGCGCTTCAGAAATTATCCAATCATATATTACATTTTTATCGTCTTTTTTATCTTCGTGCTCAGAAATTAAGACGGATATATCTATTCTTGGCGGCTTTGAAAAATCTTGATATTCCTTATTTAAATCGTCGATAGTTAGCTTTTCTCTGTGTTCTCTATCAAAAACTAATTGTAGCGCTTTGATAAGATTTGTTTTACCAGCATTGTTATGTCCAATTAAAACATTTAAACCAGGAGTAAATTCAACCACCTCATTTTTAAAATTTCTATAATTTGAAATTTTGATTTTGGAAATATACATATTTATATCCTATTAATAATTAGCTTATACATTATGTCGATATTACCATACTTTTTGATGTACTCTTGCAGTTTACATCTACCTCCAGAGGTTAGCAGGCGAATCTCTCAAACCCCAATAGCAAGGTAACTATTAGGACGAAGCGAAAAATCACCGTTCGAACTTACGATCGCTTGTATCTTGCGAATCAACTATACATCAACATATTGTGTCGTTTTACATTTTACACCACAACATATTGTTTTGCAAGGCTATTTTTTCCACCTTTTATCCACAAAAACAGCCATATTTCCCCAAAAATCTTCATTTTTGATGAATGAAGATTTGCGCTTCGTATCGATTTGTGTCTTTATGACCATTTTCGATAGACAGCCGCCTATTTTTTTGGTATAGAGGCTTATCTCATGAAAGGTCACCACTGCTACCGATGAAAAGAAACGTACTGCTTGTAGAGCCCGGATATAAGACCAAATTCCCCCCAATGGGTCTTATGAAAATATCTAAGTACCACAAAATACTTGGAGATTCTGTCTATTTCGTCAAAGGGATAAACCACGAAGTACCCTATGAAAGATACTGGGACCGGATATATGTTTCAACCCTTTTTACATATAACTGGGCCGCCACTGTCAAAACAATCAAATATTACAAGAATCTGGTCAGGGGCGATAATTCAAGGATTTTCGTCGGCGGGATAATGGCCACCCTTATGCCTGAGGAACTTTGGAAGGAAACAGGCCTTGTCCCAATCAGGGGCCTTTTATGCGAACCAGGTATGTTAAATGATGACAATGAGATAGTTATCAACGACCTTGTTCCGGATTATGACCTTTTCAATAGCACTCCATATGAGTATTCCCTAATTGACGATTCATATTTTGGCTATTCAACCCGTGGTTGCATCCGTAAATGCAAATTCTGCGGGGTTCCCACTCTGGAACCGAAGTTCATCGATTACTGGGGTATCAAGCCATACATCAACGAGATAATTCGCGATTATGAGGAGAAGGTCCATCTGGTCCTATTTGATAACAATATCCTCGCATCCAAGAAATTTGAACAAGTTATCAATGACTTAATTGACCTTGGATTTGAGAAAGGCGCTCAATATTATTATAAAAACAAGGCGGGGCAGACTATCCATAAGAACCGCCATGTAGATTTTAACCAGGGTACTGATGCCCGGTTGATGAAAAAATCAAATATGGAGCTACTGGCTAAGATTGCCATCAATCCCCTTCGTATCGCCTTCGACCACATAAAGGACAAGGAAATATATGAAAGCAGGATACGGATGGCTGCTGATGCCGGTATCATCCACCTATCCAACTATGTCCTATACAATTACGACGATACCCCCGAGGATCTGTGGGAGCGACTCAATATCAATATCAATCTGAACCAGGAGTTGAATCTTCAGATTTATTCCTTTCCCATGAAATTCATCCCCCTAAGCCACAAGGACCGGACCTTTATAAACGAACCGAACTGGAATTGGCAGTACCTGCGGGGAGTCCAGAGAATCCTGAACGTCCTTAAAGGTACGGTCATGACCACCTCTGACTTCTTCTACCGCGCCTTTGGAGGTGACTCAAAGGAATTCGTAAGGATTCTTCATATGCCGGAGCAAATCCTCATGAACAGGGGTTCAGAGCCGGGACCGGATGAAAAGGCGTGGACCAATAAGTTTGAAAATCTGACCGCTAATGAAAAAAAGGAATTACTGGCGATCCTTTGCGATAATAAAAAACAGTCACAGCTATACCAGACATATACAGAGCTAAAAAATAAGAACATAAAAGAAATACTCGAATACTATATTAACGACGAACTACTTAACGATCAGGATAATTATCTGTTCCAGGAAGCGAATTAATATGGCACCTAAAAACCCCTCTTTCAAAGCTGGCATGTTTTTACTCGAAACTCTAACTGCCGGTATGTATAACCAGCCCCTTTCAATTTACCGCGAATATATCCAGAATGCGGTAGACTCCATTGATTCTTCCAAATACAAGAACCCTCAAATGAGGGTTGAAATTAATTTAGACCCTTTTTCCAAAAAGATCGAAATCACCGATAACGGGGACGGAATACGTGCTCGTGATGCCGAAGAGGTGTTAGGCAATATTGGGATATCCAATAAGATCGATCAGAATTTGAGAGGTTTTCGGGGAATCGGGCGGCTTGGCGGTATTGCCTTTAGTGAAAAGGTCACTTTCGTAACAAAGGCAAAGAATGAAAATGTTGAATCCGTTCAGGAATGGGATTGTGTTAAGCTTAATGAAATAATCAATGACAAGAAAAACAACTCAATGTCATTGAGGCAGTTATTTAACAAGATAACAAAGTTCAGCCAAAATAAACTTACTAAAAAAACAGGTAGCTATTTTAAGGTGGTTTTGGAAGGCGTTACCAGTTTCAAAAACTACCTTTTTGATATCCAAAAAATTAAAAACTATTTATCTGAGATTGCCCCCCTGCCCTTTGACCGGGAAGAATTTTCGTATGCCGACTCAATTGACGATTACTTATCGCAAAGGCTAAGCTTGTACGGTCAATATGATATCCTTCTTAACGGTGAGCCCCTGTATAAACCATACAAGAACATGATCTGGATCACTAAAAAGGAACTGGATATCATCGATGAGGTCCAATTCTTTGAGATTATGATAGATGATGAACCAGGTGCTTTTGGCTGGTACGGCCTTAGAAGGGATTTGCTTGGTTCAATTGCCAAGGCTGAAAGATCGTCCGGGATCAAGGTTCGACGGGGAAATATCCTGATCGGGGATTCTCAGATGCTATCTCCCTGCTTCCGTGAGCCAAGGTTCAACAGTTACATGGTCGGTGAGATCCACATTGATTCCGACAAGCTCACACCGAACAGCCGCCGGGATGATTTTGTCGATAATGAGTATAAGGCGGTATTTTACAACGAAGTCGAACGTATGATCGGGCTGCCGATTTCCAAGGAAATCCGCTTAAGATCAAGGCTCGCGTCCACATCCCCCAAGTCACCCCTTCCACCTAAGCAAGAACCAATTAAAGAGGAAGCGCCTCAAGCACCTTTAGAGCCTTGTGTGGTTCAAAAGGTCCAGGCTGAAAGTCTCAGGCAAAACGAATGTGAGCACCTTTTGAAACTGTTAGATAAATGCTCTCGATGCGAAAATATCGCTACGTGCGAAGTCGGCGCTATCATCTCCAGGATGGGGCGCAAAAACTGACGCGATCAACTGGCTCAATTTCTGTGTTTTTCAAGTAAGTCGATGGATTCGCGGATTTTCTTTAGTTCATAGAAAATCTTCTGTTGAATATCCTTCGGAAGCTTCAGTATTTCTTCAGATACATCATCTGTGACAATCCAATTCCTAAACCTCTTTATATGCTGGAAGGTTTGGTCATCGGCTCCTTTGGCAATGGCGATATCAATACATTCCTGAAAATCCTTTGTTTCATTGACCAGTTTGCTTACTACCTTCTTACCGGCTTTAATGATTTTAGGAAGTTCGTCCCGGATTTGAGCGGCTTTGGCGATTTCACCGCTCTTTATCTTTGATACAATCACGTCATCCAGTTTTGGATAATCTTCCCGGCATTTCTGGATTTTCCTGGATTTTAAATATTCAAAATAATAGCTCCAGTTATTTGGGTCTGTGTCATTGTGTTGTACCATGAAGCTATAGGTATTAATGAGCTTGTTGACATCATTCGTAGTCCGGCCCAGTCCACGGGCCATGTCAGCGGCACTTGCCCCGAATTTATGGTTTCTTCTGTATAGGTAGCCTGCCTGTTCAAAGGGTGCCCAGTCCTTTTTCCCAACAATATGGTATTCGCCTAAAAGTGAGAATATGATGTCTTCATTGATTCCCTTGGGAAGCAACTTGCATTTGATCTGGCCCCATTCTGCCGGGTCCTTTTCGGCCAAAAGGCGGTAAGCTGCCAGTCGGCTGTTACCTTCGAGAACGATTTTCGAGTCCTCCCGGACAAAAATAGGATCAGTCAAACCGCCATTTGCCTTGATTGACTGGGCAAGCTGCCTGACATGTTCCCGTTTTTGGAGGGCTTTTTCTATCTCTTCCTGAGTGGGCGTCTTGTCGCCGGCTGCAACGATAGAAAAAATACGCGGATTTTCCGGGAAATAGAACAAATCTGACTGATTGCAGTAACCTACCTTTAATTCAATTTCCTCACCGCGAAGGGTTATGGAATCCTGACGCCACCCTTTGGTCATCATAGGCTACTCCTCAATGTTCAGGATTGATTTTATTATTTGGCCGAAACTGTAATTGATCTTACTCTTGTAATAGTCGAGAGAAATATCCCCTTGACCAAGTTGCGCTGATAATTCCTTGGCCTGAAGCAGAACGTCAACCCATTCGTCTATCGAATCCTTCATGATAAGGTTGTAAATATAGCATTCTTTCTCTTGGGATATTCGGTGAATCCGGTCTTGGGCCTGCAAATAATCATCAAGGCTGAATCCCCTGTCATAAAAGATTACGTGGTTAGCAACCGTCAGGGTCAATCCTTCCTTGGCCGCCCCTGGGGTTGCTATCAGGACCTTGCAGGTTTCATCTTTTAAGAATCGGTCGATGCTTATGTTTCTTCTGTCTATGTTGATTTTACCATGTACCTTACAGGCATTGAAACGCGCAAACTCGCTCTTAAGCCAATCTACGTTATCGGTAAACGATGTCCAGACAATCGCTTTTTCACCATTGGCAATAATGCCCGTTAGCAGATTATCCAAATATTCAAACTTGCCTGGCTCGCGGGAGTAATGCTTATCAATTAATTTTGGATTTGAGGCGACCTGCAAAAGGCGCAATAATCTTTTTAATATTTCATCCGAACGGTCTTCCTCCGGGATGCCGTTCTTAATGATAACCGCCCGCTCCTCCTTTTGGATTTGCCTGTATAGCTCAAGTTGGTATCTTTCCCACTGAGTTTCAATCTTCTCATAGATTTTTCGCGGAAGACTGACGATGCCTGAATTCTTGGTCTCCCGGACTGAAAATGGGGAAATCTTCTCAAAGAGATGGCTCAAATTATTTTCAAAATCATCGCGCCTGCATTTATCTCTGTGAAGCTTATTTGAGAGATCCAAGTTGCCTTTGAATCTTTTAAAGCTTTCTCCAAGGCTTTTTCCCTGGTCAAGAAAATGGATTTGCGCCCACATGTCATATGGCCGATTGGCAATCGGGGTGCCGGTCAAGATGACTCTTTTTTTAAATTGGGGAGCTATTTCTAAAAATACTTTAGTTAGAGCAGAATCAGGATTTTTGATTTTGGCGGATTCGTCAAGAATCGCCCCTACATTCCGCGTCTTTAGGAACAGTTTAATCCTTTTTTCTTCTGCCTTTATTACTTCGTAATTGGTGATAATAACCTTGACCGGGCTGTTGAAAACAAAATAATTGTCATTCCTGTTTTGGGACAAAACCTTTGGCTTGATGTGGGCGTGGATGCCAAATTCTCTTTGCCAATTGGCGATAAGGCCTTTTTTGACGATGAAGAGGATGGTATCAAGCTCTTTTTTTTCTAACCAGTAAAGGGCTAAATCTATGGCAATCTTGGTTTTTCCAAGGCCTTGTTCATGGAAAACAGCAGAATATTCAAGGCCCCTTACGGCCCGTACTGCTTCTTCCTGATAGGAAAACGCCTCTTGCCGCTTTAGATAAGATGGTTCTTTTTTAAGGATGATCGGTGACACGTTTACTCCCCCGAGAAGCCTAATTCATTAATGACAAGTGTAGTGAGGTCAGGAAATCCCAATTCCTTCTTGAAAATTTTCAAAAGTGATCTGGCATAAATTGTTGTATCCCAAGGCACTGACAATATAAAAAGCGTTCCAGGATAGGAAGCACAATACTTTAAAAATTCCTTGATCTGTTTTTCTGACCGTTTGGATTCAAGGTCTCTTGCAGTTTTAGCTTCACCGATAATAATCCATCTTTCTTTTGTTAAGTTCTCAGCATATATGTCCGGCACATGCCCGTTTATGGGCTTTGGCCTACTCTTGGATGACGAAAGCCCTGAGTCAGTAAGCAGACAGGTATTGTCACCTCCCCCTTTATTTTTCTCAATCCACTTTTCAATCGCAATCACCAGGCTGTTGTGCTTTTTGGATTCTCCCATGGTTTATTTTTCCGCATCAATGTCACTGCACAATCCTGTTAGCTGGTCTTTTGCGTCAATCAGCGCCTGAACTTCAGCGCTATCTGTGTTTTCTTTGAGTTCCTGGAATTTTTCATACGGCAATGTTCGAATCCGCTTGGTGATTTCGCGAGCAAGCTGTTCCAAAGTGGCCTCATTCAAAACCGCATCCGTTGCCGGTTGCTCCAGTTGCTTTATAGCGGCGTCAATCGCGCCTTTACCGGGAAATTTAATAAAGGCCTCACGGGCCTTTTTGTTTTTGAGGATCATGGGTAATTTCCGTACTGACTGGAGGGGGTGGATTTTAAAATCAATTACCCATTTTGAAAAATCACTGAAATCAAAACCATTATGGACAATAGCGTCCCGAACATTTTTCCTTTGGAGTTCCACAAAGGCGCTGAATCTTTTGGGGTCAAATTCATCGTCGCTATCAAGCAGGGGGCGGTAATATCGTTCCATCTCATTATATGCTTCGATATAGTCCCTGACCTCTCCTTCTCGTCCGCCGCAATAATCGACGATCTGTTTAAAGGTAAGGAGCTCTGTATTCCTGAGATGATTTAAATATTTGGCCTTGGAGTACGGGTCCCAGGGTCTGGGGCCTACCAGGTGGGCCTGAAGGCGAATGGAGTCTATTTCCTCCTGACTCATGGCCTCATAAACGACAGCAGGGATTTTGTCCCAATTCCCGGTTACCTTTTCCTCTTTGAAATCCTTGTAAATGGCGACACGGGTATTTCCTTCAATGACAACAAGCTTCCCGTCAGGCTGCTTGTTAATGATAATAGGATGTATTACCCCTCCATTGGTCCTGATCGAGGCCTTCAGGCTTTGGAAGGTGGTTGAATTCTGTTCGGCTGAACTGTCGCCGACATTTAAAGCAAGGGCAATCTGCTCCGCCGTCACTTCATCACCGTACATCTCTATGTACTTGGCGATTCTGGGGTTATTCCGGTCAAGCTCAACCTGTTCAATATCGACATCAATAATTGTGTAGCTTGCTTTCATGGTCGGCTCCAATTTTTAATGGTCTGTTATATTTATATATTTTTCCTTTTCATGTGGAAATTGAGGCCTTTTGGATTTTTCCTGTATCATTTAGTTTTTAAAAGGAACGCAGTTAACGAATTTTAACGAGCTTATACCATTTATTGCCGCTATTTTAAACTTTTTTCGGTTTTTCCTTATAATTCTGAGGGATATAAAAACCAAGGGAATAAATACCTTGGTAAATTCTATAAACCTGATTGTCTTATAACATGGAGTTGTGACAGATCCGGTCACACCTGTATTCTGCAAAGCTATTTATTTGGTTGGTGAGATTCGTCGCGTCGTGGCCTTTTGTAAACCAAGTGGAGAGGGAAAAACTCAAAGTAATCGTTCTCGTCAAACCAGGCGCATTTGAAATCCATGATTTTTAACCCCGTCAGCCTGCTTAAGGCCAGAGCGTAAAGGGTAAGCTGCCAAAATGGTTTTTCTCCTTTAGCGTTTGGTTTGTAATCCAGAATATGGATAAGACCATTACGCAATTGCAGAAGGTCGATATGGCCGGTTAATGTTTCTTTAATCTTGAATGGAATTTTGAATTTTAGCTTTTCGGTAAAATAGCGGATATCAGAGGGCTTCAAATAAATTGGCACCTCCATGGCAACCGAGACAGAATCATTGATGAGCATGAATTGCTGTAGAGCGTCATGCCGAAGCCGGTTATTGCCGACAGCCTGCAATAGCAAGTTGGCCAATCGGGTGGCATGGTTTTGGATATGGTTGACCTGAACTTGGTTGAGATCAATTTTGGCTTTGGTCTGAGAAGAGCGCTCCCCTGAGAGAAAAAGATCATGTGGACAATCCTTCTTAATGGAGTTGAGCCAAACTTTAAGATTATTGTATTTTGAAAATTCATGGCTTTTTAAAAGGATATCAAGCTTGGCCCGGTGATAACGGTAATGATAAACTTGTTTGTGTCTGAAAGTAACAGATTGGATAGTCTGCTGTGGCGGGTATAATTTTATAGCCTTGGGGCGCAGGCGGGCATAGCGACAAAGAGGCTTTAATTCCTTAAGCCAATTATCGATTGTTGAAGCGCCGGGTTTAAGGCCGTAGCGTTCATTTATGAAATTGCGTGTTTCTGCATTTGAATATCCAAGGTTATAAAGGCTTACGGCTTCCAAAATAACTTTGAGGGGATATTCTTTGTGCTTTACTATTTGGTCGGAAAAAGTTTTATGGCAATCGTGGCAATAATATAACTGGGTCTTACCTATCTTGGTTTTTCGGAAACCGCGCTTTTTGATATTTTTACTTTGGCAATAACGGCAGTTTTCAATTTGTTTTTTGATATCCCCTGGTTTGTTCCAGATAAATTTTATATTTTTTGGTTTTTTAGTCATGACACTTTTGGGGTAAATTTTTAGGGAAGTAGCTCACGCATTTAAGGGGGTGGGCAGGTCACGGATTTGAGGGATTGATGGACGGCGAGTTTGTAATGATTTGGTGTGGAATTGATTGGTTATAGGGATTTTCGGTTGAAGAGCTCACGGATTTTGGGGTGGTGGTCTGCGGATGTTTCCTCACCGTTACCGGGGAACGATATTCGGGACCGGATATTGCATTTACCCTAATTTTATTCTTTCAAGCCGTTTTCAAGAAAACAAATTTGTTTTGCTAACTCAAATTTATCAAAAGCGTTAATATCTCCACTTCCTTTTGGTAAATAGTAACCATCTGTTATTTGCTTCATACAATGAGTTCTAATCTGTTTGGGTCTCCATTCGTACCAATAAAAGCAAATTCCTAAAACCAGTAAAATTAATAGCCAAGAGGTGATGAATTTGGGATTCTTCATATAATAATGATATAATAATTATTTATTACCTGAAGTTGACGGCTCCGTTGTTGTAAGGGGTGGGAGGGTTTTAGTTTTTCTTTACCGTTATTGTTTATCTTTTCTGCGGAGGCCGTGATTGATATAAAGACGACTAATAGAGACGCGTAAGCAAGGTAATAGAAGCTTATTTGCGTTGCAAGGCAAATTGGGATTAAATAAATAAAAAAAACTGAGAATATGGGCCATAATTGAAGGGTTTTAGCGATAATGGCTTTTGATTGAGATTTGGGTTTTGGCGCGTTTTTAGGGCTCTTAGTGGGTGCTTTTTGGGGTTCTTCGTTAGAAGGAAGGCCTAAAAACACGCGCCAGAGTTCTTTGGGCATATATTAGAAAGGTTTTGATTTAGCTAAATTCCGTATGTCCTGTATCTCCAGGCGGAAGGCTTATGACTACTTGTGATTGGTTTATTAGGTAGATCGTCAACGCCATATTTTTTGCAAAGGGATTTTTTTTGTTCTTCAATCAGTTTAAGCCTTTCTTCTATGTGGTCTCGTGCATTATCAGTTAAATTGATATTCTGTAGCTGTGCCCTAAGTTGGGTTGCCTTATCTCTTAATTGACGATATTTTGATCTGTCTTTTTCTTTTTGCAGGTTGGTATTGAGGATCATATATTATTTATAAAAATTATTTTTCGTATTGGAGGATGGCTTGTAGAACTTTAGAGTCTTGTTTTAAAGCTTCCATATATTTGACCTGATTCCTGATTATACTCATCGTAGTGTCAGGTCCGTGCGGTTCTTTTCCTCGCTTTACCAGACGCACGCTACCAGATTGATTTGTATTATTTTTTCCTTGATTTTCCAGCATTTGGTCATAGTTATAATATACATTTTTTATTACAACCGGATCAGCGTCTGTGTCATTGATCTGCCCGTAATAGGTTTCTCCACTTACAAGCTTTACTGCGTACCAGCCGGTTTCTATATTTATTGGTGTTGACTTAACCGGGTTTGAAATGGGGTTTTTGGCGGTCGAATCGTTTAAGCGTACATCAGCAGTGCCTATGACTTTATCGGTATTTTTGTCTTTTACGGTGACTTCATATTCGCAAGCCGAGAGAGGTAAGACGAATAAAAGGATTAGAAATTTTAATATTGGTTTGGGCATAAAGTAAATAGTAATAATAGGTAAAAGTCTTTTATATTATACCAAACTTTGGGGAATTTTTGCAAAAGTACATATTTTTTTAGTTGAAAGTAATTTGGAAAACAATTTTTATAGAACTCAAAGAATCTAAAATAAAAAACGGACTTTTTATGAGTCCGCTTCGTGAACTTTAATTTGAAACAACATAAGCTATTGATGCGATCGCCAATATAGTAAAGAGGATAATCATTGTTGCTAAAATAGCTGTAACGAATGCAGGTGATGCAGAAATCACCCTAACTACACTACCTGTTATTACTATTGCCCATATTTCAAGTATTCCTAGTATACTAAATATTTTTCCATTCATGTTTAACCCTCCTGTTATTTATTATTTGATACTATTTTTACTAAGTATTTCTATAGTTTGTTATTAACGATTTAATTTCTTATATATTTTAACTAACGTAAAAGCGATTATAATTAGGAGAATTGTTATAATGTGATTCACTATAAAAGAAATAAAAGATGAGACTACATATATTGCAATAGCGAGTACATGGCCAGGCACAGAAATTATCTCATTTACCTTCTCTTCGTTATTATCGTAATAATCAATAATCGTAGCTAAACTCCCAACTAATATAACGCCTATAACCACGGCCATAATTTCAGAACCATTCTTTTTTTTATCCTTTTGGGCAGCTATTTGTTCATCGACCCACGCAGCATTACAAATCGTATTATTCATTTCTATTTTTCGTCTGTCTTCTTCGGCAATAATTTTTTTCATAATTATGGTTAATTTTAATTTATTAGAAAAATTTTATCGAGGCCGTAGTTTGTTATTAACGATAGCCGTTATTAATTTTTTGGTGGGTGGGATTTAGGCAGGGGCTGTATGTTCTTTTGTGTAGGTCATAATTTTTTGAACAAGCGTATCAATTGATAAATCTAATTTGATTAAAAATTCTTTAGCGCCTAAGGATTGCGCGGATACCAAGTATTCGTCGCGCAGGGAATTTGAGAGAAGAAGGACCGGGATATCTTTTGTTTTAGGGTTAGCTTTTAACTCTTTTAATACTTTAAAACCGTTTATAAAAGGCATTTTGATATCCAAAAGGATGATGTCGGGGTTTTTTCTTTTTGATTCCCATAAAGCTTCAAGGCCGTCTGAAGCGTGGATGGTTTTAAAACCGCTTCGTTTCAGGCTTGCTACGTATGCTTTGGTTATTAGGTGATCGTCTTCGGCGATTAAGACGGTTGGATTATTATGTGTTGGTTTTGGTTTGGGCATAAAGTAAATAGTAATAGTAGGCAAAAGTCTTTTATATTATACCAGACTTGTAAGAAAATTTGCAATGAGTAAGTGTAATAGCAGGTTATACGAACAAAAAGCGAACAGGTTCGCTTGGAAAATTATAATTTGCCGTAATTTAGAGAGAGAAGGAGATGATATTAAAAAGCCGCTTTCTTGGGACGGTTTTTGCGACGCGGAGCGTTGGGGTTGTTTGTGTGGCAGGCTCGATTATTCTTTACGACCAGAACTGACCATTTTCTCAAATTTTTGGTTTATTTCAATTAGGGTGGGTAGCATTTTATTTTCAAAGCTATCTAATCTTGATTCAATGCGGGTTAATTTTTGGTCAAGTGATTTGAAGTCGCTTCTAAGAGCGCTTATATCCGCTGTAGATTGAGATATAGCGGTTTGTGTTGAGAGGAGTTCGGCTGATACTTTAATAAATCGGCTTTCGATATTTTGGAAATTATTAGCGATCGTTCCTAACTGGATGGCGTGAGCTTTTAACTCAGCCGGGGCAGTACCTAAAGAGGCTTCCAGCTTGAGTACTCTGTCATTTATATCTTCTAATTTGTTCGGTACGTCGCCTAATGTCTTGCTTAAAACGGCCACATCCTCGCTTGTTTTATTTATTTTAGGGAACTGGAAGCCTAATACAACAAGATAGACAGCTATGATTATTGCTGATATTGGTATTATCGTGCCAGTTATCTTTTCCCAGCTCATGGTACCCTCCCAATAAGGAGAATAATAGAAAGGTGATTTTAATAGGCCAGCTCTTGGAATAAAAATTAGTTTATCGCAATTTTAGATAAAACACAAATAAAAAAGCCAAGAATGTAATCCAGGCTTTTACTTTTTACATAAAGTACTATTTTTATTTTGATGGCTTACGCTTTTGATAATACTTTTTGTGCCAAGCGATTAATGACAATATCCCGCAAAACAGAAGTATTCCAGCCAGAACAAAGCATAATATTTGCATTGTTATTTTGTGATCTCATCTGTTACGTCAACATAATCGGTCAAATTACCGTTTTCGATTTCCTGATGTGCTTTATAGAGTTCAATTAGGTCCTTTAAGTCCATTTTAAGGATCGTTTCTATCGATTTGTACTCTTCAATGCCCAAAAGGACGGCGATTGGTTTTTTATTTCCGTTAGTAAGGATAATCCCTTCATTATTAAGGGATTTTAGAAAAGGCAGGATAGTGTTACCCAAATTTGAGACGGATATTTTCTTCATGGGATGACCTCCATTTTTATGTTTTGTGATTAAAAGACCTTTTTTTTTCAAATAAATTCTATAGAAAATTACCCCTGATGCAGCTGCGCAAAATAAATCAAGAATTAATAGAGAAATATACATATAAGTAAACAATTGTGGCCCCTCCTTTTTTGTTGTTATACTTTATTTTATATTAGCAAACAGGTAGAATCGGTCAAATTTTACAGTTAGATATATGGTATTTTATTATGGTCAGTTACGGTGGGAATAAGAAGGAAAATAAAACCGCCTTGACTTGAATAAGCTGGGCGGATTTATCTTATGTTAAATATTTGTAGTGTTTCTTTTTAGGCGTTAAGCGGCTCTAATCCGACGTGCGCTTCTAATCTGGTCAGGCGTTTATCAAAGCGGTCGTGGGCGACTTGGTTTGAGGCCAATTCGGTTTCGATAGTATCGAGTTTTTTGGAAACATTTTCCACCGCGTTAATCACATCGTTGTGTTTCTCATTGAACTCTGTTTTTGTAACAAAATTTTCCAACTCATCTCTTAGGGTTTCCCTGAAAATTTCTTTGAATTGTTTGGGTGTGATTGACATATGATATCAGTTAGTATTTATTTATTAATTTTAGCTAAATCTTTTAATTTTGTCAAACAACAGTACTTTTATTTTTACTATTAAAGAACTGGTTTTATGATTTAGTTTTTTGTATATTTCTACTTGAAAAAAGATGATTTTGCATTAGTTTAAATTGAGGCAAAAACCATGCTATTCAAATCCATCCAAATTGGAGAAAAAGAAGGAGCTTTAAGTAAGCTTAAGGACTTCTATATTCTTTACGAGAGGCCGTTATTGTTTCTAATAATCTCAATCGCGCTTATTCTGAAATTCGGATCTGACTATTATTATGCTAAACATGGCGAAAACGTTCTTGATCCTTATGAAAAGGTTATTTCCTACTTTTTGCGTGAAAAGCCCGTAATTGAGCTTTCTCACGTAAACCGTCAAAGAGAAACTCTACCTAAGCCCGCAATTGTTATTTTTGAAAAGACTTTTAATTTGGCTGGAGCTGACAAGTACGGCAGAATCAAAATTTTCAAATGGGGTTCACTTAGGGAGCGAGTCGGCGACCGGATTGTTTTTAAAGGGACGGGTCCTTATAAAATCTGGCGGGGGGCGCAAGGGTGGCGTGATGAGAGCGGGGTGATTCGGGACAGGATCGAGAGGGTCCCACGCGGTAAATGGCTTGGCGTTTGGGTGGGGCCTGACACCAAGCTCACTGTCCAAATATTCCGAAGACGTAGCGGATAACGGCATAGGATGAAAAAATGACCGCAAGGCCTAAAACGGCCCAGAGAAGCGTTTCCTTTCCCTTTCGTAGTTCCTCTGTATTTCCGCTACTCAACATCCATTTCAATCCACCGTAGATGAACATGAGAAGGGCGAGCGAGCCTGTGACGCCTAAAATCGCCCTGATAATCATCCCAATTAAGGTGGCGGGGTTATCGGTTGGCAAGGGATTTAAAACTCCTGGGTCAAGTTCGTATCCATCGACTGTATCGTCAAAGGCTGGTTGAGCGCTTACCGGGAGTGCCACAAGAAGCAGAATTGTTATAATTAATAGCTTCATAGGTTGGGGGTTTATTATCATTTTCATAGACGTTAAATTTAATTTTCTCACCAAGGTTATTGGGGTAGGGTTTTTTAGAGCATAACCATTTGACCGGTTTTGTGTTATAGACCATCCGGCATACGTCTTTTTCTGTGTAATAGAAAAATAAGCAGAGGATGTCCCGCGCTGTATAGAATTCGGTGATTGAAATGTCAGGCATATATTCTATCTTAAACTTTAAATCGTCTTCGAGGTATTTATCATTAAAGCGATAAGTAATATGTTCAAGTCCTGTTCTTGTGTAGTTCAAATTTGTTTTGAAGATGTTTTTTGTTACAAGATTTTCCAAGCTATCGATTAATTCGGGAGAAAAGGGGCCAAAGCTGTATAGTCTATAATCGTAGCCGGAAACTTTTTTATTTAGCTTTTCGTAAGAGAGATAATCTACGAGATAAATTAGCCTTGAAAAATAAAGAATTGAACAATGCTTATAGAGTTTCAAAATGTAAGAAAGTAGTTGTTCGCTTTTCGTTATTTTCATTTTGTTAGAAGTAAGTTGCTATATCTTAATTATATAAAAATAGATATTAAAAAATTATAAAGAAAACCTTACAACACAAGAAAAGGCCCATATTTTTTGGGCCTTTTCTTATTTTTTGTTGATTTTGGCGGACTATTAATAGACGCATAGATTATGACTTCACGCAGAGGCCCAAGTCAGCGACCTCCACCAATTTATTATAACCTTTCTGCTTTGCAAAAAGATTAACGTGTCTTTTCTAAGTCGAAGTTTGGATAAAATTATCACTACTATTTAATTTTAGCGGAAGCGTAATATGGAAAGTGGTTCCGGCATTCTCTTCTGAATCAAAAGTGATATGCCCCTTTATACCTTCAAGGAGAATTTTAGCTAAATACAGCCCCATACCAACACCTTGCGCGTCAATTTTCGTGATGTTGTTAGCTCTGAAAAACTTGGAGAAAATCTTATCCTGAGCATCTTTAGGGATTCCGTATCCGGTATCTTTTACTTTAATTTTTATTTTTTGATTTTCTTTCCTGATAAGAATGGCGATTATTCCATTCTTCGGAGTATATTTGATGGCGTTTGATATTATGTTTTGTAGGACCATCCCTACGATATTTTTGTCACTCTGTATTTGGGGCACTTCATTGTATTTTTTTATGAGTCTTATTCTTTTGGCCTTTAGGCGATGCTCAAATTTATCAATTATGCGGTCCATGGCGTTCGCTATGCTCATAGGCCTTGATTCAACGATGAAGGTTCCTAACTGAATTTTGGAGACATCAAGAAGGACTCCGATCAATGCCCCCATATCATGTATATCCTCGTATATTTCATTAAGGCGCTTTTTTGTTTTCTCAGTTAATCTGTTTTCCTTGGATTCACTCATTTTAATTAAGTCTATCGCCAGACTCATATTCGAAAGAGGGGTCCTTAGCTGGTGTGAGGCCAGGGCGATAAAATCTGTCTTGATGCGGTCTATTTCGCGTTCTTTCGTAATATCGCGCGAAAGGCTCACATAGAGAGGGCTTTCTGTCCGGCTCTCAATCGGATAGATCGATAATTTCTCGATATAGCGAGCCCCGTTTTTTCGCCTATTTGCAACCTCACCTGTAAAGGTTTGGCCTTCCTTTATTGTTTGCCAAATAGTGGTTCTGAAGCTTTTAGCCATAAAACCTCCCCAAAGGCCAAGTTCAACAATATTCCTACCAATCAGCTCTTCCTCTTTGTAGCCGGTATTTTTTAGAAGAAAATTATTTGCGTATATGATAGTTCCTTTGTGGTCGGTGATGGCCACGTTATTTTTGGAATTGTCGGTAGCAAGCTTAAAGGGGGAAATTCCGATTTTTTCTAAGGTTGTCTTTTCCATATTATTTCTTTGGTTCTTTTAGTTTATAACCGACTCCCGGTACGGTTATGATTAGTTTTGACTGGAAACCTCCATCGACCTTTTTTCTTAACCGGCTCATAAAAACCTCAATGACATTGGAATTGTTTTTATGGATAAAATTGTAACCCCAAACATGCTCGCCAAGCATTGTCTTGGTGCAAACCCTTCCGGGACGGCGCATCATATAGTCAAGGAGGCGGTATTCACGGCTTGATAAAAGGACTTCCTTTTCTCCTCTGATTACCTCGTGTGATGCCGGGTCCAAGACTATATCTCCTACTTTTAGCTTGGTCGGTTGCACTTGTTTTTCCCTTCGCAGGAGCGCCCTGACTCTAGCTATAAGCTCGTGGAGGGCAAATGGTTTTATCAGGTAATCATCAGCCCCTACGTCAAGACCTAAAACGCGGTCTTCAACAGTGTCCTTGGCGGTAAGCATTATTACCGGGGTTTCGATTCCTGATTCCCTGATTTCTTTACAGACTTCCAAACCGTTTTTTTGAGGAAGGAGGATGTCAAGGATAATGACATCATAATCATTGATCTCGATTTTCTCGATAGCGCTTTTACCGTCGTAAACTGACTCAACAGTAAAATGCTCGTTTTCTAATCCCTCTTTGATATATGAGTTCATTCTCCTTTCATCTTCAACTACTAAAATGGTCATAGTTTTTTCGATTTAATTATTATATTTTCATTATATTATCTCAACGTTACAAAAATATGACAACTTTACAGTCTACCTGTAGTTGATTTGAGTTTATCCCGTGATTGCAAATTATTTAGGGTGAGCGGGTAATTTTATTTGTCAGTTGTTGGTCAGTTCTATTTCACCTCAATGCAAGGCTCAGTTGGTAAAATAAAAGGGTAGAATTGATCTTTTAAATTTACCTACTAAAGGGAGGTGATAAATATGGGAGAAGGCAAATGGATTGATTTCCGCGACATTAAAGATCAAGTGACCATGGAGATGGTACTCAGGCACTACGGTGTTTTTGAAAACTTGCGGAAATCAGGAAAAAATATGGTGGGTGCCTGCCCGATACATAAGGGCACAAACAAACGGCAATTTTCGGTTAATTTGGAAAGGAATATCTATAATTGCTTTGGCAATTGCCAGTCAGGCGGGAATGTTCTTGATTTTGTCTCTAAAATGGAAGGCCTTAGCCTTTTTAAGGCCGCTAAAATGCTCACTGATATTTTCGGTTCTACTAAGCTGACGGAAGGAACCAAAGAGCCTAAAAAGATTCGTATCAAACGCCAGAATCACGAAAAACGGAAACCCCCATCAACTGAGGAAGGCGTGAACAAGCCCTTAAATTTTATACTGAAATCTCTTAAATTTAACCATTCGTTTTTTCACGAAAGAAAAATCAACCCGGACACGATTGAACATTTCGGTCTTGGGTACTGTACAAAAGGAATATTTAAAGGAAGAATCGCTATTCCGATTCACAATGAAAATGGCGAACTTGTTGCCTATTGCGGAAGGGCGGTTGACGAGGACCAAATTGAAAAAGGAGGAAAATACAAACTTCCCTCAAATTTCACAAAATCTGCTACAGTCTATAACTTAAGCCGGATTGAAAAAGAGGAAACCTTAATTGTCGTTGAAAGCTTTTTTTCTGTTTTCCGGTTCTGGCAAGCCGGGATAAAAAATGTAGTCAGTATCATGGGATCAAGCTTGAGTGACTCGCAACTTGAACTCATATGCTCTTATTTAGGGTTAAAGGGACGGTTGATATTAGCATTTGACTGTGACGAGTCAGGAGAAAAATGCACGAAAGATGCACTCCTTAAATTCAGCCCTAAACTCTTTGTCAAAGTTTTAGAATTTAGCCACTGCGCTTCAAAACCCCACCAACTTACGACCCACCAAATCAAAGAACTTCAACTGAATTAGTAATAATCAAGTTTTACCGCTCATATTGTCAATCCAGCTAAGGAGGACAATATGAAACAGTTTATGATTCTTTTTATTGCAGTTTTCTCGGTTTTCGCTTTCATCGGCTGCGGCCCCCTGCAACAGGCCACTTCTATTGGTGGCGGGCAATATGAAATTCAGATCACCGGGAATTCCATGAACCCGCTTGAGATCACATCCGACCTCACCAAGGCATTTCATGAGAAGGCCAAATCAATCTGCTCGAACGGCTATACGGTCTTGAACAAGCAGATCGCCAGAGGCCGGGGCCATAAATCCGATACCATGATCGGAACCATTCAATGCAAGTAAGCTTCATCTAATCATCCGGCAATATGGGCGGTAAATAAATCTTTTTCTTTCACCTTTAAAACGAAGTTTGAGGAGGGCCTATGTTTAAACACGGTTCCCAGATTGAGGCTGCTTTTTTCGGAGCAAAAACCGCAAAAGAAGCCTTGACCGCTGTCTATCGTATTTTCATCCCGGACTGGAAGCTTCAAAGAGCCGATTCCTACACCTTGTTTTGCGGGAATGGCCTTTACCGCTTCGTAAGCATTCAGTTTCATATTTTTGATTACCAAAAAAATCCTAACCAGCCGACCGGCACGCTTTGGAACCGTTATGGTTTCGTTCGAGACGAGGGGCTCACTGACTGGGAGATTAAAATCACTCAGAATGATTTGTTGGAAGCAGCGTGTTCAGGGTGAGGCTAACTAACCGACCCGCAAGGCTTGCGGGTCCGAAAAGGAGGCTAAAATGGCCTTTTATATACACTTAGGTTGCGTCCTATCAGGTAATGGAGAATCCAACAGGGTTATAGACCGCTGGATTCATATGGCGGCGCTCGGGAGAAGGCTCAACATCATGTCTCTGATTTTTGAACTCTAAACACAGAGGAGAAGGTAAAATGGCAGAATTAGTACTTCACCGGGGAGGCCAGCTCATTAACAGGGATGAGCTTGACCTCATTTCAATACCGGAAGCGACCGAATCCTATATTCCGGTTTCGCACTATGATCTCTCAAAAACTCTTTTGACCATCGGCCAGGATATTTTGACCGACTATACGCTTGTTGGCGAAAATTACGCCATAGCGCGAAACGGAAACCAGATGTTTGCGGTCCTCAAATTCCAGAACAAGAACTCTGATATGGCTCTGTCTGTCGGATTCCGTAATTCCTATGACCGGTCCATGAGTGTGGGCTTTGCAGTTGGCGCTTCCGTCTTTGTCTGTGACAACCTCGCTCTTTACGGCGATGTGACTGTAATGCGCAAGCACACCAAAAATGTCTGGTCGGCTTTGGAGGACATGGCCATTACCACAATCTACAAAAGCCAACTCTCATACGAAAAAATCATCGAGGATGCTGAGATTTTGAAAAATATCAAGGTATCGGACAATTCGTCCTTTAAAATGCTTGGACTTCTTTTCGGTCACGGCATTGTTTCACCCAGGCAGTTGCCGGTGGTCAAGGCTGAATGGCTCAATCCCACCCATACCGAATTCCAGCCACGTAATGCCTGGTCATTTTATAATGCCTGCACCCAGGCCCTGAAATCATCCCCTCCGATTTCCATCATGGAAAAACACATTGATCTTCACAAAACCATTGTTGAAGGAAAGGAGGTCTGGCAATGAAACGGAAGGAGATCAAAGCCGAAAAATTAAGGAAAATGCTGAAAGACTACCGTATTATCCTCGACTGCGGGCACAAGCATTGCCAGCACAATTTCAGCAATACGATGGTCATCACCGCCGAAGGCAAAACCCTTTGCCACAACTGCTATCTCTAAATTCACTCCTGCCTGCCTATTTTCCCGCCCATAAGAATTTAAGCTATAAATATTATTAAGGAGACTAATATGGCACTAAAAAAAATTGGTGTCCTTTGGCAAAAAAAGGACAAAAACGAAAAGGACTTTTTGTCCGGGTCAATTGACGCAGGCCTCCTGGGGGAGGTCAAAATCATGATCTTCAAAAATGAAAAGGCTGATGACAATCAGCCGCATTTCACGGTTCATCTACTGTCGGAAGGCAAGGATGAATAGGTGCGTACTGTATTTGCGAAAAAAGGAGGGGCTCATAAGAGACCCTCCTTTCATTTTATATTTACCTTGAAAATGAATTCCTGGTTTTAATGTAAAAACATAAACTTAAAAAATCTATCTTATTGTTATTGTTATTCATATTGACAATACAATATCTATCAGTTAGTTTGTCTTTTGTGAAACCAAGGAACATTTAAGAAAGGCGACTCCATCATGGAATCACAACAACAATATTTTAAGTGCTCCCCCAGCTATATTGATAGCATCGATTCATCATTAATGCCTGAAATACAGGAAGCGGTGAAAAGATTGCCAGAACGGAAAAGGGCTGAAGAAACAGCAATTGATTTATTTTGGCTCCTTGCCGGTAAAGGTTGGTCTTTCTCAAGAGTTCCAAGGGGAATTAGCGATAGAGCACCTAATGAGCTTGAAATAGAGGATACTATCGACGCAATTAAAGATAGGAACAATTCGGACCTTTGCATTTCGTTTGCAAACCTGGACCGGGGACCGAAAAGCGATTTTGCCAAATCCTATGGAGAACGTAGACTGGTTCAGATCGGATATGAGATCGATAATACAGAAATTATGGCGCAAGATTTCTCTAAATTCAGGATCGCCTTTGCTGAAAAAAGGCTTGTCTTGGGGATCGAGATGGTTGGTATATCAAAGTTGGAGCTTTCCAAAGATATGCTGGTTGCTCTTGATTTGGACTGTCCTATATGGATAATCGGTCTAAAGTAATTTATCGTTCTTATGGAATAATCAAAAGGGCACCTGTTACTGTACGGTGCCCTTTTTAATATGATTGAAAGCGCTTCGCCTGGTTTGGCCTCAGTCTGACTTTCTGGACTTGAAAGGTAGACCATGACCGGGAACACCCCCTTGAGAAGGAATCCACGGGTGCCCTCACTATCTATAAACAAAAGAAGCTATTTTCTTGCCTTGCCTACGTTGAAAATAACCCCATTAAAAATCGTGTCTAAGACAGAAACCAGGCTTACTTATATTATACTCTGGAGTTATTGCATTCGATTGAAATTATCCTTTCAAACCGGTTAATCCAACAGGCTTACAAGGGATTGCCCGCGACCGGTCCGCCAGATTCTATTCAAAAGAGTTTCAGGTTTCCTCATATTTATCTCTTTCTCCCGTAAAAAGAGGAACAACCTCAAGCCCTTCCCTCTTGGATCAATGTCTTTACCGGCGTTTATCATATTATTTATCCGATCATGGCTTTTGGTGATGGTTAAAACCCTTGCAGACGGGAAGCCGAAAACATCCCTAAATAAGGAATTCTTCCAGCTTTCGTAATAGCCGATCATTTTTTTCTGGAAGGATGAACTGTAGACGCTGTTTCTCTTTACAGGCATGGTGGCCCGGTCTGCTTCGAGGAAAAAATATGATCTGTTCCGGCTCTTAGGTTCATCACAAAAATACAGGCCAAAGACCCTATCCGGCATTACATAAACAAGCCGGTCCATGATCTTATTCCCTAAGCTTATCCGGCAGGGCACACACCAGGAGAGTGGATTGTATTCCCCTTTTTTCTTCATGTTTGAAACTATGGTGCCCTGCTCAATCAGCTTTAGATTTTTCACCTGTTTTACGGCAAGCTCAAGCGAAACCATGAATTTTGAAACAAGTAGAGCATGATCGAGATAAGCGTGCCGCACCCCCTTATTCTTTTGAGTCCAGTCAATTTTAGCCCGGTCCAATCCGTATTTACTGGCCAAAAAATCGGCTCCCTTGTTTCCCAAACCGTAAACCATGGGGCTGGCAGCTTGGTTGAAGGGCTTTATTTGCTCAGTGGGCCTATCCAGATACGAATTATGAAACAACAAGTTAAGCCGTCTCAAAACGCCTTGGTAGCTGCCAGTTGCCAGGGCCGCTATCTGTTCTGAGTTGAGAAACCGGTGTTTGTATACCTGACGTATTATTTCATGGTCCCGTGACTGAAGCCGCAAGGTCCTGTCTGGTTGCCTTCTGAAGCGGGGCCGTTTTTGTTGTTTAGACTTACCCATATTGCTGATTTAAGGTTAAAAATTAGAAACCCTATTAAATCATTATACAATGAAGTCCTGAGATGGGGCTGAATATGGGCTTACGGATATATTACAGGACGTCAAACAAGTGAAACAGTTGGCTCGTTAGAGGAAACCAGATGAAGCCAGTGGGCATGAAACCAGTCCCCCCTTGTCGGAGTCCCGATTTTGTCTCGTGGCCACAAGCGGCTGAGCGCCGGGGGCAGGAGTTACAAAATCGAGGCGCTCCCGACTATTTCCTTTTTGGGCAAGGTCGTTAGACAGATGGCCTGACCGATAGGGAATCGTAAGAAAAAAGGAAATAGTCGGGAGCGGTAGCGACGACAAGGGGGGAAACCGGGATTGCTAAATATAAGCCATTTCAGGGGGCTTTTGTATAGGCGTTTGCCTATACAAACGAGTATGTATAGTTTTTGGGGAGCCTTTGTATAGGTTTGAGATACTATAACCAATTGATACCATTGACATTTAAGTCATTTTTTGCTATCCTAGTATGATATAAATTGTTCATTTCATAAGCCTTTTTTGGATTAGTGCCTTGGTCATTTTAAACGAATAACCAATCACCACTAATTCAAAGGAGGCAAGGCGTTAATGTCCAAGGATTTAACTTTCAGAAAAAAATTGAATGGTGGAGTAGACGACAATTGGGACGAATTTGTAAAAGAAATCACTGAAGCTACCTTATATAATGGGCAAAAAGTCGAAAAAGTCACTGACGATGAAAAAATTATTACAATCCAAGCCGTTCTGCACGACTATGATGCAAAGAAAATTATTGATATATTTGAAAAATACGGATGGGAACTGATACGAGTAAAGCCGAGCAAACACGGAAAACAGAAACTTAAAGTCCATTACCACTTTGTGGGAAAAAACAGGAATAAACGCCGATCAAACCGTAGACCCCGCCTTTAATAGCGGGGTCTTTAAATTTTTTCTTGCTTTAGACCACTGAATGACGATAATAAACTGCCCCTGGGAACCGGGCCTTTTAGACCTTTTTGCCCTGCCGGGATTAAAAATTCTGGGCAAAGAATGGGCAAAGAATGCTTGGAAAAAGACGGAAAATAGGGTAAAAGGCGGAGTTCGTTAGAAATGGCGATTTTGAATTATTTTAATAAGTTCTTTAATTTTAGGTAGTTAGGAGTTATTTTTAGGGCTTACTCTTAATCAGTAGGTTGAAGGTTCGATTCCTTCACGGCCCACCAAATAAATTTGCCAAGGGACGGCAGCGCCGCCCCTTTTTTTATGGTTCACCGATAAAAAGCGGCATGCAATTGACCGTTGACAGTTTTTCCATCTTGATGATATTAAAATTAGTTTTTTAACGATTCCATTGGAATCATTATTATCCTTGCTCCGGACCGCACCGGGGCTACACAGCCAAAAGGAGGTTGTATGAAGCGGTACGAAACGATCGTGATTATCGATCCCGACCTGTCGAAAGAGGCCGAAGCGCCGATTTTCGAGCGGGTCAACGATCTGATCCCACAGTACGAGGGGTTCTTGATCGAAACGGATGACTGGGGTACCAAGAAGCTGGCCTATGAAATCAAAAAGAAAAGCCGGGGACATTACGTCAGGTTCGACTTTTGCGGCGACGGGGCCTTGATCCAGGAAATGGAGCGATTCTTCAGAATCGACGACAAGGTCATGAAATTCATGACGGTTCTGCTGGACAAAGAAGCGGACCTGGATGCCATCAAAGCGGAACTGGCGGAAAAAGAGGCCGCCGCGCAGCAGTCTGCCGCCGAATCGGCCGAGCAGTCCGAACAGCCCGCGGAAGCACAAGCGCCCGCTGAGGATGCAGCACCTGCAGAGGACGCGCCCGCCGTGAGTGATGAACCCGTTGAAGAAAAAGAAGAGGAGTAACCCATGGCCATCTCCAAGCCCCGACCCAGAAGAAAGAAAAGAAGAATTTTTCACAGGCGCAAGGTCTGCCGTTTTTGTGCCGACCAGAGCCTCGTCATCGACTACAAAGACCCCAAGACGCTGAAATATTTCATCACTGAACGCGGCAAAATCATACCGCGAAGAATTTCGGGCGCCTGTGCCAAACATCAGCGTGCCCTGACTCATGCGATCAAGCGGGCACGCACCATCGCCCTGTTGCCCTACGTGGGGACATTCGATCTGTAGCCCTTCGGTACAAGCGGACGGCGCGATGATCGGGAGCAAACGCACAACATCAGGAGTAACGGATGACGCCGTGGCCCATTCATAGCGGATTATCGAAAGATATTGCTACTGGCGTCACGGCGACCCTGGCCATTTTCAGCCTTGCGGTCCTTATGCCGGTTGTCGGATTCCTCTTTTCCCTGTTCATTCCGTTGCCCGTCCTGTTCTACCGGGCAAAACTGGGCCGACGCCATGGCATGATCGTTCCGCTGGTTTCCATTGCGGTAATGAGCCTGGTTTTCGGCGGCCTGACCATGGACATCTTCTTTTTTTTCGGGTTGATGCTCCTGGGATTTGTCATGAGCGAGATGTTTGAAAAAGAGGTCTCCGTCGAGGTGACGATTCTGTCCGTATGCGGCATCGTTCTGGGAGCCGGCTTCATCAGCATCGTGATCTTCGGCGTGTTCAATCAGAAGGGATTGTACACGCTGATTTCCGCTTACGTGGCCGCCAACCTGCAATTGTCCCTGGAATTATACAAAGGGATCGGCATCCCCCAGGAAACCATCGACGCCATCACTGCGTCTTTGGACCGGATTCAATATGTGCTGATACGCATATTGCCGTCACTGGCAGCGGCATCCACCCTTTTCGTGGCCTGGACCAACCTGATTGCCGCCAGGCCGATCATGACCCGGCGAGGGCTGTATTACCCGGATTTCGGCCGGCTCAATCATTGGCGTGCTCCCGACTTTCTGGTATGGGGCCTCATCGGCTGCGGGTTGATGACCCTCGTTCCGAATATGGACATCCGGCTGATCGGGATCAACGGACTGCTGGTGCTCTTGACGGTCTATTTCATTCAGGGCATTGCCATTGTCTCGTTCTACTTTGAAAAAAAGAAGCTGCCGCGGACGATTCGAATCGTTCTGTATGCCATGATCGCTTTCCAACAGCTTTTTTTACTGGTTGTCGTCTGTATCGGTCTTTTTGACATGTGGATCAATTTTAGAAAGATTGACACCCATAAGCATGAATCGGACCCGCCGGCGTAAGTCGGTGCGGGCCCTTTTTTGGAGGTACGTATGAAAGTCATTTTAAAAGAAACCATCAGTTCTTTGGGCATCATCGGCAGTGAAGTCAACGTGGCGAACGGGTATGCACGCAATTACCTGCTTCCCCAGGGAAAAGCGGTTCCGGCCACCCCCCAGCAGCGTAAAATCCTGGAACAGGAAAAGGCCAAGTTCGAACTGCAGATCGCCAAGGAAAAAGAGTTTGCCAAAGAGATGGCCGCCCGCCTGGAAGCCGTTACGGTAACCATCGCTTCCAAGGTCCATGAAGCGGACAAGCTTTACGGCTCCGTGACCGTTCGGGACATCATCGACGCCTTGCAGAAAGAGGATGTCGAGATTGAAAAACGGATGGTGCTGCTCAACGAGCCCATTAAGACCATCGGCAGCTTCAAGGTTCCCGTCCGCGTATACCAGGGTGTCGAGCCCGAAATTACCGTCGAAGTGGTTCCCGAAGAAGTCTGATTCCAAACGGATCGCCGGGAGCCTTTGTAGCCCGAGGCTCCCGGCTTGTACCGGGAAAATCGATTCATGCCCGACCCTCAGCATCCCCCACTGCAGGATCTTGCACTCAACAAGCTTCCCCCCCAAAGCATCGAGGCGGAGGAATCGATTCTCAGCGCCATCCTGATCGACAACAGCACCCTGATCGACATCCTCGAAATTCTATCCGCGGACGATTTTTACAAAACCGCCCACAAAATCATCTTTTCCGCCATCGAGACCCTGTACGCCAAAAGCGAACCGGTCGATCTGGTCACCTTGAGCAACCGGCTCAAGGAAAAAAACGAGTTGGAAAAAATCGGCGGGGCCGCGTACCTGGCCAGGCTGGTGGATGCGGTGCCCATGGCGGTCAATGCGCATCATTACGCCCGGATCATCCACGACAAAGCGATCCTGCGACTTCTCATTGAACGGTCCAACACCATTACCCAACGCTGTTTCGAAGACCGCGGCGAAGTGGACAACGTTCTCGAATTCGCCCAGAGCGCCGTTTTCGAACTCTCTGAGGGAAAAACCAAACAGGCCTTTTTCCCCATCAGCAAAATCATCGAAGCCAACATCGATGCGCTGGAGGAGCGGCAGGGCAATCGCGCCCTGGTCACCGGCGTCACGACCGGATTTTCCAAACTGGACGCGTTGACCTCCGGGTTTCAGAACTCCGATTTAATCATCCTGGCGGCCCGTCCGGCCATGGGCAAAACCGCCTTTGCGCTCAACATGGCCCGCAATGCCGCGATTGAAGGCAATGTACCGGTGGCCATCTTCTCCCTTGAAATGTCCAAAGAACAGCTCTCCATGCGTATGCTGTGCGCCGAAGCCCGGGTGGACTCGTCGCGAATCCGCAGCGGATTTTTGAACAATGAAGACTGGAACCGGATTACCGACGCCGCCGGCCGTCTCACCGAGGCCCCCATCTTCATCGACGATTCGCCGGACATTTCCACCACCTCCATCCGCACCAAATCCATGCGCATGAAAATGGACAGGGGCCTGGGTTTGATCATCGTCGACTACCTTCAATTGATGCGGGGCAATGCCAATATCGAACGCCGGGACCTCGAAATCTCGGACATTTCCCGTTCGCTGAAAATTCTGGCCAAGGAGTTGAACATCCCGGTTGTCGCCCTGTCCCAGCTCAACCGCAAGCTGGAAGAACGCAGCGACAAGCGTCCCCAGCTTTCCGATTTAAGGGAGTCCGGCGCCTTGGAGCAGGACGCCGATCTGGTGGCCTTCATCTACCGCGACGAGGTCTATAATCGGGATGAGAACAACCCCAATCGCGGCACGGCGGAAATCATTCTGGCCAAGCAGCGCAACGGCCCGACGGGCATGGCCCCCCTGGCATTTTTAAAATCCTATACCCGCTTTGAAAATCTGGCCACTGAATGAGATCCGTTTACGGCAGCAGGACAGGACTCAAGGCCAGTCAGATCAAACGGCTGGAAAATCTGGGGCGCCGAAAGGTCCCTCCCAAGGCCATCGTCTCCTACGAAGTCTGCCGGGACGTATGCACCCTCTCCCTGGAAATCGGCCGCCAGATCGGTCTGCTCATCGACCGCCAGGGTAAGGTCATCCTCGTGCTCTTGGGCGAGGTGGACCGCGTTCTGATCCCCGATTTAAGAGAGTATCGGCTGGCTCCTGACCGTCTGCGCGGCATCCGATGCGTTCACACCACCCTGACCGCCACACAGCTCACCAAAGACGACCTGACGGACCTGGCACTATTGAGATTGGATCTCATGGCCGCCATTACCATGGCCGCCAGCGGCGCACCGGATAAAATCCACTGGGCCCACATCCTTCCCGGGGCCAGCGAGGCCGCCCCTTACCGGATCATGGAGCCGGTTTTACCCTTCGAACCCGAAGTGGACTGTGTCGGCCTGATCCAGGCGCTGGAAGACGAACTGGCCCGCAAAAAGGAACAGGCCGCCTACCTTCCGGGAACCGAGCGCTCCCTTTTGGTCAGCGTCTTTACCGGCCCCCGGAAAACCGCCATCGACTCGCTGGAAGAACTCAAGGAACTGACCCGTACGGCCAACATCATCGTTCTGGACACCATCTTGCAGCAGCGCAAAAAGCCCGATCCCCGTTTTCTCATAGGGAGCGGGAAACTGGAAGAGCTTTCCATCATGGCCCTTCACCGGGGGGCGACCCTGCTCGTTTTCGATCAGGAACTCAATCCTTCCCAGATCCGATCCATTGCCGACCGGACGGAAATCAAGGTCATCGACCGGACCCAACTGATCTTGGATATTTTCGCCCAGCGCGCTAAAAGCCGTGAAGGCAAGCTGCAGGTGGAGCTGGCTCAGTTGAAATACCTTCTGCCCAGGCTGGTGACCAAGGACACCGCCATGTCTCGGCTCACCGGCGGCATTGGCGGCCGCGGTCCGGGTGAAACCCGCCTTGAAATCAACCGCAGGCGGGCCAGGGACCGCATCCGACATCTGGAGCGGGCAGTGGCCACCGTCCAGAAAAATCGTGGTCAGCAGAGAAGGCAGCGCAGCAAGAAAGGTCTGCCCATCATCTCTATTATTGGCTACACCAATGCGGGCAAATCGACCCTGCTCAACCAGTTGACCCAGAGCCGGGTCCTGGCGGAAGACAAACTGTTTGCCACCCTGGACCCCTCCAGTCGGCGACTGCGGTTCCCCAGGGACATCGAAGTAATCGTCACCGATACCGTTGGTTTTATCCGCGACCTGCCCAAGGAGCTGATGGCCGCCTTCAAAGCGACCCTGGAAGAACTTGAAAATGCCGACCTGCTGTTGCACGTCATCGACATCAGCAATCCGCGCCACCCGGATCAGATTCGCTCCGTTGAAGCAATTCTGGCCGAGCTGGACCTGCATCGCATCCCGGTTATCCGGGTGCTCAACAAAATCGACCGGGTCGACCGCCAACAGTGCCGGGAGTTGGCCCAACGTCTGGACGGCATTGCGGTCAGCGCCTTGGACCGCCCGACATTGAAACCGTTGACGGAAACCATGCAGGCCACGGTGGAAGGGTTTGGCTGGAAGGAAACAGCATCGGAATAAGGAAATTGGGCAAGCATCAAGCATCTCTTCCGACGGCAGGCGAACGGATACAATTCAGTTGACAGGCCCGCCAATAAATTTATAGATGATATCCCTTATGGACATGCAACGGATCAAACGGGTGGGAACCGCCGCAGCGGTAAACGGCGGCAGGGTACTGACGGAGCACTTCGGCAAACTGCGCTCCGTCCGCAAAAAAGAGGCCATCGATCTGGTCACCGAGGCGGACCTTCGATCCGAGGCGGCCATTATCGAAACCATCACCCGGGCGTTTCCCGAACATGCCATTCTTGCTGAAGAGAGCGGAATCCGGGAAGGCGGCGATGCGCGCTGGATTGTCGATCCTTTGGACGGCACCACCAACTTTGTCCACAACCTGCCCTTGTTTTGCGTCTCCATCGCTTTTGCCATAGCCGAAGACGTTCTGGCCGGATTCGTGCTGGCCCCTATGACAGGAGAGCTGTTCGTCGGCGTAAAAGGTGAAGGCGCCCGACTGAACGGGATGCCGATCACGGTTTCGGATACGGCGGCATTGACCGACAGTCTGCTGGTTACCGGCTTTCCTTACGACCATCAGACCCTGTTCGATTCGTTGATGGCCCGCTTCGGCCGCTGCCTGGCCGCCTCTCAGGGGGTCCGGCGATTGGGCTCCGCGGCACTGGACCTTTGCTACGTGGCCTGCGGGCGTTTCGAGGGATTCTGGGAGCAGCACCTGAAGCCCTGGGATACCGCCGCCGGGTTCATCATCGCCTCGGAAGCCGGGGCCCGCACCACTGTTTTCTCAGGCGCTCCGTATTGCATAGACGCCGATGAAATCGCATGCACCAACGATCGTATTCATGACGATCTTCTCAACCTACTGGAGTTATAGAGCGTGATGACGAAAAATCGAGAAATGGAATTCTCGCTGGACAACTACTTGGACTGTTTCGGAAGGTACCGCAGCAGTGATCCCGTATGCTTGAAAAGATGTGCCCTGAGCCTGCGTTGCGCCATAGAAAAAGATCAGAGCGAACGCTACGAAATCTTGGAAGAACTGGTCTCGGCCAGCGGAATGGTCGTTAAAATGAATTAAGAATTAAAAGGAGAACTCGCGCCAACTGCTCTTCGAGAGGCCCGCCCCTTTCCGATCCCATCGGCACGTCCTTATCGCCCGATCCCTTTTAAAACTTCTCGGCTATGTTTTTAAGGATCAATGCTTCCCCTTTTCCAGGCGTTCGGACAGAAAAGCGACGTGTTTTTGAATAGGACTGTTCTCCTTGATCCCCTTCTCAACCGTTTTCAGGGCATGCAGAGTGGTTGCGTGGTAGCGGTTGAAGCTTTTTCCGATGGTTTGCAGCGAGTGTTCGGTATATTCCCGCGAGAGATACATGGCCACCTGACGGGGCCGGACAATGGCCATGCGACGGGATCGGGACACCAGGTCCGTCAGGGTGACATTGTAGTATTTGCAGACCAGCCGTTTGATGGAGTCCAGGGTAATCTCCTCCCGCGAGGCCACGATGTTCTTGGCAACCTTGCGCGCCAGGTCGAGGTTCACCTCGGATCCCAGCAGCGATGCTTCGGCGGTTACGCCGATCAATCCGCTTTTCAGTTGTCTCACATCGTCGGTCAACTCGGATGCCAGGTACTGAACAACTTCGTCGGACACATTGTATCCACTGGACCGAACCGTGCGTTTTAGGATCCGAATACGGGTTTTGTAATCCGGCGGATCGATCTTGGAAATCAATCCACAGCAAAGCCTCGATCTGAGCTTTTCATCGAGTTTGGGGATATCCGACGGCAGATAGGAACTGGAGTAGATGATTTTTTTGTTGGCATTCATCAACGACTCCAGGGTGTTGGACAATTCCTGCTGGGTACCGTTCTTGCCGCTTAGAAAATGGACGTCCTCCAGCAAAAGCACGTCGCAGTTCCTGCGATATTTCTCTTTGAAGCGGTGGAGGCTGCTGTTGCGATAACTTTCGGTCATCTCGTTCATGAAGTCTTCAGCCGTGATATAGCAGACCCGCTCTCCAGGAAACGCCTGGAGAATGTGATGACCCACGGCCTGGGAAAGGTGGCTTTTCCCCAGACCGGTTTTAGAAAGCAGGTAAAGGGCGTTCCGGGTACCCTGGTTGCGGGCCGCAAGCGACAATGCCGCCGAATATGCAAAAGCGCTGTTTTTCCCGACGACGAACTGATCGAAGGTAAAATCCTTTCTTAAAAGCCGTCCGCCGTTGTCGGCCGGCTCCATGTCCGGCAACTTCATCTGCCGATCCAAAAGGTCCTGCGGGCACGCTTCGGTTTGCTCGGAACGAATCGCCAGGCGAACCTTTAGCGCTTTGCCGGCCGCATGGGAAACGGCGCTTTCGATAAACTGGCCATAGTGTTCGAAGACGCGCTTTTTCGAAAACAGATTCGGGCAGGATAAAACGATTTCACCCGTTTCATTTTCGCATGCTGTGATGGGCTCAATCCACATTCGGTAACTGTGACCGGGGATCTTTTCTTTAAGCAGAGATTTAACTGTCGTCCAGATCTGTTCCATTTACAAAATAATTTACCTTAAGCGCGGTACGTTATTGGTTACGCTTATAAAAAACCAATCCGATTGGCACGAATTATGTAGTTTTGAGCAATTATCTGAGATTTTCAGAAGGACCATCGCTAGGTTCCGCGACTGGCAAGTTACTTACATGAAGGAGCGTTTGTGAGTCAATACGAATGATCTGCGGTTTGCCGGAGCACTAACATAATCCTCATAAAGGTTTTTTTTAATTCTTTTTCCAATTGGTTACCGTCATAGCGCCAAGCAACTGCTTCGAAATACAAGGTTTTTCAATCCCGCTGGTTATCCATAAGCATTTTAAACAGATCGGGAGTTATCAACAATACTGTAACATAATAGTAAACTTTGTTTTACTCCATTTATCTCTATTTTTCTCTTATTTTCGATTTTCTTGATTTTATTTTACAAAGACGCATCGGCTGAGTATGATAGGCAGCATTCGGTGATCGTCCATAATCCGTCAACCCGAGTCCGGTCCTTTTCAGATCGTTTGCCCTATGAACAACAACCTTCCAAAAGTCGCCGTCACAATGGGGGATCCGGTGGGCATCGGCCCCGAGATCGTCGCCAAAGCGCTTTGCGAACCATGGGTATCGCAACTGTGCCGGCCGATCGTTTACGGCAATGCCGGCCGACTGAATTTAGGGGCACGATGCTCCGGCGTGAAAATCGATTTCGGTACGGTCCCTTCGGTCCATGAAGTGCACCGGAGCCATGCCGCTGTTGCCGTGATCGACCCGGATGAAACCCAGGAGGCGGCCGCCTCGGACTGGGCCCGGCCCACGGCTGCTTGCGGTCGGGCCATGTTCGCCTATCTTAATGCCGCCATCGACGACGCCATGGCCGGCCGGGTGGACGCCATCGCCACCGGCCCGATCAACAAAGCGGCGCTGCATATGGCCGGCATTGGCTATGCGGGTCATACGGAAATTCTTGCACAGCGGACCCAAACGCGCGACTATGCCATGATGCTGGCCGGTGACCGACTGAAGGTCGTACTGGTGACCATTCATGTGCCGCTGGCCCGGGTTCCTGAAATTCTATCGACATCGACGATCCTTAAGGTTATCGAACTGACCGACCATGATCTTAAAACCCGATTCGGTCTTTCAAGCGCCCGCATCGCCGTAGCCGGACTAAACCCGCATGCCGGAGAAAAAGGGCTTTTTGGCGACGAAGAAGAGAAAATCATCCGCCCGGCCATCGATCTGGCGATCTCCAGGGGCATCGACGTCAGCGGCCCCCATCCACCCGACACCGTTTTTTTCTCGGCGTCCCGGGGGGCATACGATGCCGTGGTCGCCATGTACCACGACCAGGGGTTGGGACCTTTTAAAATGATCCATTTCAACGACGGCGTCAACACGACCCTGGGACTGCCCATCGTACGCACGTCGGTGGATCACGGCACCGCCTACGACATTGCCGGCAAGGGCCGGGCCTCGGCCGAAAGCATGGTGGCAGCCATCGCCATGGCGGCAAAGCAGGCCGAATGCCTGCGCCGCCACCGTTCCAACACCGCCAAACCCGATTCGCATCGGTCCTGAAGGAATCGTGAATCCAACCGATACCATCTCCATCGAAGGGGCCAGGCAACATAACCTGAAAAATATCAGTCTGATGCTGCCGCGCAACCGGCTGGTGGTAATCAGCGGCCTGTCCGGTTCCGGAAAATCCACCCTGGCCTTCGACACCCTCTACGCCGAAGGCCAACGCCGCTATGTGGAATCGCTGTCCACCTACGCCCGGCAGTTTCTGGAGCGGCTTGAAAAGCCCGATGTGGACCTGATCGAAGGCCTCTCCCCGGCCATTGCCATCGAACAGAAAACGGCCGCCCACAACCCCCGGTCCACGGTGGGCACGGTCACGGAAATTTACGACTTTTTACGTCTGCTTTACGCCCGCGCCGGCATCGCCCACTGTTATCAATGCGGCCGGCCGATCATCTCCCAGTCCATAGACGAGATGGTAGCTGCGGTCCTGCGGCGGCCCGAAGGTTCGCGGCTGTTAATTCTCTCGCCGCTTTCCACGAAATCGATGGTAAGCCCGGCGGACCTGTTGACGCCGTTGAGAAAAGACGGATTCGCCCGCATTCGCATCGATGGCAGCATCCGGGAACTGGAGGCCGTCGGCACCATTTCCGACCTGCCCTCCCGGAAAATTGAGGTGGTCGTCGATCGGCTGATTCTCAAAGCGGGCATCCGCAACCGTCTGGCCGATTCCATGGAACTGGCCCTGGCCAGATCCGGCGGCCGCGTGAAGGTGGCATTCGTTGGCCGGCGTCCGGATGAGGTGCTCGAAACGCTGGAATTCAGCGAAATCGCGATGTGTGTCCATTGCCAGGTCAACTATCCGGAATTGACACCGGCCAGCTTTTCTTTCAACTCTCCCCACGGTGCCTGCCCAAACTGCGACGGATTGGGAACCACCAAGGACTTTTCCGTCCGCCGGATTGTCCCCAACGCCGAGCTTTCGCTGCGGGAAGGCGCGGTTTCCGTATGGTCCCATCGCCGCTCCGTGGCGTTCATGACCTTTTTGGAGGAGCTGACCGCCTTTTACGGCACCGATATCTATACCCCTTACAAGGACCTTCCCGAAGCCTTTCAACACGTGCTGATGCATGGCTCGGGCGATCAGCAGATCCCGTTTACCCCCTTTCAGAAAAGCGGCGAAAAACAGCCAAAAACCTTCGAGGGTGTCATTGCACAACTGCACATGCGCCTGACCCAGGCGACCACGACAGCGGAGAAAAACAGCATCACCCGCTTCATGGCCGAATCGGCCTGCCCCCATTGCAAGGGTTCGCGACTGCGAAGAGAAAGCTGTCACATCCGCATCGGCGGATATTCCATCGACGCGCTGAGTTCGCAGCCCATCGATCGGCTTCAGGAATTCTTCTCCACCTACCGGCCATCCGGCAAGCGCGGATTGATTGCCGCCAAAATCGTCAAGGAGATCGCTGCACGCCTGAAATTTCTCGGCGATGTCGGACTTTCATATCTCACGTTGAACCGTCCGGCCCACACCCTTTCCGGCGGGGAGAGCCAGCGCATTCGCCTGGCCACCCAGATCGGCTCCAAACTGACCGGCGTGCTTTACGTGCTGGACGAACCCAGCATCGGGTTGCATCAGCGGGATAACCGACGCCTGCTGGAAACCTTGATGAACATGCGCGACATGGGCAACAGCGTCCTGGTCGTGGAGCATGACGAGGAGACGATTCTGGCTGCTGACCATGTGATAGACATGGGTCCGGGTGCCGGGGTCAGCGGCGGTGAGGTCGTCTTTCAGGGGCCGCCCGACAAACTATTGGTCGATGAGTACTCCCTTACCGGAAAATATCTCTCCGGTCGCCTGCGCATCGAAATACCGCATAGACGCCGTACATGCGGGCAAGGCGAGATTCGGATAACCGGGGCCTGCCAGAACAATTTAAAAAACATCGAAGTAGGCTTCCCGCTGGGAACATTCACCTGTGTCACCGGCGTGTCCGGCTCCGGCAAATCCACCCTGGTCGTCGAAACCTTGTACCGGGCCGCCATTCGGCAGCTTCAACAGCTCAACCAAAGCGCCGGAAGCTACGAACGGATCGCCGGTCTTGAAAACATCAATAAGGTCATCGATATCGATCAGTCCCCCATCGGCAAGACCCCGCGTTCCAACCCCGCCACCTATACCGGCCTGTTCGCCCCCATACGGGAGCTTTTCAGCCGCACCCCGGAGGCCCGGATGCGCGGCTACAAGCCGGGACGCTTCAGCTTCAACATTCGCGGCGGCCGCTGCGAAGCCTGCGAGGGGGACGGCATCGTCCGCATCGAAATGCATTTTCTGCCCGATATCCATGTCCCCTGCGATATCTGCAAGGGAAAGCGCTACAACCGCGAAACCCTGGAGATCCGCTACAAAGGCAAAACCATCGCGGACGTGCTGGAGATGACGGTGAATCAAGGCCTGGCCATGTTCCGCAACATCGAGGCGATTCGAAGCAAACTCCAAACCCTGGCGGACGTGGGGCTCGGATACGTTCCCATGGGCCAATCCGCCACGACCCTCTCCGGCGGTGAAGCCCAGCGCATCAAGCTGGCCCGGGAGTTGAGCAAGCGGGACACCGGCAGCACCCTTTACATTCTCGACGAACCTACCACGGGGCTGCATCCCGACGACATCCGCAGACTCCTCGACGTGTTGACGCGACTGGTCGATGCCGGCAACACGGTGGTGGTCATCGAACACAACCTGGACGTCATCAAAACCTCCGATCACATTATCGATCTGGGACCCGAAGGCGGCGATGCGGGCGGGTATGTGGTCGCCACCGGAACGCCGGAGGCCATCTGCCGGGTGGCCGAATCCCACACCGGCAGATATTTGCAGCGGGTCCTGAAATAAGGCACGGTTTTTCTTCGAAGCGACCACTTTGTTTCAGGTGTGTGGCCATGGATGGCCTGAAAAAGCTTTTTACGAGTTTGCCAAACAAAAAAGGGTGGCTGCCATGAGCAGCCACCCTTTTTCAGGTTAAACCGGTACGAAAATCAGTGCGCGAACAGCCCGGCGATGGCGCCTGCCTGGGGATGCGCGTAGATCAGGATCAGGGCAACGACGAGTGCGTAAATACACAGAGACTCGATCATGGCCAGACCGATCAGCATGGTCACGGTGACTTTACCGGAAGATTCGGGATTGCGGGCGATGCCTTCAACGGCGGACTTGAGGCCGAGGCCCTGTCCGATGCCGCAACCGAAAGCGGCGATAGCAATACCAAAACCAGCGGCGGTCACACATGCGATAAAAAACTGTAATGCTTGAGCTTCCATATCCTTAACTACCTCCTTTGAAAGATTGATGATTAGGGCTTCTTCCAGTTACCCCAAACCGATTAGAAAAGAGTCGACGCGCTTCCAGTCGCGCCAACGGTATTCCGAAAAACCGTCTCCATCAATGGGCGTGTTCCATGGCCCCCGAGAAATAGATGATGGAGAGCAGAAAGAAAACGAAACCCTGCACGAATGCCACGAAGATACCCAGGGCCATGATCGGCAGCGGTGCGAAGAAGGCACCGGCCAGGCCGAAAAGGATGGCCAGTACGATTTCGTGTCCCATCATGTTTCCGAAAAGACGGAAGGAGAGGGAGAGAATTCTCGCCAGGTGGCCGATGATTTCGATGACGAAAATCAGCGGAGCCATCCACCACACCGGTCCCATAAAATGTTTGATATACTTGGCCCCGTGATATTTGATGCCGATCACATGGGTGAAGACCACCACGACGATGGCGCAGGACGCTGTGGTGTTGAGATTGGCGGTGGGCGGAAAGAATCCGGGAATGATGCCGATCAGGTTGCCGATGAAGATGTAGAGAAAAATCGTGGCCGCCAGAGGAAAGAGCCAACGGCCCTCTTCACCGACAGTCTCCACCATGAACTCTTCGATTCCTGAAACGATCACTTCGAACAGGTTCTGGGCCTTTCCCGGCACCATGGAGATGGTTTTGGTGGCCATGGCCCCGGCAATGATCAGAATTGCCATGAGAACCCAGGAGTAGACCACATGGGTGTAGGTGTGGGCAAAATGTCCCAGCCCGATCGCTTCAAAGATCTTCACGAAAAATAGATAGGGATGCTCCATCCTTAGACCGCCTCCTTGAAAAATAGTTTTTTGACCTCGATCATGGTCGCCAGGGTGATGCTGGCCACCACGACGGAAAGACCGACGAACAGACCGATGGGGTTCACCACATGCTGGCTGATGAGCAGAAAGATGATCACGCCGCTGATGATGAATCGGATGTAGTACTTGACCAGGATTGCGTTGGGGGATGCCAGCCGCTTGGGCTGCAGGGCCTTTTTCAGGGTTTTGGCCAGCAGGTGAAAATTGACCGTAACAATGAGCCCGCCAAAAATCAGCCCGCGGGTGAAAGCCGGCGAGGCCGCCAGCAACCCGATTAGACTGATGGATGCCAGAAGGATCCAGTTGGTCCGAGTAACGAATGTGAGAATGCGCTGCTGAATATTCACGGTAGATGATGTTTCGCTGCTACTGGTCACAATTCCCGGCTCTTCTTGATTGCCAGACCGATGTTGCGGTATCCGGCGGCGATACCGAAGCCCAAGAAGATGAGCGTCAACCACGGTGTGGTTTCAAAACGCCTGTCCAGATACACCCCGATTCCAAGCCCGATAAAGATGGAGAGCGACACCGAAAACCCCAGGCTCGAGTAAAAAGCCAGTTCCCGGATCCACTTACGCGTCTCTTTTTTCATGGAATTCGACCCTTCTCCGACCGTTGGTACTGCGTCAGATCAGGTCATGATCGGAATACACGCCACTACCACAACCGGAGGGTTCAAGTCAATGTCAAAATACCGCCGATCTACGACGCCGTCACCATTTCAGCCGCTGGGCATCGAATACCGGTCCGTCCATACAGACATGCCGATAGCGGGCATCGTCGTCCCGAACCGCAACGGCGCACCCGAGGCAGGCGCCCATCCCGCAGGCCATCATGGCCTCGATAGACACCTGGCAGGCGATGTTGTGTTTCATGGCGATTTTCGCAACCGCTTTGAGCATCCCGTGCGGCCCGCAGGCGCAGATCAAGTCCGCCGGTTCGGCGTCCAGGGCTTTTTCCAGACTGCAGGTGACCACCCCGGGATTGCCTTGGCTGCCGTCATCGGTGGAAATGTCCAGCAAAAAGCCGGGCAGATCGAACTCGGTCAGGCAGACCAGATCATCTTTGCTCCGTCCGCCGACGAACACCAGGCAGCGACTTAAAGGATCCTCCTGATCGAGCAGACGATGGGCCAGAAAACGGATGGGCGGCACACCGACGCCGCCGGCCACGAGAATCAGCCGGCGGCACGTTTCAGGCACCAGGAAAGCATTGCCCAGCGGGCCGATGACCGACAGCCGGTCGCCCGCTTTACAGCACGACAGCCGCTCGGTGCCTTTGCCCACAACTTTGAATAATATTTCGATGCCGGTCACCCGATCCTGCTCATGAATCAGGCCCAACAGGGAAAAGGGCCGCCTCAGCAGTGGATCGACTTCCGATCCGATACGCACCATGACGAACTGACCGGGTTTGGCCGCATCGAAACCGGTGCCGCAGGCCAGCCCCAATCTATAATACCCCGGCGCCTCCGGCCGGTTCCACAATACGACGGTATCCTGTGCGATCATGACGCCCGTCCTTTACAGGTCTCGTCCCAGCCGATCAGCGCGGCGAATCGACCGGTCTGCCTTGCCGCCCGGTAGGAAAAAAACAGGTGCGGGTTGCAGCGGGTGCAGATTCCGGCAGCATGGATATTCTCCGGAGCGACACCTGCCCGGTGCAGTTGATGCCGGCTGATCGCCCACAAATCGAAATGATGCGGCCCGATGCGAAACGGCCACAGCGAACGGGGGATCTCCTGCTCGAAATTGACGAACTCGGCGCAGCAGGGCCCCAACGAAGGCCCGATGGCCGCAACCATGCGCTCCGGTCTGCAATCGAATTCCGCGGCCATGCGTGCCACCGTCCGGCCGACAATATCGGCCACATTGCCCCGCCAGCCGCAATGAACGTTGGCCGCCACCCGCGCTTCGGGATCGACCAGCATGACCGCCTGGCAGTCCGCCGTCTGGATCAGCAGGCGTACCCCCGGCACATCGGTAATCAGGGCATCGGCCTCGTGCGGTTCGGTCTGTATCGGCGCCTTGGCGGACAGTGTCTCCTGGCGGATCGCCCGGATGGTCGTCCCGTGATTCTGCCGCGTATAGATATGGACGCCGCCGGTCATCTTCTGCAGCCGATTACGATTGGCCGTGACCGCTTCGGGCGCGTCGCCCACCCCTGAACTTACATTCGATTCGTTAAAAGGGGGGGCGCTGGCACCGCCATTGCGCCCCATAACCGTATGAACCAGGCCGGGAATGCGGGTAAGCGCCGCAAACTGAAACAGGTAGTTGTTCTCTTTTTTCAGCAAAAACAATCGATCACCGTAAGCAACATTGCTATGCCCGCGCCAGGGTCAGCACATCCACCCGCTTCGCCCCGTCCTTTAAAAGCGCGGCCGCACAGGCTTCCGCCGTGGCGCCGGTCGTCAATACATCGTCCACCAACAGGATACGTTTCCCGGCACTTTCTCCGGGCCGGCTCACACAAAAGGCATTCTTGATATTGATGCGCCGCTGGCGCCGGTCCAGACCGGTTTGAGGCGGTGTGGCCCGGTTTCTGGCCAACAGGTCGCGCACTACGACCGCCTTGCCGGCAAGCGGCCAGGCCTTGACCAGCAAAAAGGCCTGATTGAAGCCCCGCCGGCGGAATCGGCGCCGGTACAGGGGGACCGGTGCAATCAGGTCGATGTCGCCCACCGGCCAATACCGCCGGTAGGTCTTATAGAGCAGCCTGCCCAAAGGATTTGCCAGACGGGTGTGCCCCTTGAATTTGAGCGCCTGGATGGCAAGCCGCAGCGAGCCGTCATAAACGCCCGCCGCCCGCGCCCGGGTAAAGGCCCCGGGACGCTCCAGGCAGCGTCCGCAGAAATGGTCCGGCCCTACACGGCTTTTAAACACCATGCCGCAGCGTGAGCACAGGGGCGACGTCACCGCGGTCCATTGGCCGCTGCAAGCCGGGCAAAAATAATCGGCCAGGGCGCGACCGGCATCCGGTTCCTGGTTTTCATCCACTTTGGCCAGGGCCTGCCGTCGAAAAAGCTGCCCGCACCCCATGCATCGGGCCGGGAACAGGGCATTGGCAATGGCGGCCAGCAAAGGTTTCACTAAATACGGCATCGCCTCGGCGCCGGTATTACCCGCCCTATTGCATCTGCGCCACGATGGCCGCGGCAAACTCGGAGCATTTCACCTCTTGGGCGCCTTCGATCTGGCGGGCCAGGTCGTAGGTGACCCGGCGGGCTTTGATGGCCGCCTGAACCGCGTCGCGAACCGCCGTGCCGGCCTCTTTCCAGCCCATGTAGTCCAGCATCATGGCCCCGGAAAGAATCAGGGAACCGGGGTTGACCTTATCCATGCCGGCATATTTCGGGGCGGTGCCGTGGGTCGCTTCGAATACAGCGCAGCGGTCCCCGATATTGGCTCCGGGTGCCATGCCCAGCCCGCCCACCTGGGCTGCCAGGGCGTCGGACAGGTAATCACCGTTGAGGTTGGGCGTAGCGATAACGCCATATTCGTCGGGCCTGAGCAGAACCTGCTGGAAAAGCATATCGGCGATACGGTCCTTGATCACGATTTTTCCCGCGGGCACCTTTCCGTCGAACGCTTCCCAGAGCTTTGCCTCGCTGATGGTCCGGTCGCCGAAGCGCTCCTCGGCAACCTGGTAGCCCCACTTGGCAAAGGCCCCTTCGGTGTACTTCATGATGTTGCCCTTGTGCATCAGGGTCACGCTGGGAAAACCGTTTTCCAGGGCGTGGGTAATTGCGCTGGCCACCAGGCGTTTGGTGTTGGCCGGGCTGATGGGTTTGATCCCGATGCCTGCTTCGGGGGGCAGATCGATGCCCATGGTCGTTTTCATGAAATCGGCCACCCGGACGGCCTCCGGGGTTCCCGACTCCCATTCGATGCCGGCATAGAGGTCTTCGGTGTTTTCCCGGAACACCACCATGTCGATTTTTTCCGGGTGTTTCATGGGACTGGGCACCGTTTCGATATAGCGCACCGGCCGGACGCAGGCGTACAGGTCCAGCTTCTGCCGGATGGCCACGTTGAGGCTGCGGATTCCTTTGCCAATAGGCGTCGTCAGCGGCCCCTTGATGGCCACAATATTTTCCTCGATGGCCGCCAGGGCTTCATCGGGCAGGTAACTGCCGGTTTTCGCGTATCCTTTTTCTCCCACCGGCAGTTCCATCCATTCTATCCGCCGCCGGCCGCCATAAGCTTTTTCCACGGCCGCATCGATGACCATCCGAGTGGCCCGCCAGATATCCGGCCCGATTCCGTCGCCTTCAATGAAGGGAATGACGGGACAGTCCGGCACATTCAGGCTGCCATCTTCGTTTTTAGTTATTTTCTTTGCGTTTGCCATGCAATTTCCTCCTTGCAGGTAAAAAATGAACCGATCCGATGAAAATGGTTTGGATGTTGAGGCAGCTACCCCGTCCGGCGCTGGCGGAAGGCTTCGTAAAGGACTACAGCCGCAGCCGCCGATGCATTCAGGGAGTCCACGCGCCCACACAGCGGAATCGAAAGCAGGAAATCGCAGTGCTCTTGTACCAGCCGCCGCAGCCCCCTGCCCTCTCCTCCGATCACCAGGGCCAACGGGCCTTTCAAATCGGCATCGAAGAGCGACTGCTCACCTTCCATGGCCAATCCGGCCACCCAGAAGCTCTTTTTCTTGAGCCATTGAATGGTGCCCGCCAAGTTGGTCACCCGACACAGGCGGGTATGTTCCAGGGCGCCGGCGGATACTTTGGAAACCACCGGCGTCGGTCCCACGGCCCGGTCTTTGGGAACGACCACGGCATCGGCTCCGGCACAATGGGCCGTACGGACGATGGCCCCCAGGTTGGTGGGGTCCACGATACCGTCCAGCAGCACCAGCAGTGGGTCTTTGGCGTTCGCTGCGGCATCGGCCACAACGGCTTCTACACTATCGTTGGGCAGCGGAGATACCAATGCCCCGATTCCCTGGTGCTGATCGCTGCCGCAGGCCGACCGGATCTGTTCGGGTGTTTGACGGTTCCAGGCAATACCCTGATTTTGGGCCAGTTGGATCGCCTCGGCCTGGCGCTCGGAAAGCGTATCCCGGTCCACAATCACGGATTGGATCTTTCGCCGGCCGGCGTTCAAGGCTTCCACCACCGGGTGAAAACCGAAAATGACCTCCCGGGAAGGCTGCGTGAGCTTTCGTTTGGCGGCCATGTCAGCCGGCCCCCTTGCTCAAAATGTCGACAAATCGCTTGATGGCCGCGTCCAGATCATCATTGACCACCACATGCCGGTATAAATCCCGGCTGTCCATTTCGGCCTGGGCATTTTTCATGCGCAGTTCGATCACCTCGGGGCTGTCCAGCCCCCTTGCGGTCAACCGCCGGCGAAGCACTGCCATGGAGGGGGCTGCAATGAAGATGGTGACGGCCTCCGGATAGCGCTGCAGAATCTGTCGGGCGCCCTGGACGTCGATATCCAGCAGCACGTTCCGTCCGGCCTGAAGGTGGTCGTCTAAAAATCGGGCAGAGGTGCCGTAGTAGTTGTCATGCACCTTGGCCCACTCCGCCCATAGCCCGCTTTCAATGCCCTGGCGAAATTGTGCTTCGGAGACGAAAAAATAGTCCTGCCCGTCAACTTCCCCTATACGGGGCCCACGGGTGGTGGAACTGACCGAATAGACCAACTGGGGCAGTCTTTCCCGTGCCGCCCGGCACAACGTGGTTTTCCCTGCGCCGGATGGGGCGGAAACCACGAAAAGATGGCCCTGATTGCCTGTCTGCCGACTATCCGGTTGCGTTGCCAATCCGTTCACTTTTCCGCCTTCAGATCTTCGAAACGCTGGGAAACCGTTTCGAACTGAATCGCCGACAAAAAAATGTGATTGCTGTCCATGATGATAATGGCCCGGGTACGGCGCCCCTGGGTGGCATCCACCAGTTGGCGCTCCTGGCGGGCCTCATCCTTGAGCCGCTTCATGGGGGACGAACTGGGCGAAACAATGGCCACCACCCGCTCGGCCACTACCGTGTTGCCGAATCCGATATTCAACAGTTTTTTTTCCATTTTTCAGCCTTGGCCATTCCTGATTGGGCACTACTCCACATTCTGGACCTGCTCCCTCAACTTCTCCAACTCGGATTTCACCGCCACGATCACATGGGACATGTCGGCCTTGCCGGATTTGGAACCCATGGTATTGAACTCCCGGTTGAACTCCTGAAGCAAAAAATTCAAGGGCCTTCCCGCCGGCGTGTCATCTTCCATGCGGGCCCTGAACTGCTGGATGTGGCTCTTCGCCCGGACGATCTCTTCGGAGATATCGCTGCGATCGGCCAGCAGAGCCGCTTCCTGGGCAATGCGGGCTTCGTCGATCTCCACCATGCCGTGGGTCAATGCGTCGATGCGATCTTTGAGCCGCTGGCGGTAGATGTCCGGCAGACCTGCGGCCTGGGATTCGATATCGTGGAGCATCCGTTCGATGGCATCCAGACGCTGTTTGAAATCCACAGCCATGTTGTCGCCTTCCACCTTCCGCATGGCATCCAACTGCTCCAGGGCGCTTTTCAGGCAGTCCTGCACCTGGGGCCATATGGTTTCACTGTCCTTTTCCATCTCCAGGGATTGAACCATGCTGCCGCCGGCCAGGACCGTTTCCAGCCCGATGGCGCCTTCGATCCCCAGTTCCTCTTTCAATTGGCCAAGGGCGCGGTGATAGGCCTGCGCCCGCGGCAGATTGACGGCAAAGTCGATGCCGGTTTCCGATTCCTCCTGGATCTGCACCCGGATATCCACCCGGCCCCGGGCAACGCTTTCAGCAATAACGCCCCGGATGCGTTCCTCCAGAGACTCGAAACCGTGGGTCAGCTTCAGGGCCACGTCCAGATGACGGTTGTTGAAAGAACGCACTTCAATCCGCACGCTGGTAGGCCCGGTTTGAATTTCCGCCCTGGCATAGGCGGTCATACTCTTGATCATACAGAATACCTTTTCGCCGGCAGAACCGGGATTGATTTTTTCAATTTGTTAGTCCCCCGATTCCGTAATTCGGGAAACCTCCATTTGTTTCAGATCCAGCATGTATTTATTCCGGACCAGGGTTAAAAAGTCAATCAGACATCGGTCGGCATAATCGGGGTAAGTCCAGGGCAGGGTACGAAAGGCGCCCTTCTGGAAAATCAGCGTCAGATCCGCGTAAATCCGCTGGCCGATATAGATGCGATGGGTGAAATTCTTGCCGGTAGCCAGAACGAGCCGTTCGGGAAGCAGGTAGCCGGGATCGATGTTCACCCGTCGTTTCCCCTTTTGCAGGTACCGGCCCTCGATATCATTGGTCATCCGCTTGATCGACGCCAACCGGTCCTGTTCCATAAGCGTTTTGAAAACCACCAGGCGGCGGCTGAGCGAAGCCCCCATCTCCTTTTCATAATAGGTGGTGAAATCGAAGTTCAGCCAGGGGCTGACCATGTCCACAGGCCCCAACTGCGCCTGCAGGGCCTGGACGATTTCTGCTGCCAGGTCCCGCTCCTGTAAAAAGAAGCCGACGATCGGTTTTGCCGGTTTGGGGGGCTGGGGCTTACTCATGGGTATCCAAATCGGTCACGTAAGGGGCTTAGCCTCTTCGATCAGCATTATGGGAATATCGTCGCGAATCTCGTAGACCAGCCGACAGGCCTCGCAAATCAGCCCATCTTCGGCCTCGTTGAGATGGATCTCGCCTTTGCACTTCGGGCAGGCAAGAATTTCCAGCAGTTCCTGATTGATCGTCATGGAGTACCTCTATTGGTTTCGGAAATTTTACGGGCGATGGCCGTGGTGCTGTGGCCTTCCAGGATCTCCACCAGCCGAACCCGCCCACCGTAGGATTCGACAAGATCCCTGCCGACCACATCTTCGATGCGGTAGTCGGCGCCTTTGACCAGAATGTCGGGTTTGAGCCGGTCGATGAGATTCAAAGGCGTGTCCTCATCGAAAAAGACAACCATATCGACGTCCTCGAGGGCGCTGAGGATTGCCGCCCGATCCGCTCCGGGCAGGATGGGCCTCTGCGGCCCTTTGAGCCGTTGAATGGATGCATCCGTATTCAGGCCCACGACAAGGCGGTCCCCCAGTTTACGAGCCTGGTGCAGCAAACTGACATGGCCGGGATGCAGCAGGTCGAAACAACCGTTGGTAAACACGATCCGTTGGTCGGCCTGCCGCCAGCGGGTGAGCCGGGAGACAGCCTCTTGCACGTCGGAAACCTTCCAAGCAGTGGATGCCGGCTCGCTCCGCCGGTCATCTTGCAGTACCGCTTCCAGTTCCGGCCACTTCACCGGCTGGGTCCCCAGTTTGCCGACCACGATGCCCGCGGCGGCGTTGGCCACGGCGGCCGCGTCGCCGAACGCCATCTTCGCTGCAACGCAGGCGGCCAGGGTGGCGATGACGGTGTCCCCGGCGCCGGAAACATCAAAGACCTCCCGCGAACGAGCGGCGATCATGAGGGGATCATCCTGCTCGCCGAACAGGGCCATGCCCCTGGGTCCCCGGGTAACCAGCAGCCAGTCCAAATCCAGTTGATTGCGGATCCTTCCGGCGGCCGGAATCAGGTCCTCCCGGGCCTTGACCGGGGCATCGGCCACCAGTTCAAGCTCGACGGTATTGGGGGTGATGCAGGTCGCTCCGGCATAGCGCTGCCAGTCTTTTCCCTTGGGATCGACAAAAACGGGCACTTCCCTTTTGCAGCAGGCGGCAATCAGCTGCTGTACGAGCGTCCCGGAGGCAAACATTCCCTTGCCGTAATCGGATAAAACGACAGCATCCACCCGGCCCAGAATCGTATCGGCGGATTCGAAAAGGCGATTGACAGTATCGGTGTCGATGGCGCGGCCGTCTTCTTCGTCCAAGCGCACGACCTGCTGCTTGCTGGCCATGATGCGTGTTTTGGTGATGGTCGGTCGCCCGGTATCGTCGAGGCAGCCGCTTGCGACCCCCATGGCCGCCAGCATGCTGCAAATCCGTTCGGCTGCCTCGTCACGGCCGATCAGGCCGATGACGGTGGCGTTGCAGCCCAGGCCGGCAAGGTTGGCGGCCACGTTGCCGGCGCCTCCCAGGGAAAAGGTCTTTTCGTTCACCCGGACCACAGGTACCGGCGCTTCCGGCGAAATCCGATGCACGTCGCCCCAATAGTAGCAGTCCAGCATCAGATCGCCAATCACGAGAATCCTGGCCTGCTTCAGCCGGGGACCTATATCTTCGAAAGCGGTCATGAAGCGGACTCCCGGTTTTGACCATCGCCGATCAGGCCGCGTTCGATGATCCCGGCCCAATAATGCAGAATGAAAATATGCGCCTCCTGGATCCTGGCCGTGGTGTCGTTTTCCACGACGATGGCCCGATCCACGAATTCCTTCAATACACCTCCGTCTTTTCCCAGCAGGCCGATGGTCGGCATGGACATGCCGCGGGCACATTGTACGGCCCGAACCACATTTTCCGATCCGCCGGAAGTGGAGATGCCGACAAGGATATCCCCCGGCCGTCCCAGGCCCTGCACCTGGCGGGCAAATACCTCGTCGTAGCCGTAGTCGTTGCCCACGGCAGTTAAAATGGAGGTATCCGTGGACAGGGCCACCGCCGGATAGGCCCGGCGCTCTTTTTCGAAACGGCCCACGATTTCGGCGGCAAAATGCTGGGCGTCGCTGGCGCTGCCGCCGTTGCCGCAGATCAGCAGCTTGCCGCCGCCGAGCAGACATTGCAGCATGGCGGCGCCCGCATTTTCCAGTTCAGATGCCATGGATTTGAGACCCTGCATACAACGGATATGGGCGTCGATCATGGTTTCGAGCATCGTATGGTCATGCGCTCCTTGGTTTGGATTGCGCCCCAATGTGCGGGACAAAATATACAAATTAACATAAACCGCGACGCGTTGCAGCCTTTTTATCCAATTTGCCCAAGGATCGCGCAAAAGGTGGCGCCAGGGCAGGCGTCAGGAACCGGCTACCGCGAATTCGCAAATCGCCGCCGCCAAAAGGGGGATCATGATTTCATGATGGCCGGTAATGGCGTAGCCGCTGCCGCCGGACAGCACCGGTCTTTGGACCACGTTGACGCCGGGACGGTAATGCTGAATCATATCGAAATTGGCGGTGGTGAACCCCTTGACCGGAAATCCCAGATTGCGGGCCACCGCCAGGGCCTTGAGAAAAACCTCCGGCATGATCACCGCACTGCCGAAATTGATCGCCACGCCCCCGTCCCCCAGCCGGGAAACGGTGGATGCAAAGATACGAAAATCCCTCAGCGACGCTTCGCCGATGGCCGCTCCGCTGGCCGTGGGATGCTGGTGAACGATGTCGGTGCCCAGGGCCACGTGCAGGGTATAGGGGATATTCAATTCATGAGCCCTGGCGATCAGCGCCCGCTGCAGATGAGGGGCCTTTTCTTCGACCAGCAGGGCCCCTACCGCTTCCCCGAAACCTTCGGGGCCGGCGGCGGCCCGCCTGGCCGCGTCGTTGACCAGCTCGGCGGTATCCTCAGCCATGCCGAAGGAGCCATCCTCAAGCTGTGCAGCGACATCCTCCGAGGTGTGCCCGAAACGGGCCAGTTCGGTGTCGTGAATGGCCGCCGAGCCGTTGGATGCCAGATGGGTGATGAATCCGTCGTCAGCCAGGCCGGCCAGCACCGGGGCGCAGCCGGTCTTGATGAGGTGGCCGCCGAACATGGCGATCACCGGTTTACCCAGTTGCCGGGCCTTTACCACAGCTTTTGCGACCGCCTTGAGGTCATCGGCCTTTAGGACGGCCGGCAGCGAATCGAGAAACTCGGCGAAACTGAGTCCGCACTGTTGCCGTTTTCCCTCGAGCGAGGTTGTCACCTTGGAGGCCCTTGTCAAGGCCCGGTAGGTCTTGACCGAAGTAAGATCGATCTCTTTATGGGGCATCGTTGTCTTCCGTATTTCGGTGTCTTAAATCCAAACCTCTGTGTGCATGACATATCCGCTATCAGCGATGAGCTGTCCTTATATATAACGCCATGGGTGGAATGGCAACGCTCCGATTCGCTCAAGCGGAATGCCTTTTTCCTAAAGGGTACTCTTTCAATTTTTTGAGCAGCGTTTACAAAAACGTTTGCATGGGTTATTTAGCTGCCAAACTTGAATGCGACAAATGCAACAGGAAACCGAGCGTGAACGCTTTTTTCAATTTTGAGATAAAGGATCGACACCGGCGCATCCTGGCCCTGATCCGAAAAAACAGCGGCCGTCTGGTGATGGCAGCCGTCTGCAGTTTGATGGTATCCGGCGCCACCACCGCCATGGGATACCTGATCAAACCGGTCATCGACGATATCTTCGTTAAACGGGACACCACCGGGCTGGTTCTTCTTCCCCTGGTGGTGATTGTCGTCTTCCTGGTCAACGGATTGGGACGCTACGGCCAGGAGTATTTCATGAATTATGTCGGCGAAGATATCATTCGCCGACTGCGCAACATGCTCTACGACCGGATCCAGGATCTCTCCCTGGCCTTCTTTCAGAAGGAACGCACCGGCACCCTCATGTCCCGCATCACCAACGATGTCAACATTCTCAAATCCATGGTGTCTACAGCGGTCACCAGTTCGGTCCGGGACGCGGCCACTATCGTAGGCCTTACGGCGGTAATTTTTTACCAGAACTGGCGCATGGCCATCATCGCTTTTTTCATTCTGCCGTTGGCCTTCTGGCCGATCTTCATCCTGGGCCGCAAAGTCCGGCGGGTAAGCACCGGCTGTCAGGAGGCCATGGCCGACCTGAGTGCATTTTTACACGAAACCTTTGCCGGCAACAAGATCGTCAAAGCTTTCGGGATGGAGCCCCATGAAAAGCGCCGGTTTTTCGAAAAGACCGACCAACTGTTCAAACTGGAAATCAAAGGGGTTGTCGTACGTGCGCTCTCGTCACCGATCATGGAATTCTTCGGAGGGTTGGGCATCGCCTTTGTAATCTGGTACGGCGGATCGGAGGTCATCGCCGGGAAAACCACGCCGGGTACCTTTATGAGTTTTTTGGCATGTGTGCTCCTGCTTTACGATCCGGTCAAGAAGCTGAGCAATTTGAACAACTCCATTCAGCAGGGCATGGCAGCCGCCGACCGGGTGTTCGACATCATCGAGACGCAGTCCGATATAAAGGATCCTGCCACACCGGTAAAGATCGCTTCGACCCCTCATGACCTGACGTTCGAAAAAGTTCATTTCACCTATGGCGAGCAGGACGTGCTCAAAGGCATCGATCTGACCGTCAAGCGGGGGCAGGTCCTGGCTCTGGTGGGTATGAGCGGCGGCGGCAAGAGCACCCTGGCGAATCTGATTCCCCGATTTTTCGATGTCACCGGCGGCCGGATCTGCATCGACGGCGTCGATATCCGAGATTTTTCAATTGTCGATCTGCGTCGCCAAATCTCGATCGTGACCCAGGAACCGATCCTGTTTAATGAAACGGTGCGCGACAACATCGCCTATGGCAGTCCCGACGCCAGTGAGGATCAGATTGTTGCCGCTGCCAAGGCGGCTTTTGCCCACGATTTTATTCTCGGTTTCCCCAACGGATATGACACCCTGATTGGCGAATTGGGCGGACGGTTGTCCGGCGGCGAAAAACAGCGATTATGCATTGCCCGGGCACTGATCAAAGATGCACCCATACTCATCTTGGACGAAGCCACCTCGTCTTTGGATTCCGAAGCCGAAGCCGTGGTTCAAAAGGCATTGGAGAACCTGATGATCGGCAGAACGACGGTGGTGATTGCCCATCGGTTGTCCACCATCGCGGGAGCGGACCGGATTGCCGTCATCGTATCCGGCAAAATCGTCGAACAGGGCACCCACGAATCCCTGTTAGCCGCAAAGGGAGAATATGCCAAGCTCTATGCCACGCAATTTTCCACAAACAGCAGGGCCGATGAAAGTTAACATCAGCATCGTGGTAATTGCCTGCAACGAAGCCGACCGCATCGGCCATCTGCTGGAACACGCCGATTTCGCCGATGAGGTCATTGTCGTGGATTCGGGCAGCACCGACGACACGGTAGCGTTGTGTGAAGCTGCCGGCGCCCGGGTAATCCACCGCGACTGGAAAGGATACGCCGATCAGAAGCACTTCGCTATGCAGCAGGCCAAGGGACAATGGGTCCTGAATCTGGACGCGGATGAGTTCGTGCCGGAGGAACTGGCTGTGGAAATCCAAAAGGCCCTGGCCTCGGCCCCAGTTGAAACGAAAGGTTTTTCCATGCCGCGGCTTTCTTACTACCTCGGCCGATGGATCCGCCACGGCGGCTGGTATCCCGATCGCAAGATTCGCCTGGTGCGCAAAGGTGCCGGCAAATGGATCGGAGACGGACTGCATGAACAATTGATGGTGGACGGATTGGTTGAAACCCTCTCCGTGCCGCTGCGTCATCTGGTTTACCGCAATATCTCCGACCACGTTACAACGGCCAATCGGTTTTCCGATGTGTACGTCAAGAGTCGGGGCAGTGCCGGAACACTTTTCCTGTTGAGCGGCATTCCCCATACCCTGGGAAAATTTCTGGAATGTTACTTATGGAAGCGGGGGTTCCTCGACGGATGGCCGGGTCTGATCATCGCCATGATCTCCTCGGGCTATATTTTCTTAAAACATGCCAAGGCCTGGGAAGCGGCACAAAACTTTGCCGACGCCCCCCCCTCGTCGGGGCACTGATAGGGAGCCTGTTATGCATCCAACACTGAGCAACCCAATGGCAGCGCAACCATATCGGTCTTGAAGCATAGACCGAAGCGGATAGAATGATGACCGAGTTCGACCTCTCTTTTGTCATTGTCAACTGGAACACGCGCGACCTGCTTTGCCAGTGTATTCAGGCGATCCATCGCACCGTTATCGATCAGCGGTACGAAATCATTCTGGTGGATAACGCCTCTTCCGACGGGTCCGTCGAAGCGGTTCGCCGGCAGTTTCCCGAGGTCCGTTGCATCGTCAACCGGGAGAACAGGGGGTTCGGGGCCGCCAACAATCAGGCCTTCGCCGTTATGCAGGGGCGCTACGCCGTGTTGATCAATACTGATGCCGAGCTGCTCGAAGGCGCCGCGGACCGCCTGCATACCTTCATGGAAACGCATCCGGAAGTCGGTATGGCATGCGGACAACTTCTCAACACGGACGGTTCCAGACAGAATTCATTTGCCAATTTTCCGACTCTGCTCTCGCTGGCGGTCAACGAGTCCGTGTTGAGAATGATTTGCCCGCGCCGCTTTCCAAGCAAATACCAGACATACACACAACCGATAGAGGTCGAATCCTGTATCGGAGCCTGCATGATCGTCAGGAAAGCAGCTATGGATGCGGCTGGTATTTTGGACGAGCGCTATTTTTTTTTCATGGAAGAAACCGACTGGGCCTTGACCTTCAAACACGCGGGCTGGCGTTCTTATTTCATCCCTGACGCCAGAATCTATCACTATCAAGGGCAAAGTGCCGGAAGCGGCGCATCCTCGCGTATCATGTTCTACCGCTCGCGCTATCAATTCATGCGCAAGTGGCACCCCCACGCCTACCCAATCTATGATGGGATCATTGGGCTTCGCCTTCTGCTGAACGCGCTGTTGAGCCTTGTGGCCACCCTGTTCACCCTTGGACTTTACCGGTCAACAAGGCTACGTTGCATCCGCTACCTGAAGATCATATGGTGGCATGTCAACGGATGCCCCTGATTCAGAACCGAAAGGTTTTCATGGAAGCAATGAGAGACCTTATTCAAGTTGAACACGGCGCCATTCTGGCGATCCAGTTGGGCGATATCGGCGACGTGGTATTGACCCTTCCCGCTTTACGTGCGCTGAAAACAAACTTTCCCCATAATCGACTGGTTGTCTGCGTTCGCCAGAAGGCCGGCGAACTGATGACCCTGTGTTCGGATGTGGACAGGGTCATCACCGTGGACAAACGAAAACGCTCCCTTCTGGCCGAGATCAAGTATCAAATCGCTTTTCTGTCCAGCTTGAAAAACGAGCGCTATGGCCTGTCCATCGATTTTAGAACCGGAACCCGGGGAGCGGTCGCCACATTGATAGCCAATGCCCGGACCCGGCTGGGGTTCTTCGACGCCGAGGAAAAACTATGGCGCAATCGTGTATTCACCCATCTGGTGCACCCTGAGTACCAATCGGAAATCCATGTCTCCGATTACTACTTTGAACTGGTCCGATGGCTGGGAATTATGTCGGACCCGCCCCCCCCTGTGCTTCCCGTGTCAGATGCCTTGAAAGAAAACGTCAAGCAACGACTGAACGCCAACGAGATTGATCCTGAAGCCCCTTTCATCGTTCTGCAACCCTTTTCCCTGTGGTCATACAAGGAACTCCACCCAGATAAATATGTGGATTTGGCCGATCGGATAACCCACAGTTGCAAGGTTCCTATCGTACTGAGCGGTGCGCCGAACGAAAGTGACCGTGCCCAGGCGATAGCCGATCGTTGTTCCGGCCAGGTGATCAACATGGCTGGACAGACCACCATTGGCGAACTAACCGGTTTGTTGGCGCTGGCCACCCTTTTCATCGGTGTCGACAGCGCCGGAGTACACATCGCCGCGGCCACGGGGACGCCCACGGTCAGCATCTTCGGCCCGTCGGCACCGTCCTCTTGGGCCCCCCGCGGCGACCGTCACATCGCCGTCCAGCCGCACCGCGCCTGTGTGCCCTGCCGGCGGAAAGGCTGCGACGACAGCGGCATCAGCCAATGCCTGGACGCCCTATCCGTTGACCACATTATGGATGCGGCGAGGCCCACACTCGGTACGCTTTTCCCATCCTGGACAGTTCGATGAAAAAAAAATTAAAAATTGGCGTGGTGATACCCAAATACGGAACGGTGGGCGGGGGCGAAAAATTTGTCTATGAACTGACCGAACGAATCGCCCGGGATCCGGCCTTCGCGGTCCACGTCTTTGCCAACCGATGGCGCGCCCCCGGCAGTCCGGCACTATTTCATCGCATCCCCATTCTCAAGTTCCCGCGCTTCCTATCAATGCCAAGCTTCGCTTGGTTTGCCAAACGGAAGATCGCCCAGGTCGGCATTGACATCATTCATACGCATGAACGTATTTTCGATGCCGACCTGTTCACCATGCACGGCATTCCCCACCGGATGTGGATCGAAACCGTCAGGAAAAAGCGGCTGAGCCTGTTTGATCGCGCCTACGCACACATCGAACGTCGTCTAATCGAAAACGATCGCTGCAACTTTTTGCTGCCGGTTTCCTCGATCACCCGGGATGCCTTTCTTTCCGTTTACAACGGCCATGGAAAAACGGTAGAGATCCTTCATCCGGGAGTCGATTGGCACATCTTTCATTCCGCTCAACGGGCCGATGTTCGTGAATCGGTACGAGCAAAATACGGATTCGCGGCAGCGGACATAGTCGTCCTTTTCGTCAGCATGAATTTCGAGATCAAAGGTCTGGATCATCTGATGGCAGGATTTTCAATGGCCAAACATACGCCGGCAGGCATAAACCTCAAGTTGCTCGTGGTAGGCAAGGGAAACCTGCGCAAGTTTGAACGCCTGGCAAACGACCTGAAAATTGCCGCAGACGTCAGATTTGCCGGCATCGTTGAAACAGGCATCGAACGGATCTACCAAGCCTGTGATCTGTTCGCCATGCTCTCCCGGTTCGACACCTTCGGCCTGACGGTATTGGAAGCTATGGCAGCGTCGCTTCCCGTGTTGATCAGCCGGCAGGTGGGCGCCAAAGACATTGTCGTCCAGGAACGTAACGGGTTTGTGGTGGACCGGGAAGATGAAGCGGCGATTTGTTCCTGCCTGCTGACCCTAACCGATGGCAGACGACGCGGGGCGATGGGGCAGGAGGCGTTTGCCACGGCATCGAATCACGGGTGGGAACAGGTGGCCGACCAGGTCAAACAGGTCTATTTCAGGTTTCGGCCGACTGCTGTCTGAATTAGATCGCCGCCATGAATGAACGCCGGGCGCCCAGATGAAAGAAATCATCGATCGCCGAAAAAACGCCAGGATAGCCTGTAGTAATCGCACTTTGCGGCAATCTTGCGGTCACCGGGTCTCAGGCGACTCAGGGGTATCAAGGTCATGAGACGCCAGGCAGCCTGGATGCGGTTTTTCCGCTTAATCCGTCTGATAATAGCTGTAGAGTAGTGCTTCCTGTAAAAAAGCATCTCGGCCTTGAATTTTTTTTCCATGACCACCGTCTGGGAATTATGTCGCTCGCTTTTCCCACCATGGTGCCCCACCACCGAATCCGCGATGAAACCAATCGGCCAACCCTTTTTCCGAACCATTAAACAAAGATCAACCTCTTCGCCGTAAAGAAAAAATCGCTCATCGAAACCTCCGACCGCCGCCAGGACTTCGCGCCTGGCGAGAATGCTTGCTCCCATTACCCAGGCAATCGTTCCTGGCAAACCGCCGAGCATTTGCCGGGCATATCGATGGCCAGGGTAGCGCCTTTCGACCGATGACTGGGGTGATCCATCGGGGTAGATCAATGCCGTTCCCGCCATCCCCATGGAGGGATTGGCGGCCATAAACCCAACCGCGTTGTCAAGCGATGCGGGCATCAGACGGGTATCCGGGTTAAGCAACCAGATGAGGTCACCTTTGGCAGAGGCAATTCCAAGGTTGTTGGCTTTCCCGAATCCGAGATTTTCATTGTTGGCGATCAGGGTGACATTCTCGAATTGATTGGCCACCATATCCGCACTGCCATCGCTGGAGGCATTGTCGACAACGATCACCTCGTCACGGGAGCCCAGCTGGGGGAGAATCGACAGAAGGCAATCTCTAAGCAAATCCAGTGTATTATAGCTAACGATAACGATACTCAGTCGAACTAATGGTTGTTTTTGTGCTATTTTGTTCATTCTCTGGCTGGCTATTGTCTGTTTTTACAGTGTCAGTTATGCCGCAGAGCGATTACGTCCACACTGCTCCAGGCGATAGAGTTCAATACTCAGCTTACGGGATGACGCATCAATCGATTACCCCCGCAGCATACGCGAGACCACCTCACGCTTACTGGCAGCACTTTACCGCTACCCTTTTTGCCAGCGGTCCTGCAACGGTTTCGTTTTTGTTCTATTTGGTCAATTTTAATTTCCTTGGGCACGGGGACTCTATCCCAAATCAGTGTTCGAGAAAACCGGCGCCGTCACATTATTATAGGATAAGGGCCTTATGTCTGTTTTTTGAGATAGCTTGCAGAAATTCTTTAGCTACAGTTTTGTCAATTCAAAAATACCACATCCATATTTGCATCCAAAGTTGCTTTTAATACCATTGGCTGAAATTGGTGTGTTTTCATGTAAATTCCCATGATCATCAACGAATGAGAACTTGTCAATATGGTATTTTTCCCCCAAGCACTCCAATAAAAAACTAACCGAGAAAACCCTATGGGCATTGAATTCAATCCGCTGATGACCTATGGGAACGGAAAGATAAAGTTTCCCCTTTTTTTTTAACATTCGATATAAGTTATCCAGCCCAAGAAGATACCCATCGTAGTTGACATCGTCTCCATACCGTCCCAAACCAAAGTGTTCTATAGCATGCAGACATGACAAGGAATCACAGTATTCGATTAAATCTTTTTGAACGGGGTCCATCATGTCTGCCTGCTTGAATATTACATTTGGTATGTTGTTTGGAAGCGGACGCACATCAATAACTTCAATATCACGGAAGGATGCGACATGTGCTACAAATCCATCAATTCTCGAACCAACATCAACATGGCGATGTGGGTTATTCAGGTTAATTCTTCTTGCTACAAGTAAGTCTTGATGGAAGTAATGCCCTGTGGCAGTTCCACTATTTACAAATTTTTCGTTAAGGCAGGGATAAGGATTGCCGAGCGGAAATACTTTCTTAGCATATTGTCTTTGACTTTCAAGAATATTGAGATCATGAAAATAGGCTGGCAATCTCCTTACTAATTTAATCTTTTTGAGTGGATCGTTCTTAAATATTGACAACAAAATATATGCATTTTTCAGCATTCTTTTCATTTTTAATCTTTCTTATATAACCATTTCTTTTTTAAAGCCAAATTAAAGGCTGACAAGAACTCCTAAAACAGAAAAAATCTTTTCAAACCGGCTTTCCCACGTATGCTTCCGAACCGCAGTTTCATACCCCTTGCGCCGTATTCTTCCACGCTCCTCATCATTGTTCAGATAGAATTTGATCTTTTCCACAAGATCATCAAAATTTTGGTAGGTTGCGATTTCCACACCAGCCAGAAAGCATTTCTCAAGCTCCTCATTGTGCTCTGTGAGGTAGAACCCTCCACTCATGGGTATTTCAAAATCCCTTCCTTTCAGGCAGAAAGTCTTATTCAGTCCTACAACCCCGCCGAAACCGAGGTTGATTTTGCTTCGGGAGTACATTTTCACCATTTCATCAGTTGACAGAGGTCCGCCAGGCCAGTTAAGTCCATAGGCCTTCACAGGAAGCCCCCTCTCACAAAGTTTATTAATAATTATAGGCCGGTTCCCATAACATTGCCCCACAAAGGAAACATCAATATCTTGATCGACAGAATATGGTTTGTGAATTTCCGGGTTTCCACCCTCAGGCAAATAAATAGGCAGGGCTCCTTCAACAACATACTTAACCAAGGCATCCTCGGTGCTCGTCCAACAAAGATGAAAAAAACGGCAGATATCTCGTGCCCCCATAGCTCGGCCATTACGTATCTTTCCGACAAAAGATTCCTTGTCATTTAAAGCCAGGTTAACAATCGGCACGCCAAGAGAAGCGATCGTCTTTACTGTTTCCGGATAGACCGACTCGCCAGAAAGATAGGTAAAAATGACATCGATCTTTTCTTTTTTTACCCATTGCTCCACTTTCTCTATAAGATGATTGTTCATCAACCTTTTGTTTTTTTTGTGCCATTGTTTTTCATCCTGCTGGTCAAATTCAGCAAACCAATCATAATGGATGACACGGCCAAACTTCTCGAGGGACGTTAAAAGGGCTTCGTTCTCCCAATTATAGTGGTGATAAATGGCCAGGATAGAAAGTTTTCCTTTTACTCGTTGGGTAATGTCTGGATAACACGCAGCATACTTTTCACTGAGTTCATCTTCCGTGGGTATGTGCAACCCCCTGTGTTTTAAAAGTTTTCTATAATGAAGTGCCTCTTTTTGGAGTCGCTGGCTATTGCGCCAACACCGGAGCTTATGACGATATTTTTGGAAGGGATCTGCCATGAATTCTAGTTTCCAACATCATTCTGCCAAAGGGTAAACATCCTATCCCCGTTGGACTTATCTTCACGGGAATTCATCATATTAAGAACATGCCCGGCGTCTATTACAGGGATATTAAACTTCCGGGAGACATCGACGGACACGAGCAAAGCACCAATACCGGCCCCGACCAAACAGATTTCTGTTTGAGAAGGAATCTCTTTTAGAATATTATCCTTCATATTTCGCCACTGGGTGGCAACATAACAGTCCGGGATTTTAGTAAAACTTATGTCCGGTTTGCTCTGCAATCTCGCAAACCAATTGCACACAGTCTGCTCATCATAGGTGGAATTGACAATACAAAGCTTTTTTCCATCAACGCTTTGCGCAAAAAGTTTTGAGGAAAGGTAGGCATAAAGTACATAAAAGGGAATATAATTCTCACCCGTTATAACTATTTGGTTTTCATCGAGGAAATTTAAAAACCGTAAGGCCAGGGCCCCACCATCATCCTTTTTTTCAAAAATATAAAAAAACCTTTTAGGCGGATTACTGTTCCCCGGATGAATCAAAGGCGCAACAACACCATATTGCGACACAAAACGGAGACATTTGGCATGCAGGGGCAGGGCCGTTTCAATGGTTTTCCTGGACTCCGCTTGTTTATAAAGACCGTTGCACTGTAAACTCTTCGCATAAAAAGCGTATTCCCCATCTGCAAATCTGACGACTGGAGTTGCAATACCTTGGTTCATCCCGATTACGATCCGGTCATGAAGACGCTGGAAATACTCCTTTCCTGCACTCACACCACTGTGAAAAAGGCACTTCTCCTCAAGGCGCATCTGTTCACCGAAGCGTTCAATCACAGGGGAATTATCAATCCCCGGGATGGCCAGATGGTTAAAGGCAAACCCTTTTTTCAGTAATGCCCCTAATGTTTTTAGCTGGTAACCGTTCATAAGCCCCTTTCATGCAGTAGCATATTACCGTATAGTCTCTAAATACGCTGGGCCACTGCATCCCACGAGTTTCTTTCCGCGGTATGCCTTACGTTTAAAGATAAACGTTCGCACAGGTCATCGTTCTTCAAAGAGCATCAAAAATTTGTCAGCCAGATTCTGAGCCAAGTTTTTTGTCACCTCAAAGGTAAAATGCTCTGTACCGCCTGATATACTAAATTTAGGGATTAGAACCGCAACTTTGTATCGGCTGCACATAATTCCCTTCCACATTAGGGCGAACGGCAAAATTCCGATGCATGGAAAGTGCGGAACCCATTCCCAAGAGGGTAAAAAACACGGTATGAAAGAGATGGTTGCCGACTGGCTCCATGATTGCGATGAAAAGAACGCCACTAAAGGCAGATAGAATTGTCACGCCATAAAACCGATGAAACTCACTGCAATTATCCTGCGCTAAACGCCAAGTGTTTCTCCAAAATGCTCCAAGCACCGCAACAAAAAAGAGTCCCCCGATGACTCCTGTACGCACTGCAACACTGGAAAAAATATTGTGTGGATCCCCGAATTGAATCACTCTACGGGATTTTCCAGTTACAATCAATTTTTTAAACCGGTTAGGAACTAATTTTTCATAAAGATCAGGAAATTTTTTCTTCAGGTTGTCCAGGTCAGTGTTAGCAAAACATTTAAAGCCATATCCAAGACCAAAAATTGGGTATTCCTGCACGATCTTAATTGAAGAAAATAAAAGCCCCACACGAACGTCACCGAAAATCCCCGAAGGATTGAATCTTTTTTTCACTGGACTGAAAAAAAATATCATCAAAACGAGTACAAGCAAAACAACTCCGTTCTTCCAACTCCTGAAAAAAAAGCCCGCTAAAAACACAAAACAAACACTAATCGTGGTTGCCCTGGACTGAGTGATAACAGTGACGAGAAAAAAAACGGCCAAGGCCAATACCATGAAAAACCTCACCATTATTTTATTTTTTTTGACCCCGGGATCAAAAATAAATTTAACAGCCAAAGTCACAGCAAATACTAGGAGGAACCCTACCCAGTTCACCGGCATTTCTGGCAAATCAGTACGTAGTTTCATATGTATTGATTTCCCATCTGAAATAAAATGTTTATACATAAGGTAGACGGAAATCATAAAAACAGACACCACGATAAGTTTCCCCAAAAGCTCGATCCGTTTTTCCTTTTGCAAAACAAATACCAAAATAACATATAAAATCAGATACCGAAGAAGATATGAGTAAAAATCATGCACACTGTTACTAACATCTATGGACGAAAAAAGGCCCAAAAAGGCCCAAACTGTAAACAACAAGAAAACCTTGATGAGTGGTACTTTTTGAATTTCGGCAATTGATAATTCCTTTTTGATCAATGCCAGCAAAAAAGCAGAAAATCCACCATAAAGAAAAATCTCTTTTGCAGAGGTAATGTGTGAAAAAGGATTGAGAAAAATATAAGTAAAAAGGCAGAAGCAGGCAGTAGCCTCCAAAACTGAACTGCTGTCGCTATGCAAACAAACTTGATTTTTGATACCGGCAAGTTCCTCGGGGATATTGGTATTTGCCTCCGAGGACGTTTTTGGAGAATTGGTTCTAATATTGTTAATCCTGCTATCTATCATTGTCTCTTCTCTACTTTCGATCCTGTTTCATTACAAAATCAGCATAAAAAAAACATTTTTATTTATAAGGCTTGTCGCGGAAATCTTTTTTTGTCTTTTCCGGTTTACAATCCCTGAAGTCAGCTGGTATGGGCGTCCATTGCGTCACAAATGGATTTCGGTGCAAGCTCAAGGAAGCAGCGGGCTTCTCCGCTGCCATTGCATCCTTTACTTCCACATGGTATGCAGGGCATGGTGTTAGTAATGGTATGATGCTGATTCCCCCTGGGGCCCAATTATTGGCCGATGTAGGGCCAAAAATATTGACGGTTGGCATTTTTACAGCAAGTGAAATATGTATGGCCAAGTTGTCAATGCTGATGACCATGGCAGCAAGACTCAGTTGACAGACCATTTCTATTGTTGTAGTTCTGCCGGCCCTGTTGAGTGCCCATGTACTGCTGTGATTAATAAGTTCCTGTGCCTGGGATCTTTCATCCGGGGAAGCCGTCACCACAAGATTGATATCGTAGAACGAATCAAGATGAACTAAAATTTTTCGGTACTGATCAAAAGTCAATTCTTTATACTGCCAGATGGAAAAGGAGATCATTTTTAGCCAATCCAAGTTTATTCAAAAGTTGGATGATGCCAATTTGAAATATTTTTTACAAGATTAAAGTATCTTTACCCTAAAATAGGCGATTTTGTTTTTAAACGGCAGTATTCGGGTAAAGCGTGGTAGAGAAGATGGCGTCAGCTCGAATTTTAGGGATATATTTCGAAAACCGCCACTGACGTTCGAATTTTATATGAGCGTAAGTGCAATACAGTTATTTTCGAGCGCACCTCACCACCAGTTTTACTCCGTTTTTTGGTTTCTCGCGCCGGTTGTGCGATAACCAGCGCTGTGATGCACCGTTCGAACAACTCCGGTAAGCGAAGGCTTTCCATACAGGCTTTGGATACTTTCAGTATCGTCTCCCTGCTGTGACAGACAATCTTGCCGGCGATATTGATCAGCCGTCTACGAACCGTGGAGGCATAGGAGCCAATCGACACTCAACAAATTTAGAACATATGCTCTTTATCTTGGATTATAGGCATAACCGATCTTCAAGTATGTGTTGAAGCGAAGCCTAAAATTTATTGCGTCAAGTAATGCACCGATATGATTCAACCCGCTATGATTGGCAAGTTTTTCCATCTCATGTTTTATGGTAAGACGACGCCTCATGAATTTCACCCCCAAAGTGAACGTTTGATGCCCTATGTATATTATTGTTTCTATATTATTTCAAGTTGTTATATGATATTTGGTCACATTTTGTGCCACGGATTGAGGTAATAGTTAACCTAAAAAAGACGATCTCCAAAACAAAAGAGTCCTCTAACATTGGGTAATGTGTTATAATTTTAGCTAAAACCCTCCAAGGTACAAAAGAGCGTTGTCAATTTTTGATCATACAAAGTCGAACTAAAAATTACAATTCAACGAAGGGCACCGTTAAAATAGCAAAAAATCTAAAAACTTTACCAACACATATGAGAATAAACATCCAATTTGCCAAAAACTTATCCGAAAAATTGGTAGAACTGAATCAATAGCAAAGAACGGACATTAAAAAACGGAGAAAAAATGGAACTATCTAAAAGAATACTGGTTACAGGTGGTAGTGGATTTCTTGGCTCGCATTTGTGTGAAAGATTGCTAGAAGAAGGGAATGAAGTTCTTTGTGTCGATAATTTTTATACAGGAACTAAAAATAATATTCTCCACCTTTTAGACAATCCATTCTTCGAGTCCATTCGGCATGATGTTACATTCCCTCTCTATCTTGAGGTAGATGAGATATATAATCTAGCATGTCCGGCATCTCCAATTCATTACCAACACGATCCAGTACAAACAACGAAAACAAGTGTCCACGGCGCAATCAATATGCTTGGATTGGCAAAGAGAATCAAAGCTAAAATATTTCAGGCATCTACAAGCGAAGTGTATGGAGATCCAGAAGTTCATCCACAAACAGAAAAATATTGGGGGAAAGTTAACCCGATAGGGTTACGCTCTTGCTATGATGAAGGAAAGAGATGCGCTGAGACGCTTTTTTTTGACTATTATAGACAACATTCCATTAGAATAAAAGTAGCTCGTATTTTTAATACATATGGACCGCGAATGCATCCTAATGATGGCAGAGTTGTGTCAAATTTTATTGTTCAGGCACTCCGAAATAAACCAATTACAGTCTATGGTAGTGGAAAGCAAACTCGTTCATTCTGTTTTGTTGACGATTTAATTGATGCATTTGTAAAGTTTATGCAATCCGATGATCATCTAATTGGACCCATCAATCTCGGTAATCCAGCTGAATGCAGCATCCTTTACCTTGCAGAAAAGATAATAGATATAATTGGCTCGAAGTCTATGATTGAAATGAAACCACTCCCAAGCGATGATCCAAAACAAAGAAAACCGGATATCACTGTTGCTAAAAAAGAGTTAAACTGGGAGCCAAATATAAGCCTTGACGATGGCTTAAATAAAACGATAGAGTATTTTGATAAAATGTTGTTTGTTTCGAATTAAAAGTCAACGCTATTAACGGCGATGGTCCCCAAAACTGGACAGTATTAATTACGAATTCAATTCGAAGCTCACTGGTTTATCGGTAGTTCTGTAATTTCTGCCAGCAGTCCGTTCACGGCCTCCCGCACCATCTCAACCGTGATCTCATTCATACACCGGCATTGATGCTCATCGCAACGGCGCTTGAAGCAGGGGCTGCAGGGTGGCGCCGTTCGAATTACCCGGTGTCCCTCGCCGAAAGGCCCTGTTCGCCAGGGGGCGGTAGGACCGAACAGGGCCACCACGGGCGTCCCCACGGCGGCGGCCAGATGCATGGGCCCGGTATCGGTTGTAATCAAGACTTCCGATTGCCGGTACAATTCGGCCAGCTGCGTTAAACTGGTTTTCCCGGCCAGGCTTGTGGCTGGTTCTGTCATCATGTCCTGGATGTCTGCCACCACCCGCCGGTCATCCGGCCCTCCGGTGAAAACGACGTCTACCCGATCATCCCGAATCAGCCGGCCTGCCAGTTCTGCGAAACGTTCGTTGCGCCAGAGTTTGGTCTCCCACAGGGCCACGGGGTTGATCGCCACCAGTTTTCGGCTGCCATCGATGCCCTGATCTCTCAGAAGATCGTTCACCCGGCGTCGGTCGTTTTCGGAGACGGGGACATGATATACTGCCTCACGGGTATGAATGCCGATGGCTTCCAGCAGCATCAGCCCGCGGGTTAAAGCATGAACCTCCATATCCACCGGTGGCACCCGTTCATTGAGAAAAAGGTAGCTGTACTCCTGGTGCTGCATCCCCTTATCGAAACCGATCCTGCGCGTTCCCCGGGCCAACCGGACCAGCATGCCGCTTTTCAGCAGGGACTGGAAGTCGATGATGATGTCGTAATGGGTATCGCGCAGATCGCGCCAGAAAGCCCGTATCTCTGCAATAGCCTGTTTTCTGCTGGATGATTTCAGTTGGGCGATCCAGCGTTTGCGCCCCGATACGATCACCCGATCCAGGGCCTGGTGCCCGATGACCAGATCCGCGGCAGCCTCCTCCACCAGCCAGGTGATGTGGGCGTCGGGATAGTGCTGCCGGATGGCATTGAGGGCGGGCAACGTGTGGATCACATCGCCTATGGCACTGAGCTTTACGATGAGAATGTTCACAGCATCCCCTCGACCGCTTCGGCTACCATCTCTACCGATACCTGCCGCATGCAGTTCATATGCCCCAGGGGGCAGACCGGTTTCATGCAGGGGCTGCATGCGATGGGCACTCTGACGATGCGGCTGGTAGGGCTGAAAGGACTGGTCGTGGTGGAGTTGGTCGATCCGAAAACGGCCACCAGGGGGGTGTTTACGGCAGCCGCCACGTGCATGAGCCCCGAGTCGTTGGTCACGAAGGCATCGCATCGCTCGATCAGAGCCATGGCCTCGCCCAGAGAGGTCCTTCCACTCAAATCGACTGCAGGGGATTTCATCAGGCCGGCAATGTGCCGTCCAAGGTCCCTGTCCGATGGCCCGCCAAAGATTACTATGGAGGCATCCAGTGTCCGGCTCAGACGGTCGCCCAGTGCGGCATAGCGTTCGGGGAACCATTGCTTGGCCGGGCCATAGGTAGCGCTGGGGTTGAGCCCGATGACCCGACGTCCGGGCGAAACACCCTGCTCGGCGAGGACTTCCTTGGCCCTCTGCCGGTTCGTATCCCCCACACTCAGTTCGAGAGTTTGGTCCAGGGACTGGATTCCAACCCCCTCCAGGATTTTCAGATAGTAGCCGGTCTGGTGAATGGCCTTGATGGCCTTCGTGCAACGCACGGGATGCGTCAGCAACAAACGGCGGGCATCGGTGTCGAAGCCGATGCGCATCGGGATGCCGGCCAAAAAGGCGATCAGGGCCGCTTCGATGGCATTCTGCAGCAGGATGGCCGCATCGAATCCACGGCGCCGCAGGTCTCTGGCCAGGCGAACCGGGCCCATCGCCCCCCGGTGCCGGCCATTGGCCTCGTAAACGATGATCTCATCCACATGGGGGCTGTGGGCAAACACCGGCGTCACCCAGGGCTTGGCCAGCAGGCTGATGCTGGCGTCAGGGAAGTGATGGCGGATGGTCCGCACGGCCGGCGTCGTCATCACGGCATCGCCGATCCAGTTGGTGGATCGGATCAGCAACCGTTTGACATCTCGCAGCTTAAGAGAATCTCTGCTCAAGAGGACTGCTCCTGTCTGGGCCAGGGAGAGAAGGTCTTGGTTTTCCAGCGCTGATGGACCCAGAACCACTGGTCGGGTTCGGCGCGGATACCTTCCTCGATCACCTTGGTGTACTGGGCGGTTCTGGCTTCGATGTCTTTTTGCTGATCCCCGTTAGAATCGGCCGGGGTCAGGATCTGTCCAAAAACCGCCCGGAAACCGTCCGCCGGCCGATAGAGGAATACCGGCAGCACCGCGGCCTCCGTTTTCATGGCAATCATCGCCATGGCCTTGCTCGTGCAGGCCGGATGACCGAAAAAGTCGACCCATACCCCTTCGTAATAGTCCACGTTCTGGTCCATCAGCATGGCGACGGCTTCACCTCTTCTCAGAGCCTTTATAATTTTCAGCAGGGCACGCCGCGATGGTATCAGCTTGGCGCCGTACCGGGATCGGGTGCGTTCAAAGAAGCGGTCCAGCGGCTTGAAATCCAGGGGGCGGTAGACAATGTTGATGGGAATCTGCGCCCGTTTGGCTACAATCGGAAGCAATTCCCAGTTGCCTACATGGGCGGTAATCGCAAGCACCCCCTTGCCCTTTTCGTAGGCAGATCTGTAGTTCTCGACACCTTCTATGGCAATATGCCGGCAAAGCGTTTCCCAATCGGCGTTCAGGGACCATCCAACCTCAAACAGAATCTGTCCCAGGTTGCGGTAGACGGCCTTGGCAAGCGAATGCCGCTGGGCTGCATCCAGTTCCTGTTCCAGCGCAAACCGAAGGTTTTTTAAGGTGATATTCCGGTGCCGCTTACCCAGCCAGAATGCGGCCTCCCCCAAAGCCTTGCCAAGGAACCTGGCTACAGGGCGCGGAATCCGTCCGATGAGCCGGAGAAGGCGATCGATCAACCGGAACAGACGCATTTCTCTACGGGTTAAGGTACTTTGAAAGTCCATGGGAAGCGTTCAGATAAGTGATGCCCCGTTAGTTGCCCAGATAGGCTACCGCATTTTCAAAAATCCGGATTCCGTCTCCGGCATCGCTGGTCGCAGATTTCCCGTTGCGCTTCTGCTTTTCGTTGCGCCGGGGCCAGTCGGGGTGATTGGTAACATGGTTATGGGCCTCCGGGTGAGGCATCAGGCCGAAAACGCGACCGCTGGGGTCGCAGATACCGGCGATGTCCACCAAAGAGCCGTTGGGGTTGTGGGGAAAGGCACCGTCGGCCGCCCGGCCGTCGGGCAGAGCGTACTGCATGGTCACCTGGTGATTGTCCGCCAGGGTTTGCAAGGTCTCCCGCTCCGCATAAAACTTGCCTTCACCATGCCGGACCGGCATGTCCAGGGTTTCCATCCCCCGGGTGAAAACGCAGGGCGAATCGGGATTGATGGTCACCCGCACCCATTGATCCCGGAAATTGCCGCAGTCGTTGGCGATCAGGGCCACGGACCGCCGGGTGTAATCGCCGGCGATGCCGGGCAGCAGGCCCAGGTTGACCAGGGTCTGGAATCCGTTGCAGATACCGATGACCAGCTTTCCGGCATCCACGAAGTCGAGCAGTTTGTCGCCGATATTGGTCTTCAGCCGCAAGGCCTGGATCACCCCGGCACCATGGTCGTCACCCCAGCTGAAGCCGCCGCCGAAGGCCAGAATCTGGTAGTCGTCCAGTCGCACATCGCCGGCAATCAGGGCGTTGATGTGGGCCCGCCGGGCCGCGGCGCCGGCACGTTCGAATGCGTAGGCCGTTTCGTGGTCGCAGTTCAGACCGAATCCCGTCAACACCAGTACCTTGGGTTGCGTGCTCATATCAAATCCCCGAACGGCCCTTTCCAGGCCGCCTTCATCTCTTCGACGGTCAGGGCTGCCAGCCGCGAACCGTCGAGGCCATTGATGGTCAGTTTCGGCGCCTCGGTCACCCGTCCCACACAGGCCGTCGGCTGGCCGGCCAAAAGCGCTTCAAAAGCATCCTGATTCTCCGGCGCCACGGTAACGATAAACCGGCCGGCGCTTTCGGAAAACAGCAGTGTGTCCTCCCGATCGATGCCCTGGACCGGCACCTTGCCCAGGTCCACCTCCAGGCCCAGTTCCCCGCCCATGGCCACCAGGGCCAGATGGATGGCCAGTCCGCCGCGGTAAATGCCGTGGCAGGAGGCCAGCAGCCCCTGGTCGATGGCCTTGGCCACGGCCCGATAGCGGGTTTCAAATGCGCCGGCCTCCACCTGGGGTACATGAAGCCCGATGTTCCCGAAAAGTTCGTAGTATTCGGAGCCGCCCAGTTCATTGCGGGTCAGCCCGATGACGTAGACGCCATCTCCGGGAACCTTGGCATCCATGGTGACGCACCGACAGACATCGTCCAGCACACCGGAAATGGAGAACTGGAGCGTCTCCAGGGCGGAAACTTTATGGGTTTCCCCGTAGCGTCCCGGCAGGTGGCCGTCCACATACATCGAGTCCTTGCCGGAAAGCAGGGGGATTCCGTAGGTTGTACACATCTCTGCAAGGGCCTTGCACGAACGCACCAGTTGGGCGGCCTTGTGCTTGCCGTCAGGGTTCTTGCGGTCGTCGTACTGGATGTTGGGCCAGCAGAAGTTGTCCACGCCACCGAAGCGATCCGGGTCCCCGCCCACAGCAATGGCCCGGCGCACCGCCTCGTCAATGGTGCAGGCGGTCATGTGATAGGCATCGATGGCCGAGTACATGGGGATCAGGGCCTGGGAGAAAACCAATCCCTTCGGGGAGGTCAGCACCGGCCGAATCACCGCCGCATCGCTGGGCACATCGCGGCCGGCGCCCACCAGCGGTTTGATGACGCTGGTGCCCTGGACCTCGTGGTCGTACTGGCGGCAGACCCACTCCTTGGAGCAGATGTTGGGCCGTTTCAGCATGTCGAGAATCAGGGCGGCATAGTTATCGGGCAGGCCGAGCACCGGCTCCTTCAGGCCGCGCAGGGCCGGCGGCTGCCATTCGGCCGCAAACTCCCACTGGGGAAAGGCCGAGGTGAGCAGATCCAGGTCGATGTAGGCGCAGGTGACGCCGTTGTAGGTGATGTGGATCCTGCCGCTGGCCGTATAGGTGCCGATGACGGTGCTTTCCACCGCGTGCAGGCGGGACAGTTCCATGAAGCGCTCCAGATGAACCGGGTCGATGGCCACGGTCATGCGCTCCTGGGATTCGGAGATCCAGATTTCCCACTGGTCCAGGCCGTCGTACTTCAAGGGCACTTTTTCCAGCTGGATGTCACAGCCGTTGGAGAAGCGGGCGCTCTCGCCGATGGAAGAGGAGAGCCCTCCGCCGCCGTTGTCGGTGATAAAGCGGATCAGGCCTTCGTCCCTGGCTTCGATCAGAAAATCGTGCATCTTCTTCTGGGTGTATGGGTCGCCGATCTGAACGTGGCCGGCCGGGGTGTTGGCGGAAAAGGTGGCCGAGGAGGCGGTCACGCCGTGGATGCCGTCCTTGCCCACCCGGCCGCCGCACATGATGGCCAGGTCGCCTGGAAAGATGGTCTTCTGGTCCGACGGTTCGCCCTGGATCTCGGCGGGCATGATGCCCAGGGCCGTGACGAAGACCAGACACTTGCCCAGATACCCCGGATGGAACATCACCTGCCCGAAGGGCGTCGGGATGCCGCTCTTGTTGCCGCCATCGCGCACCCCTTCGATCACACCGTCCAGCAGTCTTCGGGGGTGCAGGCGCGGTTTGAGGTCGCCGTCGTAATCCCGCGGTCCCATGCAATAGCCGTAGCTGCCCATGATGAGCTTGCTGCCCTTGCCCGTGCCCATGGGGTCCCGATAGATGCCCACGATGCCGGTAATGGCGCCGCCGTAGGCCTCCATGTTGGAGGGCGAGTTGTGGGTCTCGCCGGTGATCACGTAGTTGTGCCCGTCGTCGAAGCGCCCTACCCCCGCGTTGTCCCACAGCACGGAAACCACCCAGTCCTTCTCCGCCTTAAGGGCCAGGGTGGGACTTTCGATATAGGTTTTGAACAGGCTGTCGATGACTTCCTCTTTTCCGGAAGCCAGGTCCCTGTAATAAAACCGTCCGCCGAAGGTATTGTGGTTGCAGTGGTCGCTGCGGGCCTGGGAAATGTATTCCAGTTCAACATCCGTGGGATCGGACAAGGAGACTTCTTCACGCTGGCGCTGTACCTCGGGTTTGAGAAAGTAGGCGCGGATCGTGGGGATGTCGTTGGGATTCAGGGAAAGGCTGCGCTCGTCGCTGAGCCGGGCTAACGTTTCGTCGCTGTCGATGGCCAGGGTGGTCACCTCGGGTCGATGGTCCAGCTTTACCTTGGGAATGACGAACCCGATGCCGTCGGCCGGATTCCACTGGTCCTTATCGTAGACCGCCCATTGCTGGATGATATCGTTGGCCAGAAGTTCACCGGCGATCTTCTCGGCGTCGCTGCGGGTGACCCCGCTTCCCTTCAGGCAGTAGCGTTTGGAGGTGTAGACGGCCTCGCCGGATTTCAGCTTCAGTTGCAGCAGATCTTCCATGGCTTCGACGGCAGTGGCCCCGGGGTTGTCCCGCACACCGGGCCGGAACCCCACCCAGAGGACCCAATCGAAATCCACGGCCAGGGGCGCAAGGGAAGAAACCTGGGTGACCGGGTTGGTGAAAATCTCCACACGGATCCGCTCCACCTGCTCGTCCGTCAGACCCGCATCGATGGTGACGATGTGAACCGTGCGCACCTGCTGCAGATCGATGTCGAAGTAATCCTTGGCTTTCTGACGAAGGGACTGCCCCTCCGCGTCCAAAAGTTGCTCTTTTAATGTGACTTCGATTCGATGAGGCATGGTTTCCCCGCGATTTCGTGTATGGCACTAGCTTGAAAATATGCGTGTAATATCATTGTAGAACACAAAAATCATCAACATAATCAGAAGAAAAATGCCGGCCTGCTGGGCGATTTCCCGCATGCGCGTGTTAATGGGACGCCCCATGACGGCCTCGATGAAAAAAAACAACAGATGGCCGCCGTCGAGCACCGGGATGGGCAGGAAATTGAGCACCGCCAGGTTGATGCTGAGCACGGCGATGAAAAAGATCAGATTGGTCAATCCCTCCCTGGCCTGCTGACCGGCCATTTCGGCAATCATAATGGGACCGCCCAGGGTCTTGGTGGAAACGGTCCCCTTGATCAGCTTGCCGATGGAAAGCAGGGTCAGCCGGCAAATCTGATAGGTCTGATCCACGCCCTCCCACACCGCCTGGAAGGGGCCGCGCTTGATGGTGATGCGGTCGGCTTCGGGAATGGTGATGCCTGGTGTGGAGATGCCGATGCGATAGCTGTCCACCTTTTCCCCGAGCAGGTTTTCCTCGCTGAACAGCACCGGAACGATTTCAAAAGTGAGGATTTCACCGTCCCGGACGACCTGAACGGCCAGCGGACCGCCTTTGCTCCTGGAGATCGTCTCCTTCATCGCGTTCCAGCTGTCGATGGGCTGCCCGTTGATGGCGACGATCCGGTCCCCTTTGCGCATGCCGGCTTTTTTGGCCGGATAACCTTCGGCCACGTCGCCGACCACGGCCTGAAGGGGCGGCAGCCCGGAAAAACCGGCATCATAGTAGGATACATCGTCCCCCAGGATGTCCTTGGTCACCTTGGTCCGGGGGGTAACGGCGACCTCGAAAACGCTTTTCCCGCGTCTGGCGGCGATCTGGACGGTCCGACCCTGGCCCGCACCCACCAACCGGTTGATGTCGCTCCAGGAGGCCACGTCCTCACCGTCGATGGCCACGATCACGTCGCCGGTCGTCAAACCGGCAACCGCGGCCGGGCTTTCATCGTCCACATGGTTGATCACCGGACGGATGTCCTCGGTGCCCACAAAAAAGAAAAATCCCGTATAGATGATCATGGCCAGAAGCAGGTTGAAAAAGGGCCCGGCGGCCACGATCAGGATCTTCTTGAACACATGTTTATGGGTGAAGGACTTCGGGATCAGTTCGGGATCGATTTCGGCATCCGGTTCGTCACCCACCATCTTGACGTAGCCACCCAACGGGATAGCCGAGACGCGATAGTCGGTGATCCCGACGGTCTTGCCAAACAGGCGCGGTCCGAATCCCAAAGAGAACTTCTCGACGCCGACACCGAACAGCCTGGCGACGAGAAAGTGCCCCAATTCGTGAAAGAAAATCAGAACTCCGAGGACGACGACAAATGCAAAAATACTGGTAGTCATAGGCGATACACTAACGCTCCTGCTGGCGGATCAGTTCCCGGGCCGTTTTACGGGCCCAGCTGTCCGCTGCGAGAATTTCGTCAAGGCCGGCACCATCGTTTTGCGTGTGCCGGCTCAAGGTCCGGTCGATGATTGGGCAGATCCCATTAAAAGGCAGACGGTTTTCCAGAAAGGCCTCCACAGCCACCTCATTGGCGGCATTGAGCACAGCCGGACAGGCTCCGCCCTGCTTGCCGGCGGCATAGGCCAGTGCCAGGCAAGGGAAGCGATCCAGATCCGGTTCTTCAAATGTAAAGGTTCCGATACCGGGAAAATCGGGCACTGGAACATCCAGCGGCAGCCGCCGGGGATGGGAAAGTCCGTAAGCGATGGCCCCTCTCATGTCCGGGATTCCCATCTGGGCAATCACCGCACCGTCCGCATAGGTCACCATGGAGTGGATGATGCTCTGGGGATGCACCACCACTTTGATGCGTGCAAAGTCGATATCGAAAAGCCAACGGGCCTCGATGACCTCCAGTCCCTTGTTCATCAGGGTGGCCGAATCGATGGTGATCTTGCTGCCCATGGACCAGTTGGGATGGCGCAGGGCGTCTTCGGGGGTGATCCCTTCAAAGGCGTCCCTGGGGCGGCTCAAAAAAGGGCCGCCCGATGCGGTCAGCAGAATTTCGCGCACCGCATTGTCTCCCCGACCGGCCATGCTCTGGAAGATGGCGCTGTGCTCGCTGTCCACGGGCATCAGCTTGACGCCGCGCCGGGCAACCCTCTCCATGACGATGGCACCGGCCATCACCAGGGTTTCCTTGTTGGCCAGGGCAATGTCCTTGCCTGCATCGATGGCGGCAAGGGTCGGCATCAGGCCGGCCGCACCGACCATGGCCCCCAGCACCAGATCGGTCTCCGGGCAGGTGGCCGCAGCGATGTACCCGGCTTCCCCGGTTACAATTTCCACATCCAGGTCATCAGGCAAAAGCGCCCTTAACTGTCCGGCATGGTCGTCGTCGATCACGGCTGCCAGGCGGGGCCGAAATTGCACAATCTGCCGGGCCAGTGCGTCTACATTGGTTCTGGCCGTAAGCGCGCACACCTTGAACAGATCCGGAAACCGGCGGACAATATCGAGGGCATTGGATCCAATGGAGCCGGTGGCACCCAGTATGGATAGGTTTTTCATAGCGGTTCGATCTTCCTTGGCCAACTGATGATCCCGATCAGAATATACCGATTTTCAACAGATAGGCAAGCGGCGAGGCAAACAGAAGGGCGTCCAGCCGGTCGAGAAACCCACCATGGCCGGGGAGCAGGGTCCCGGAATCCTTGACGCCGGCCGAGCGCTTGAATTCGGATGCAAACAGGTCACCGATCTGACCGGCAACGCCGATGATCAGGGCGAACAGGATGCAGGGCACGGTTGCCAGGTCCGGCAGCAGCAGGGCTTTATAGCCCAGGGCCACGGCGACATTGGCCGCCAGTCCGCCCAGGCTGCCCTCGATGGTTTTCTTGGGGCTGACCCAGGGGCAGAGTTTGTGGCGCCCCAGGTATGTGCCGGTATAAAAGGCCCCGGTATCACCGGCGAAAACGATCAACAGCGGCCAGAAAAGCCACGCGATGCCGTCGGGGCTGAATCGGATGAGAACCAGAAAAGACAGAAACACAGGGATGTACACCAGACCCAGGACTTGTTTGGCAACCAGTCCGGGTGCCTGCGGATCATCCTTAAAAAGCGGCAGGCTCAATCCGGCCGCCAGGATGAGATCAACGGCCAGAATCATGGGAGCGGCAGCCATTTTCCCGTCGTAAAAGGCCCAGACGATCGCAGGGGCGAAAACCAGCCCGAGGATGGGCATCAGACGTTTCTGGAACGGGCCATCCGGTGCAAATACGATCCGGTAGTACTCCCAGAGCGTGATGATGCTGGCGGCAGCGACCAGCAGGTAAAAAACCACCCCGCCTACCCACACCAGCAGGTAGAGAATGGGCAGGGCGATAATCCCGGTAATCCAGCGCTTCAGGTGCATGGCATTCCTTTGGTTGCGGCCGCAGGGTCGGTCAGCCGGAGGGAACGGCGCCGAAACGCCGCTCCCGCTGCTGGTAATCCTTGAGGATTCGAATGAACTCCTCTTCTCCGAAATCGGGCCACAGCGTCGGTGTAAAAAAAATTTCCGCGTAGGCAATCTGCCAGAGCAGAAAGTTGCTGATGCGCATCTCCCCGCTGGTGCGGATCAGCAGATCCGGGTCCGGCAGTTCACGGGTATACAGGTGATCGGCCACCATTTCGGGGGTTACCGCCGACGGATCGATGGTCCCTTCCTTGGCGGCGGCGGCGATCCGCCTGACCATCTCAACGATCTCGGTGCGTGCACCGTAGCTTAGCGCCAGGGTCAGGATCATCTTTTTATTGGCGGCGGTTTCGGCCATGACGGTCTTCAGGTCCCCGCGCACGGCTTCGGGCAGCCGGTCGATCTGACCGATGACGCAAAGCCGGATATCGTTCTCCATGAGCGTCCGGCGCTCGGCTTCCAGAAAGCGCCGCAGCAGGAACATGAGCCCGGACACTTCGGCCTGCGGGCGCTGCCAGTTTTCGGTGGAAAAAGCGTAGAGGGTGAGGGCTTCGATATTCAGCTTGCGAGCGGCTTGCACGATGGTCCGCACGGCGTCCGCCCCTTTTTCGTGCCCCTTGAAACGGTTTAAGAGGCGCTTTTTCGCCCAGCGGCCGTTGCCGTCCATGATGACGGCAACGTGTTTGGGCATCCGGTCGGGATCAAGTTCATTCCGAATGGAAGAACTAAAATTCAAGGATTTCCTTCTCTTTATCTTTGTAGATCTCGTCAATCTTGGCGATGAATTTGTCGGTGATTTTCTGCACATCGTCCTGGGCCTTGAAGGCGTCGTCTTCGGAGATGTCGCCATCTTTTTTAAAGCCCTTGAGCAGTTCGTTGGCATCCCGGCGGATATTGCGGGTGGCGATCTTGTGCTCCTCGCACATCTTGCTGACCACCTTGACCAGCTCCTTGCGGCGTTCTTCGGTCAATGGTGGAATGGAGATGCGGATCAATTTGCCGTCGGAAGAGGGCGTCAGGCCTAAATCGGACTTCAAAATGGCCTTTTCGATCTCTTTGATGCCGGATACATCCCAGGGTTGGATGACGATCAGGCGGCTTTCGGGCACCGACAAGGAGGCCATCTGATTCAGCGGGGTCTGCGTGCCGTAGTAGTCGACCCGGATACCATCCAACAGCGACAACGACGCGCGGCCGGTTCTCACCCGCTTGAGTTCGTTTTCGAGGGCGGTGATGGTTTTCCCCATCCGCTCTTTGGTTTCCTGAAGTGTCTCTTCGATCATGGTGGCTGTACCTCGCTGAAAAACGGGGTTAATCGGCGGGCCGGTCGGCCATTCTTCAATCAGGGGGCAGGCTGTCCGCCGATGGTGGTTCCGACGTTTTCTCCGAGAACCACCTTGGCGATGTTGCCCTTCTCTTTCAGATTGAACACCATCAGCGGCAGCTGATTGTCCATGGCCAGGGAAATGGCCGTCATGTCCATCACTTTGAGCTGCTTTTCGAGCACTTCCATGTAGCTGATGGTTTTAATGAAGCGGGCGTTGGCGTTCTTTTCGGGATCGGAATCGTACAATCCGTTGACCTTGGTGGCCTTGAGCAGGATCTCCGCATGGATCTCCTTGGCACGCAGGACCGCCGCGGTATCGGTGGTGAAATAGGGATTTCCCGATCCGGCGGCAAAAATAACCACCCGCCCCTTTTCAAGATGCCGCAACGCCCGGCGCAGGATATAGGGCTCTGCGACTTCGTGCATGGAGATGGCCGTCTGGACACGGGTCTGAATACCCGTTTTTTCCAGGGCGTCCTGCAGGGCCAGACTGTTGAGCACCGTTGCCAGCATGCCCATGTGATCGGCCGAAGTTCGCTCCATGCCGAAAGAACTGGCCGCCACCCCGCGGAAAATATTGCCTCCGCCGACGACAATGGCCAACTGCACGTTCAGTTCGACGATGCTGCGGACTTCCCCGGCCACATAGGAAAGCATGTCCGGACTGATGCCGAAGCCCTGATCTCCCATCAGGGCTTCCCCGCTCAATTTGAGCAGAATCCTTTGGTATTTGGACGCCACGTTTATTCCGCCCCGATCTGAAATCTGGCGAATCGTTTGATGGTGATTTTCTCGCCGGTCTTGGCAATCACCTCATTGAGATAGTCGGCGATGGTTTTGTCCGGCTCCTTAACGTACTGCTGGTTCATCAGGCAGCTTTCCTTGAAGAATTTGTTCAGCTTGCCTTCGGCGATCTTGTCGACCATGTTTTCGGGCTTGCCCATCTCCAGCACCTGGGCTTTATAAATTTCCCGTTCGCGATCGATGATGTCCTGGGGGACGTCTTCGGGAACGATGCTCACCGGATTGGTGGCCGCTACATGCATGGCGATGTTTTTGGCAAAGTCCTTGAAGTCGTCGGTCTTGGCTACAAAATCGGTTTCGCAGTTGATTTCCACCATAACACCGATTTTACCCCCCATGTGGATGTAGGACTGAATGGTGCCTTCGGAAGTGGCGCGTCCGGCCCGCTTGGCGGCCGTGGCGATGCCCTTTTTCCTCAAATAATCGACGGCCTTTTCCAGGTCGCCGTCACATTCGGACAAAGCGGCTTTGCAATCCATCATGCCGGCTCCGGATTTCTCACGGAGTTCTTTTACCATTGCTGCAGTTATATTGGACATTGGTTTTATTCTCCCGTAGGTTCTGCTTCTGCTGTTGCTGCCTCTTCCGTGGATTCTCCGTCTTCCGCTGCGGCACCCTTGCGGATAATCTCAACCACCGGCCCGTCGGTGCCGTCGGAAATCACTTTGCGCTCTCCGGGTTTGAGTTCCGCGGCGGCGGACTCCAATTCGGAGGGTTCTTCTCCCTTGTCGGCCTCGGCCTGCTGACGCTCCTTGAAGCGCGCCTTTCCTTCGATGCAAGCATCGGACATTTTGGAACTAATCAGGCGAATGGCCCGGATGGCGTCGTCGTTGCCGGGAATGGGATGATCGATTTCATCGGGATCGCAGTTGGTGTCGACGACGGCCACAATGGGGATGCCCAACCGGCGGCCTTCGCGCACGGCAATGGCTTCGTTCTTGGGATCGATGATAAAAATGGCGCCGGGCAGTTTGGTCATGCTGCGGATGCCGCCCAGGGTGCTGTCGAGCTTTGCACGCTCCTTGGCCAGTTTCAACCGCTCTTTTTTGGGAAACAGTTCGATGGAACCGTCGTTTTCAATGGTGTTGAGATAGTTCAGGCGATCGACGCTTTTCTTGACGGTCTGGAAATTGGTGAGCATGCCGCCCAGCCAGCGGTTGTGGACGTAAAACATCTCGGCGCGGTTGGCCTCTTCGTAAATCGATTCGCGGGCCTGTTTCTTGGTTCCCACGAACAGAACGGTCTTGCCTTTGGCTACCGTGTCCACGATGAAGTCGTAGGCATCGCGGAACATCCTGACGGTTTTTTGCAGATCGACGATGTAGATGCCGTTGCGGGCCCCGAAGATATAGGGTTTCATCTTGGGGTTCCAGCGTTTGGTCTGATGCCCGAAATGGACACCGGCTTCCAGCAGTTCTTTCATTGTAACGTAAGCCATGATTCTCTCCTTGATGTTGGTTTTACCTTCGCCCGCTTCACCCCCGAATCCGACTTTCCTTCTTTCCTAAAGGATAGCACCGGGACCGGGTCCACAGGCGTGTGGTTTAAAAACGAGTTTAGTTAACAAAAAAGTTTGCGTCCCGCAATACTTTTTTGAGCTGACAGCGCGTAGCTCATAGCTGATAGCGTATGGATCGAAACGCCTACCCACTATCAGCTATGAGCTATGAGCTAAAAATACCCGGTCCAATCCGCTGTAATCCTTGATGACACGCACCGACGCATAACAGCCGACATCGTCGGCGATGGATCGGACGGCGTCGGCCTGGTCGCAGCCAATCTCCAGGGCCAGCAGCCCCCCGGGCCGCAGATAATCATGAGCCGACACGATGATCCGCCGCAGGCACAGCAGGCCGTCCTGGTCGGCATCCAGGGCCGCAAGCGGTTCGTGCAGGCGGATTTCCGGCTGCAGGGCGGCCATATCGCCGCTGCGGATATAGGGCGGATTGGAAACAATGAGATCGAACCTTGGTCCATCAGGCGCCAGGGCCGCATCCCAACTGCCGCAGAACCAGTTGATGCAATGATCCACCCGGTGGGTGCGGGCATTTTGCCTGGCGATCGCCAGGGCCGCCGGGGACCGGTCCATGGCCACGTAGCGGTGCTCCGGATGCTCGTGGGCCAGCGCAATGGTAATAGCTCCCGAACCGGTGCCCAGGTCCAGCACCCGTTTGGGTTTTCCGGCTGGATCGTCGAGAACGGGCAGCACCGCCTCCACCAGACATTCGGTTTCCGGGCGGGGAATCAGCACCGACGGACCGACAGCCAGCAGCAGGGACCAGAATTCCCGGCTACCGGTGATATAGGCCAGCGGCTCACGGGAAATGCGCCGTTTGATCAGGGTTTTGAAATTGCCGAGTTCCGCTTCCGTCAAAGGCTTGTCGTGATTCAGATAAAGGTCGATGCGGCGCACTCCCAGGCAATGGGCCAGCAGAATTTCCGCCTCGCTGCGCGCACTTTCGATGCCGTGATCCTGAAAATAGCCGGTGGTCCATCGCACCAGCCGCAACAGGGTCCAGGTCTCCGAATCAGGCATCGGCGCCTTCGGCATGCTGGAGAGCCTGGCTCTGGTAGTGGGTGATCAGCGGATCAATGACCTCGTCCACGTCACCCTGCAAGATGGAATCCAATCGGTACAGGGTCAGCCCGATGCGATGATCGGTGACCCGACCTTGGGGAAAATTGTAGGTCCGGATGCGTTCGCTGCGGTCGCCGCTGCCCACCTGGCTCTTGCGGTTCTGGGAGCGCTCCTCGTTTTGCTCGCGAACCATCTGGTCGAACAGGCGGGACCGCAGGACCTTCAAGGCCTTGGCCTTGTTTTTATGCTGGGATTTTTCGTCCTGGCAGGTGACCACCAGGCCGGAGGGCAGGTGGGTAATGCGCACCGCCGAATCGGTGGTATTGACCGACTGGCCGCCGGGTCCCGAGGAGCGATAGACATCCACCTTGAGTTCGCTGGGATCGATCTTGAGTTCGATCTCCTCGGCCTCGGGCAGAACGGCCACGGTCACCGCCGAGGTATGGATGCGCCCCTGGGTCTCGGTGGTCGGCACTCGCTGGACACGGTGGGTGCCGCTTTCGAATTTCAGGCGGCTGTAGGCGCCCTTGCCGTTGACGCTGGCAATGATCTCCTTGAGCCCCCCCACACCGGTGGCGTGATGATCCATCACCTCCACCTTCCACCCCCGGGCGTCGGCATAGCGCTGATACATCTTGAACAGGTCGCCAGCAAACAGCCCGGCCTCATCGCCGCCGGTACCGGCACGAATTTCGAGAATCACGTTCTTGTCATCCAGGGGGTCCTTGGGAATCAACAGGATCTTCAGTTCTTCCTTGAGGCGTTCCTTTTCCGCTTCCAGCCGCTCGACCTCTTCCGCCGCCATGGCTTTGATCTCGGGGTCGTCATCGTGGAGCAGATCGAGGCTGTCGTCCAGTTCCCGATCCACCTGCTTGAACTGCCGATAGGCATCCACCACCTGCGAAATCTCGGCGTGCTCGCGAATGTATTTCTGGTAAGCCTCCCTGTCCTGAACCACTTTCGGATCGGACAGCAGCCGCTCCAGTTCCTTAAAACGGTCTTCCACACCTTTTAATTTATCGAACATGGGCACCCCCGGAATATAACGGGCAACCTGCACGGCCAAATACCGATTTTTCGTCGGCAGGGCATCGGGTCGCTAATGTGAAAAGGGATCGGGTAATGAAACGCTCGGGGCGGGCAGGACCCGGTGCCGGTCTGTTCGACCGGGCACCGGATGCAGCCTGAAAAGAAAGATGGGGATAAGCGCGCTACTGATTCTGCTGGAATTTTTCGTATTTTTTTCTGAACCGCTCGATACGGCCGGCCGTATCCACCAGTTTCTGCTTGCCGGTGAAAAACGGGTGGCATTTGGAGCAAATTTCCACGCGGATATCCTTTTTGGTCGATCCAACCTCCACGACGTTGCCGCAGGCACACTGGATGGTTGTATCGAAATATTCCGGATGAACGTCGGTTTTCATTGTATTTTCAACCCCCTATAAAAATTTTTAAGCATTCATCGAATCCAGGAAATCAGCATTATCACGCGTTCCGTTCATTTTTTCAAGTAAAAATTCGAGACTGTCGGCTGGATTCAATGAAGAAAACAGTTTTCGCAGGATCCAGACCCGGTTCAAGGTGGCCTCTTCGAGGAGCAGTTCCTCCTTGCGGGTGCCGGATTTCTTGATATCGATGGCCGGGAAGATGCGTTTGTCGGCCAAGCGGCGGTCCAGCTGAATTTCCATGTTGCCGGTGCCCTTGAACTCTTCGAAGATGACCTCGTCCATGCGGCTGCCGGTGTCCACCAGAGCGGTGGCGATGATGGTCAGGCTGCCGCCCTCCTCGATATTGCGGGCCGCGCCGAAAAAGCGTTTGGGACGCTGCAGGGCGTTGGAGTCCACACCGCCGGAAAGGATCTTTCCACTGGGCGGCATGACCGAGTTGTAGGCCCGCGCCAGACGGGTGATGCTGTCCAGCAGGATCACCACATTCTTTTTGTGCTCCACCAGCCGCTTGGCCTTTTCGATGACCATTTCGGCCACCTGCACGTGACGCTCGGCCGGCTCGTCGAAGGTGGAACTGATCACCTCGCCCTTGACCGAACGCTGCATGTCGGTCACCTCTTCCGGGCGCTCGTCGATGAGCAGGACGAAGAGAACGATGTCCTTGTGGTTCTTGACGATGCAGTTGGCGATGCACTGCAGCAGCATGGTTTTACCGGAACGCGGCGGGGAGACGATCAACCCGCGCTGCCCGAAGCCGATGGGCGTCAGCAGGTCCATGATGCGGGCGGAATAGTTTTCCGGATCGACTTCCAGGTTGACCTTGTTTTCCGGGTACAGGGGGGTCAGGTTGTCGAAAAGAATCTTCTCACGGGCCACCTCGGGATCTTCGTAGTTGACAGCCTCGACCTTGAGCAGGGCAAAGTAGCGTTCGGATTCTTTGGGCTGACGGATCTGTCCGGAAACCGTGTCGCCGGTTCTCAGGTTGAAACGCCGGATCTGGGACGGCGAAACGTAAATATCGTCGGGACCGGGCAGGTAGTTGTAGTTGGGGGCCCGTAAAAAACCGAAGCCGTCGGGCAGGATCTCGAGCGTTCCCTCACCGTAAATCAATCCATTTTTTTCGATCTGGGCCTGGAGCAGCGAAAAAATCAGCTCCTGTTTGCGCATGCCGGCAGCCCCTTCGATATTGAGCTGCTTGGCCATTTTGTTCAGTTCGTTGATCTTTTTGTTTTTCAATTCTACGATGTTCATCAAAACACTCCACGTTAAGATAGGTTAGCGCGCATGACTTGAATTTTCGGTGTTCGCGAAACGACCATTGGGATGTTGATACAACAGCGCGACCGATTACCTGCAACAGTGATAAGGCGGTGCCCCCCAAGCCTGCATTCCAGGTTTCATGATGCAACGATGCCTTCAGGTGTATTGGGTTGGGCTGTTGATTTTTTTTGGAGGAATATGCGTGCTTTTGTGATAGAGGTTATCGAAAAATACTCCCCGGAGCGGGTCTGCCCATTGGGTTATTTCAGATAGTTATATCATGAACTCGCCGGTGTCAAGAGAATTTGAATCCATCCAGCATCATGAGGGCAAATGCTTTTCCACGCAATTTACGGGTCGATCATTAGCGGTCATAGGGACGAAAAATTTTTCGCCCTTACCCCACCGCTCGGCGACAACAAAAACGATTGCCACCAACGCAAACCATGATCGACTTCTCCAGCTTTGACTTGAATTTCCTGCCCGAGACCACGGATGCCGTCTATCTGGTCGGCGGAAGCGTACGGGACCTGTTGGCCGGCCGGCGACCCGCGGATTTCGATCTGGCCGTGGATGGCGACATCCGCCGGCTTGCCGGCCGGATCGCGGCCAGAACCGGCGGAACCGTTGTGGATCTGGGCAAAAAAGGTTTCGAGGTGCTGCGGGTGGCCTCGCCGGAAGCCATGATCGACCTTGCGCCCCTCGACGGCCCCGGCATCGAGGCCGACCTTGCGCGGCGGGACTTTACCGTCAACGCCCTGGCCTGGGACGTCCGCTCGCGCCGACTGGTGGACTGCACCGGCGGCCTGACCGATATGCAGCGAAAAACCATTCGCATGGTCTGCTCTGCGGCCCTGGAAAACGATCCGGCTCGTCTGGTTCGCGCCTACCGGTTGGCCGCCGCGTTGGGTTTTTCCATCGAATCGGAAACCCGGGCCGCCATCGCCAGGCATCGCCGCCTGATCGGAAGCGTTGCCGCCGAACGGGTCTGGGCCGAACTGGAAAAACTGCTGGCCTGCGACCGTTCGGCGCCGCACATCCGCGATATGGCGGACAGCGGCCTGCTTCTTTCCATCTTCCCGGAGTTGTCCCCCACCGTCGGCTGCGGCCAGAACCGGTACCACGCCTTCGATGTATTCGAGCACAGCCTCCAGGCCTATGCCCATTTGGAACGGTTGATCGTCGCGTTCGGGTCCCGCTATCCGGAAATGGCCGACCTTGCCGAAAATCAGAATCTGGATCGCCACGCGCCGATCCTTAAATATGCCGGCCTGCTTCACGATGTGGGCAAGCCGGCCACCAGGCGGGTCGATGCAAAGGGACAGGTCCACTTTTACGGCCATGCGGGCAAAAGCGCCGACATTGCCGCCGGCGTATCCGGACGGCTGCACCTGTCCCGCAAACAGCGCCAGGCCGCCGATGCCATCATCCGCCACCACATCCGGCCGCTCTTTCTTTACCTGGCGTCGGAAAACGGCAATCTCGGCCGGCGCGGCCTGATCCGTTTTTTCAACCGCTGCGGCGAGATGACCCTGCCCATCGTCGTGCATACCATGGCCGACATCATGGCAAAACGTCCAGTGATCGATGGCCGGGACGAAGGCTTTATTCGCTTCTGCGGTGAACTGCTGGACGCCTATCGGGATTTTTGCAGCAACCGGGCCGCCCTGCCCCCCCTGATCGACGGGCACGACCTGATGGACATCTTCGACCTGCCCCCCTCCCCTTTGCTGGGACGCATTTTAAAACAGGTGCATGAACGACGCCTGTCCGGAGAACTGGCCACTCGGGATGAGGCGTTAATTTGGGTGCGCGCTTATTTGGATCGGAGGACGGTGGGCGGATGATGGACGATGGATGAGGGATAAAAATTTTCGTATAACGCGGATATCGGCCGAATTGGCCGGTTTATGGGCGAACATGTGTTTGCTTGACAAGCTTCCACACATTCTGTACTAACGCTCGTTAGCTGGAAACGATCCCTTCGGTGCCAGCCCGCCTGTATTTAACCAATTAAAATAAGGATGCGGTTTTGTCGGCCGCATCGATCGAAAACGAACGGCACCCGGCGATTGTCCCAAAAAGGTCTGCTTTCAGATTCGTAAAGCGTACCCTTCGAAATCGCGGTGCGATTGGCATTTTCATTGATCCTGTGCAGATATTCACGGGACGAAGAAAGGAGAAGCGGAATGAACATCTTGTTTTTTGGCCCCAACGGCAGCGGCAAGGGAACCCAGGGTGCAATCCTGAAAGACAAATACAACACCCCGCACATCGAATCCGGGGCGATCTTTCGCGAAAATATCGGCAAAGGCACCGAACTGGGCGCCCAAGCCAAGGCTTACATCGACAAGGGCGATCTGGTACCCGACGAGATTACCATTCCCATGATCCTCGACCGTCTGAAACAAGACGACTGTAAAAACGGCTGGCTGCTGGACGGTTTCCCCCGCAACAAGAACCAGGCCATCAAACTGGACGAGGCCCTCAAGAAAGCCGGCATGGCCCTGGACATCGTCGTGGAAATTCTTCTGGACCGCGAAATCGCCAAGAACCGCATCATGGGCCGCCGCCTGTGCGTCAACGACAACAACCACCCCAACAACATCTACATCGACGCCATCAAACCCGACGGAGACAAATGCCGGGTGTGCGGCGGCGATCTGAAGACCCGCGACGACGACCAGGATGAGGCAGCCATCAACAAGCGCCACAACATCTACTACGACACCACTGAAGGCACCCTGGCATCGGCCTACTACTTCAAGGATCTGGCCGGAGCAGGCCTGAAATACATCACCCTGGACGGCGCCCCCAGCGTGAAAGAAGTTACCGCCGAACTGGTCTCCAAACTGGACTAATCCCTGCCCAACGGTGAAACCGCCAACGGCGGTTTCACCGTTGTTGTTTTCCGGTGAAAGTTGATGTCTCCGGCTCGTCATGCCGGTCTTGATAAGCCTGTCCCGGACCTGATCCGGGCATCCAGAAGGTATCCTTTTTTTGCACGAGCCGCTTAAATTTTTCTTGATCATCCTATCTTTATTTGCTATTTAGAACGTTTTAAAATTTTAAAAATAACCATCAAGGTTGAGATATAGCCAGGCAGCATGACCAGGCGATGGGAAAAAGGGGGGTTGAGCCAGTTTGAAAGCAATTGAAGTCAAGGTGTTCGACAACGATCTCGAAAAAGCCATGCGTATTCTGAAGAAAAAAATTCAGAATGATGGCCTCTTCAAGCGCCTGAAGTTGAAAAAAAGCTACGAAAAACCGAGCGAGTATCGTCGTCGCAAAGAACGTGAGGCCTTGCGCCGCCAGCGCATCGCCGCAGCAAGAAGCAGGAGATATCGTTAGCAGCATCCGTTGACACCATAACCCGGTGTGGGACCTCCCCACCGGGTTTCTCTTTGATTTACTCCACCCGAACCACTCAAGCGAAACCACCGGCCTGCCGCATTTCTTGCGACCCGCAATGCGCTCGTCCGGAGTATGGCAGAACCAACCGTTCATTTCGTCCAATAAAAAGACGCCGTCGGTGGGGTGTGCATACGCAAGGGATTCAGGAGGCGAAGCCATGTCAACCAAGGCGTATCGCGAATGCCTCGATGCCATGTTCGGCATGCGGCGATTCGGCATCATACTCGGCCTCGATATTATCAGCAACATTCTGAAAGGCCTCGGCAACCCCCAGGACACATTTCGCGCCGTCCACATCGCCGGTACCAACGGCAAGGGTTCCATCGCATCGGCATTGGCCACCATTCTCCAACAGGCCGGATACCGTGTGGGGCTCTACACGTCGCCGCACCTGATCAAATTCAACGAACGCATCTGCATCAACGGCCGGCCCATCTCCGACGACGATGTGGTGGCCTCCTGGGAAGCGGTCAAGTCCGTCCATTACGGCAATCGGGAACCCACCTTCTTCGAATTCTCCACCGCCATGGCCTTTCACGAGTTCGGCCGCCATGGGGTCGATTACGCCGTGATCGAAACCGGCATGGGCGGGCGCATGGACGCCACCAATGTCGTCTCCCCGGAGGCAACGGTCATCACCAACATTTCGCTGGAACATAAAAATTATCTTGGCGGGACCATCGCGGCCATTACCGGAGAAAAGGCCGGCATCATCAAGCCGGGCATCCCTGTGATCACCGGTGTGGCGCAAAAAGCCGCCAAGAAAGTGGTCGAAAACATTGCCGCCGAGAAATCGGCTCCGGTTTACCTGAAAGGCCGCGATTTCCGGGTGCGGCGCAACGGGCAGAATCATTTTTCCTACTGGGGGTTCGACCACACCTGGTCCGGCATGCAAACCGGCCTCATCGGCAGCCACCAGGTGGAAAACGCATCTTTGACCATTGCCACTTGCGAAGCACTCATGCGCGGCGGCGCGGAAATTTCCAGGGAAAATGTCCAGGCCGGCCTGATTCTCAACAACTGGCCGGGGCGCCTGGAGGTGGTTTCCCAGAAGCCATTTGTCATTCTGGACGGCGCCCACAACCTTATGGCGGCGCGCAGCCTGAGCCGCTTCCTTCAGGACAATCTGGCCGGAAGGTCGATTACCATGGTGGCCGGCATCCTTGACGACAAGCCCTACGAAGCCATCCTCAAGGATCTGCTGGCCCCTTGCGAGCGCCTGATTATCACTCGGCCCAAGATCAACCGAGCCCTGCCCACCGCCGTCCTTCGTGAAGTGGCCGCGTCCCTGATTGCGAACATCGAAGTCCTCGAGGATGTCGGCGACGCACTGCGGCATGCCCTGGCCACGGCCAAACCCGATGATGCCATCTGTGTTGCCGGATCGTTGTATGTGGTGGGGGAAGCCAAGGCGGCGTTGGAAAAAGCCGGGGATTCGCTTTTTCAGATATAACAAGGGGGTTGACTTGAAAGCGCCGATCCACTATTTAGCGAAAACCAATTCAATGCGCCCGTAGCTCAGTGGATAGAGCACTAGCCTCCGGAGCTAGGAGTCGTTGGTTCGATCCCAACCGGGCGCGCCAATAAAATCAAGGGGTTAGATGAAAATCTAAGCCCTTTTTTATTTCTCGGAAAATTTGGTCCCCGCGATAGTCCCCACCTTTGAAAGCTATTTTATGAATGGATAGAAAACTGTTTAAAATACAATTTTATGAAGAGCCACAGATAGAGCGTTTATGTCTCCGTCTGTGCTGAAAATCAATCTGAGCACAAATTCAAGTTCTACCAAACTGGTCGAATATCGCCATTTCGGTCTCTCTACACCGCTTGCATCGATAGGTTTTATGGGAACATCCATTAATATCCGACCGTACCTCCTCAGGAAGTGCCCCGACCACGGAAAATGGCACCCAGAACATGGGATGGGCATACTCAGCCGGCGTTTGAGACAAGAAATCAACGTTTCGGGTGCAGTTGATAAAGGATCGATAATCGTGAAGCGGCGGGGAATATTAAGGCAGGTGTATATCCGCAGAAAGCTGCGTTCTTTATTCAACTTTACGAACAGGAGCACTACCAAACCTGCGAACTTATTTTTGCGCAAACCCTATCATTTTAGAGGCGGCCCGGTAGCGGAATAATACTTTTAACGCGCTGTTTCTCTGCAAACCCGACAATAGACCTCGTTTGGGATGAAAATTGCAGAAAAGCCTGCTACGTCTTTTATCTGATAGATGCCTTATTGACCTTGTGCATAAGTATTTGATATTCAGCAAATGATCATTTCAACCCAACCGCAACAAAACGACATCATCTGATAGATCCCCCCGGACAAATCCGGGCTATTTACGGTTTACGGTCCTTCGGGAACGGTCAGGCGTTTTGTGCACATTTCGTTGACAGAAAAGCGTCTAAATTAAAAATTGAAACCGGAGCTTGGATCAGAAGCCCCGGTCTCAATGAGGAGCCACAGATAGAGCGTTTATTTCTCCGTCTGTGCTGGAAATCAATCTGAACACAAATTCAGGATCTGTCAAGCCGGTCGATTACCGCCATGTCGGTTCCGTCACGCCGCTTGCATTGATAACGGTTAAGAAAACAGCATACCGCAGATCTTTTAGATTTGATGAGCTTTGGCGCTTGTGGCCCTGGCCCGAATGTTTAACTGGGCCAAGGCGGCAAGAAGTTCTTCAACGCAGTTCATCTGGAACGCTGATATATAATTGGAGCACACCCATTTAGGACAGGATAACTTCAGCTTGTACATGTACAGCGCCAATGTTGACAATTAGCTGAAATCTTGTTCAATTACACCTGTCAGTTCTGACAGGTACAGCGGTTTACAAGTTGGTGAACAAGATATTTTCGGGGTGTTCTCTGCGGGCAGGAAGGAAAACGCCATGCTGAAAGCGCTTGGGGACCAACTGACAAAAAGAGAGGCGCTCGAGATTCTTGAACTGAGCTACCAGAGCTTGCGTTGCAGCAAGGAAAACGATTTTAAGACACTGGTGCTTGGCCTTCAGGAGGTTTTGCCATTTGAGAACGCGATGTGCACGAGGGGGAACGTTGTAGATATCCTTCGGGAGCGTGATCTTGATCTGGCGATTGAATATTGCGACATCAGCTATCCTTCCGGATACCTGGAGGAATATTTCGAGAATGACGATTTCACTTCCGACGCCGTCCTCATGGAGTTCATGACCTATCTTATGCCCGTAAGTTGGTCGGAGGTCGATAAAAGGTGCAATTATAATTATCCCGCGTCAATTAAGGCACTGGATTACAACATGCGCGATGGGTGGGCGCACGGAACCATTAACCCGGTGAATTTCGATTGCACCCTGTTCTTTTTTGGCAGTTCGGCCAGGGACAACAGCGCACGGAGCGCAAAAATCCTCGAATATGTGGTCCCCTTTTACGCCCAGGCCTACAATAACGTGCTAAAAAAAATTGCCGCCCCGGCTACGGACCTGACGTCCAGGGAAAAAGAGGTCTTGAACTGGATAAAGGAAGGCAAAAGCTCCTGGGAAATTTCGCAGATTTTGAGATGTTCCGAGAGGACCGTAAATTTCCATGTTTCCAACATCAAGGCAAAGCTGGGGGTGGTCAACCGGGCGCAAGCCGTGGCGGTTGGGCTCCGGTACGGGGTAATTCGCCTGTGATGTCGAGTCATTGGGACATCGGAAACGGGCATCAAATCCCGTAATTCGGAACCGACGGATTCACCCTTCACTGTTCATCCCTCGATGTACAAAAAGGAAAAGTTTACATTCACATTATTGTGGATACAATTTCCCCTGTCCCCCTCTTCTTCAGAGCCCCATTTTAAAAAAACCTATAATTTCAGTAATTTTATTCTGTCCATCGTTTTGGCACCCATATTGCGATTTTAGCCGCAAACCGCAAAAAGGAGACGATCGCATGGAAAACACGATCTATGACTGGCTGATGGAAAAAAGAAATCCCGCGGCAGGTTTGCCGGAGGCCCGGTTGTTCGCCAGGATGCTGTCCTTCAGGTCGGCATCCGCTTACTGGACCGTCGAGGAGATGCTTGGGTTGACAGAGTTGAAAATGAAAGCCCTTATAACCAAATACTTTCCTTCTGCCTTGAAAGTTCATAAGGAACCCGAGTGCTACAAAATCAATTTTCATGCCGCCGTTAACCAACCGTTCGTCTGCCATTGCTGCGGACAGGCGGTGACGTCCAGAGGCGCAATAACAAAGGTCGACATCCCACTATTTCAAGGATACCCCACCGCCCTGAACAGACAGATGGAGGTGGACGATTTGAAAGGACTCCTTCTTTGCCATCGGTCTTCCGGCGCTGCCGAAACGACATGGTTCGCGAATATGATTGCGGTCGGTGCCCTTGGAGAGGACCACCTCTGGCAGGACCTGGGGCTAACAGGCAGAAAAGATGTATCCTATATCCTGAAAACCTATTTTACGGATCTGTTCAACAAGAATACCGGCGACATGAAATGGAAGAAATTTTTTTATAAGCAGCTTTGCGACCTGGAGGATATAAAGGTCTGCAAGGCCCCGAGCTGTTCCGTCTGCGACAACTACTCCGATTGTTTCGGCCCGGAAGATGCTGAACGGTGGGCGGCTTAGCTGACAAAGATTAAAAAGCGCCGGGGACTTCATTCACAAATAGGGACTGACCGTCGCGTCGTCCAAATCCGCTTCGGAAATACCCAGAAACAAAAGCGCCATCGCTTTGTTCTGAAAGACATCGACCTCGATATCACTGGATAAAAGCAGATGCCCCATATTGGCGCTTTGAAAGGTCATCTCCTCTGTTGTATAGATGGCCCACTTTCTGTGAATCCCGGCATTTTGCAGTTCGGAAAAAAAGGCCTGATAGTAATCGATGCTATTTTCCGTATACGGTACCAAAGCATTTTCAAAATCAACAAACGTGTTGAAAGAAAAATCAAACTCCGGCTGGTTTTGTAAGGCTTTAATCTGATCGATCAAATATTGAAAACTGATATTCCCCTCGCCTCTGAAATGAACGCAACGGAACTGTTCGAGTATTCTGAATTCAATTTTGCCCATTTATTTGTACTTGTATTTTTAGCACCGCTGGTATTGTTGCAGCTTGGATTCGACTTCGGCTGAATGGTTACCTCGGGAAGTAACGGTCATACTCGGAAAGCAGGACGTCCAAATCAACGTCTTCACCTAAGACTTCGCTGATCATTTGGGTGAGATTTGAATCCTCCATTTTGTCGCTGTTCGAATTTATCTTACCATTTCTTTTACCGGAAATTTCGGCAAGAACAAGAGGCTTTTTCTCGTTGGCTTCTTTCTCCACATAATAATCGATAGCGGTATTTCCATAGTGTGACATTATCAGGTCCTCTACATGTTAAGATTACTGTTTTTCGTGCGCGCCGATGTCCTGAATACGACTATAATTACAAAGTGTTCACCAACTCTTTTTCTCACCTGTTATGTTACTATTATAGGCATTTAATGCCTTATACTTTAGAACATTTTTGAAACGATTGCGTAACTTTCCGTAACGAGTTCGGGGACGGCAACGAATGCAGAATCGTGCGGAGGGGATGAGGGAAAATTCATTCAATTAAGAACAGCTCGAAAATGCTCAGAGCAGCGGAGCCTGCAACGGATTCAACCGGCATTCAGTCTTCAAACAGACTAGGGAAAAACGGATTGGATGATTGTAACGGGCTATTGGAACTCTTTTATGAAGGGCAAATGCGATCCCATACAAACAATGGGAACCTCACATTTTCCGTTCCAAAACCTCGCGAATGGTTTCCAGCATCTTTCCTATGATGACCGGTTTGTATAAAAAGGCATCGATACCCAACGCTTCAGCCTTTTTTTCGTCCATAATCTCGCTGTAGCCGGTACATAGTATCACCGGAATGTCCGGCCGTTTTTGACGAATCTTTCGGGTAAGTTTATCGCCCGTCATTTTCGGCATGGTCATATCAGTGATAAGAATGTCATAGGCCATGGGGTTTGTCTGGAAATGCGTCATGGCGGCGACGCCGTCCGAAAATGCCGTCACACGGTAGCCGTATCTAGAAAGCGCATCCTCGGCAAGGTCCCTTTGCGTCGGCTCGTCGTCAACAAACAGGATTCGCTCCGTCCCGCCCCTGACGGGTTTTTTCTCTAAGCCATTTTCGATCTCGGCCACCTCGGCAATCAATGGGAGAAAAACGTGCATGGACGTTCCCTGGCCCGATTCGCTGTAAAACGAAACGAATCCCCCCAGGTCAGCGGTGATGCCGTGGACGGACGCCAGCCCCATCCCGGTTCCCTCCCCGGGTCCCTTGGTGGTATAAAAAGGATCGAACGCTTTTTCCTGCACCTCTTTGGTCATGCCGATGCCATTGTCCTCGACGGAAATCTTGAGGAAGTCGCCGGGTTTAACGCCGGGCTGGTGAGCAAGGTCCTCCTTGCCCAGTTTCACATTTTCGAGGCTCACAGAGAGAACGCCGCCTGTTTCCCGCATGGCATGGGCCGCGTTCGTGCAGAGGTTCATTACAATTTGATGAATACTGGTCGCACCGGCAAGCACAAAGCCTTCGGACTTCAGGGATTGCTTGATTTCGATGTTCACAGGAATCGTAGCCCGGATGAGTTTCAGGACTTCTTTGGTAATGATAAGGGGGCTGATCGGTTTGCGCTCAATCTTCTGGCTTCGGCTGAACGAGAGGATCTGCCTGACCAGGTCGGCGGCCCTTTCTCCGGCTTTTAGAATTTGAAGCAGCTTTCTTTTCGTTGCGGGCATCTCTTCGACATCGTGCAGGGCAAGCTGGGAATAGCCGATCAGCCCGGACAGAATGTTGTTGAAGTCATGGGCAATGCCGCCCGCCAGGGTTCCAATGGCCTCGAGTTTCTGGCCTTGGACCAGTTTCTTTTCAAGCTCCTTCTGTTTGGTCACATCACGCAGAAAGTTGAGTGTTGCCGGTTGATCCTCCCACTCGACAAGAACGACACTGGCCTGAACCCAAACGTTGCGGCCGTCTTTTCGCACAAGCCTGAAAGGTTGATCCGAAATTGTCGGCTGCCTGTTCGACAGTCCCGGCTTGTGCAAGGCCCCGACGTAATCGCGGTCCTCCGGATGCACGATTTCCGACAGCGGTATAACGAGCAGTTCTTCTTTCGGGTAACCGGTCAGCTTTTCCGTGAAAGGATTGCAGAACTTTAGCATGCCATCCTGGTTAATGAAAATGGCATCACTGGCGTTCTCGACCAATACGCGATATTTTTCTTCGCTTTTTCGAAGTTCTCCTGCCGTCCTTTTTTGTTGCGAAACCCAATGTTCCAGATGCGCATGTTTCTTTCTCAGGGCCTCTTCAACTTCCGTTTTCCGGGTCAACATCCAATTGGCAAATCCGGCCAGCTGGTCGAGTTCGTTAAACCGAACCTTGTCCTGGTCGATAAATTTGGAAGTTACGGCGGCGCGCTTAAAAAAATCGACGAACAGATCGAAATCGGATCTTAGCTTTCTGCTCATGACATTGAACAGCGCTATGGCAGTGATAATAGCCGGCAAAAAAATCAAGATGATGATAAAAAGATCCCGTCGAAGCTGGATTTTCATATCCGCATGCATGCGGTTGATTTCAGCTTCGACGTCATCCAGGTAAACACCGGCCGCGACGATGAAACGGCCGTTGCCAGCAAGTTTAAAGTAGCTTATTTTGGGGCTCGGTTCCGGATTGTCAATTTTAGAGTACCAATAGTCGACATAACACGCCCCGTTTTCGCGCAGCCCCTTCAAGTACTCTTTGCGAAACATCTTGCCTCTGGCGTCCTTTATATCGTCGGAGATCAATTTTCCGATAGCATCGGGCAGGTTGGGATTGGCGAACATCCTGCCGAAATTTTTGCCGCCGTTGATGTTCAACAATTCGATTACGAATGCGTAGCCCTGCTCGTTGGCCCCGAAGCGGTTGGTATCCACGTAGTGCGATATCGCATCTTTGGTCATAGCCTCGATCGTATCCAGATAAATGCCGGTTCCGATATACCAGCCGAACGGTTCAAACCGTTTGATATAGGAAATCTTCTCGAACTCCCGTTTTCCCTTGTCCGGCTTGGTCCAGTAGTAATGATTGAAACCTTCTCCCTGGTTTTTAGCGATCTCTATCGCTTTCCGGACAAGGTACTTGCCTCGAATATCCCGAGAATCGATGATACTGGTTCCTTCAAGACTCGGATCGATGGGAAACAGCTTCGAGATTCCATTAAAATCGGTCATGAAAAAATAACCGCTTCCCTGACTGAAACGAATGGGGCGCAACGCATCGATGACCATCTTTTGTATTTCCCGGTCCGATTTGCTGCCAACATTCTGTTCATAAATATGTTGTGCAATGGAACAGGCTTCATAGACCCGTTCTTTGACTTTGGCCTTGGCGTCCTGAAGCGATTTGTCGATCTCATAATCGATGATTCTGCCAACGCTGTTGCCCTCGTAGGTGATAAGTGCCCGTTGAGCCTCGATATATCGGGTACGGATCTCTTTGGCGCGTGATTCGGCGTCGAGCGTGCTTTTTATGGTGTGGGTAAAAAACAAGATCGCGGCCAAAAGAATCAGGGATATAATCACCCATTGGCGTATCGTCTTGATAAAACTTGGCTTATATATATTTTCGGCAGTATCCATATTTTCTTCCCCTCAGATAGGACTATTTCGGCAAACGTGCGCCAAACTTGAATGCAGGGCGGGAAGAAGCAGACGGGCGTCTTCTTTGCCGGTTTCCCTCAGAGGTTTAAAATATTTGGGCGCTGCCTGGACAAGGTTAATTTTGTTCCGACATTTTAACGAAATAGACAAAAAAACGGCACGATTTTGACACTTTTTGTTACAATATGCGTCAGTCAACAATTCCGACTGTTTTCATTTGCCTCGCTTATCCTGAGAATTCACTTTTTTTCGCCTGAAAAGGAAGATTCGAAAGGAGCGGCGGCGCTATTCACAAAACAACGCATGAAATTTGCTTCCCACCCCTTATCGACCTGCAGGTATGCGGGCAGCACCAACCGGGTTTTCCGGAGCCAAGTCCTTGAACAGTTCAAAGCTCGGATAAAGGAGCGTCAATGAAAAAAGCAATCGTCGCAGTGTTAGCAGTGATCCTTGCGGGTGTGGTGTGCATTCCCTTTGCAAGCGGTCTGGTAATGGAAAAAACCATTCGCAAAGCGTTTACGGACCTGAATGACATGTATGCCGATACAGGCGCCGGTTATCGGTTGGAAATTGTCGACTACCACCGGGGATATCTGGCATCGAACATCGAGTGGAAGGTTGACCTTGGCGCACTCAAGAACATCTATCCGATCCAAGAAGTCATTTTCAAAGATACCGCCAAGCATGGATTCGCCGGTGTTGTGTCAACCACCAGCCTCCGGGAAAATCCCTGGTATGAAACGTTTGTGGCCGAGAAACTTCAGGGCCGCGACCCGGTCCATATCACGACCCGGTACGGTCTTACAGGAAGCATCGAGAGCACGGTTGTACTGGACCCGTTTTCCGTCGTCGTCGACAATGAAACCATCGACGTCCAGGCCGGCAGCATGGCCACGAAAACGGACAGCGAACTGAAACACTTCACCTCATCGGGCAATTGGGCGGGTCTGTCGGCCGGCGAAGCCGTATCCATCGGCCAAACCTCGCTGGAATCAGAACTGACCCGGTTCACAACATTCGTCTGGAACGGGGATTTCAGCTTCGCGATGCGCGATGTCAATATCCATGAAAAGCAAAATTCTTTCGAAATGAAAGAGATGAAGGGCAGCTACCTTCTCGGCCTGAACGAAGATCGCTCGAAAATCAACGGAGAGGCGTTGTTTTCCATCGATGGGATAAAAACCGATCGGCAAACGGTCGACAAGGCGTCCGTGCGCCTGGCCGCCAATGGCCTGGATGTCGAGGGGTATGAAACGTTCATGCAGATGTACACCCAGAACATGAGCCAGGTGCTGGGCAGCATGGCCGCCATGGACGAAAATTCCGAAGAAGTTGCGGAAGCCATGAAAAAGCAAATGGCGGCAGTCGGGCTCCAGATGATTGCCGCCTATGAGAAAATGTTGAAGCAGGGGCTCGAATTCAAGGTCTCGGACCTGGACGTCCAACTCGACAATGGACAGATCAAGGGCGACATGACCCTGCGTCTTCTCAAGGACATGACGTTCATGCAGTTCGCACCCGTTGTCAGCCAGCCGGAGCTGCTTTTCGACATTTTCTATCTGAAATCGAATCTCAGCCTGCCTGAACATCTGATTGGCGAGAATCCGAAACTGCTCGCTCCGTTGTATCCCGGCATGCAGACCGGCCTTTTCGTGAAGAATGGCGGCAACCTGGTCCACGCGGCAGAAACCATCGACGGCAAACTGATGCTGAACAACCGGGAAATGATCCTGTCCCCACAGAACCTGTAGGCAGGGCCGCCGGCGTTAGGCTTTCCCCAGATAACGGCTGTCGTAATCCAGGGTGCAAAGCTGATCGAAAAGATCCATGGCCGTTTCCTCGATCAGTCCCTTCAACTCCAGTTCCATCAGCCATTCGTCGGGGATCCCGTCGGCGCCGCCACCGGCGCCGAGAATCGAGCCGGCAATGGCAGCGGTGGCGCCGCTGTCCCCGGAGTGGTTGACGGCCGTCAGCGCCCCCTGCCGAAAATCCCGGTCGGCGGCCAGTGCGGCGCACAAAGCAATGGTCAGCGCATCTTCGGCCGTCCGACCATCCCCTAGGGCGTCCAAGACCTCCGATGTAACAGGTTGCTGACCAGAGGACCAGGCCACTGCCTTTTCAACTGCCCGCAGGCACTCTTCGTGGCCGCTGGTGGCGGTCAGGATGCCGGTGGCATCGGCCACCGCCTCGGTCAGGGGTTGCCCGGATGCGAGACGGGACAACAGGGCGGCCAGAAAGCCTGCCGCCAGGTAACCGCCGGGATGGCCATGGGTGATCGCCGCAGATGCGCAGCCCAGGTCAAAGGCCTTGCTGGCATCCACACACACCAGGCCAACCGGCGCCACCCGCGTTAATCCGCTGTTGCTCTTGCTGTCGTTGACGGGCCGATCCATGGTTCCCATTTTCCCCGACCGCAGTGCGGACAAACAGGTTCGGCAGGGCGCCCGCCTTGCAAACAGCTCCCGATAGCCTGTGAGAACGCCGTCCACCACCGCGCAGGTGCCGTGCTGCCTGACGAGTTCTCCCTGCCCCTGGAAATCCTGGGTCAGCAGCCAGCGCAGGTAGGCATGATACAGGGCCGTCACAGCAAGCTCTTCCCGGGCATACTCCTGGCGAACCCGCGAAAGAATCAGCCCTTCGGCGGTAAACAGGGCCATGCGGGTATGATCAGTAATGGCGCCTGTGCGTTCGTAAGCCGCCTCCATTCGAAAAATGCCGGCCTTTCCGTATCGCTCCCGAATGGCGGCAATATCCATATCGGCCACCGGCGCTCCCAGGGCGTCGCCCACCGCGCCGCCCAGCATCGCCCCGAGGATTCGCGAGCGCCGATCCGGCGCTCCGGGTTTCTTTTGGCAAGGGGTCGTCATCGCTGACTTTCCAGTGTATCGATTGAATTTATGTCGCCCTATTTTGTCTCAATCTGTCGGGAATAGCAACGGCTCTTCCATTGCCTTGGTTGGCGCAATGTGCCATAAGCTATCGCTCGGAATCCCGTTGAAGGAAGCATGTTCCGTTCACCATCACAGGACTGGAAACGATGACGGAATCGTCGAAAAAAATCAGGGCCGAAGGCATGATCCTTACCGCAGGGGACGATCAATACCAATCACCGAAAAAACCGCTTCCGGAAATCGGGGGCCGCCCGGTCGCCCAGGGGCCGCCTGCGGCAACCGGCGCCCCGAAAGTTCTGGATTCCATCGCAACCGATATTCTTCAGGAAATTCACCGCATTCTGATCGAACAGGAAAACGCTTATCAGCACAGCTGCGAGGAGGAAGTCTTTTCCAGCATCTGGGCACACAGCGCACGGGTGGCCTGCATCGCCCATCACATCGCCACCCGGGAGGGCTGGCAACAGGAACCGGCCCTGCTTGCCGGCCTGCTGCACGACAGCGGCAAATTCATCCAGGGGTGCTATCACGAAAACGACGCGCCGGAAGAGGAGCATGCCGTCCGCATCGCCCGAAAGGTCCTGATGGGCAGTGCCTATGAAAAGTGGCTCCCGACGATCACCGACGCCATCCTCTCCACCTTCCTGGAGGCAGAGGCCACCAACGACATCGGACGCACGGTGTACGATGCCGACTGCCTGGACAAGTTGGGCCACATGGGTGTGGCCCAGTTTTTCGTTAAACGCGCCCTTCGACGACAATTCCTCGATAATGCGCTGCTGATACGGGCCGGCACCGAATTGACCTATGCCCGCCACGCTCCCGATACGCTCATGACCGCCACCGGAAGATCCATGGCCCGTATGCGCACTGCCCGTACACGCCGGTTTTACAAGGAATTGCTGGAGGAATGGACGGAAATGGGGCTGGGCGCCTTCACCCTGCAGACAGAGGATATCGCCGGGATTGCCTGCGATCTTGTGGTGCCGGTGGCATGCCGCTGCGGCGGATTGCTGACCGTCGATTCGGATATTCTGGATTCGTTGAAGTGCCGCTCCGCCGTCATCGCCTACCGCTGCCCGTCATGCGGTTTCGAGAGCGAATTTTCCTTCTGCCTGCCCAATATCGAGGGGCTGCCAAGGAAACGATGAATACGGATTAGGTGATCAGGGAAAACATGACCAGAGGAAGAACGTTGTAATTGATCTTCAGAAAGGTCAGCCCGGCTAACAGGTAGAACGCCTTTTTAAGATGCCTGTCGCCGATGCGCTGCCAGATTTTCTCGGCGGCCTTGCTTGTCCGGAAGCGAACCACGCTTTTGCCGTAGCGGATATTCTTTTCCACCAGGTCGGGATAATGATTGATGCTGATCTTCAGCTTGGCGCCGTTGGACTGGATTTTTTTCAGCAGTTTGGATTCGGTTCCCACCACCTTGGCCTGCTTGCGGCTCAATGCGTCGAGAAAGGCCTTCCGACTGCGCGTGCAGGCGGCGTAAGTGACCACGCTGCCCATCTGGGCGATACTGTGGCCGTCGCTGCCGCCGGTGATGGCCCGGTCCAGGTTGAATCCCAGCAGGGCGCTTTTCAGATTCCAGCGTTTCAGGTTCTCGGAATTGATCACCTCGACCCCGTCGGCCATCTTGAGCAGCCGATCCAACTGGGCATCGGAAAAGCTGTGGTTGCAGATGCCGGTGAAAGCGGCGGAGTACGGATGGGGGTACACGACCACGCTTTTGTATTTTCTGGCGGACCGTACGATGGTCTCCACATCCCGATCGATGGAAGACATCACCGAAGCTCCCATGTAAGGCTGAACATGGTCGGCGTAAAATGCCTTTAGATCGTCGATGCAGTAAAAGTAAGCCAGTATGTGGGTGCCTTCCCGGGAGGTGATTTCGATGCCGGGGATGCTGAAAACATCGCTGATGCCGGCCAGCCGGACCGCACCTTCGATGGCATTGTGATCGGTTATGGCCACACCGATGCCCAATTGTCTGGCGCGTTGGGCAATTTCCTCCACCGAATCGGCCCCGTCGGAATGACAGGAATGGAAATGGAGATCGACCACCGTGTAGGTGGCGTTCAGGGTATTCAGGTCGGGAGATTCAAACTGAATTCGGTTGATAGCGTCCATGGATCCTTTTCGCCCATAGCCTGATCGTTACACAAGGCTTGCTGTGGGTTAATTTAATCGACTTCCCCCGGGTGTCAACAATTATTTTAAGGATTTTGCTCCGGACGGTGCCGTTGCTCACCGGCGCCAACCATTAATATCGGCCGTTGGCCCGAATTCTTGAGCGTTTGTTTGCCAAGATGGCGGGCCAGGATAACGGCTGTAATAATCACGACCGGACAGGCTTGAATTTGACGGGGCATATGCTTATAGTCACGTGTTATGAAAGAATTAAGCGAAAAAATACCCGACCCCAAGGAACTCGAGAAGGAATTGGGCGACTTCCTGGCGAAAAAATTCGGCGGCAGCGTCAAGCTGGCGGCCCCCATCGTCATGCCCCAGTCCGCCAAAACCGACGAGGGTGAAAAGCCCCCCAAAAGCAGGAAAACGATCCAATTCGACCTCAAACCGCAGGATTTGATCTCCTACCTGGACCAGTACGTGGTCAAGCAGACGGCGGCCAAGGACATCCTGGCAACCAAGATCTGCACTCACTTCAACCGCATCAAGCACGTTCAAAATGCGCCCGACACCTTAAACGACATGGTGGGCGTCATCAAAAACAACGTGCTGATGCTCGGTCCCACCGGCGTGGGCAAGACCTACCTGGTGCGGCTCATCGCCAAAAAAATCGGCGTGCCTTTCGTCAAGGGCGATGCCACCAAGTTCAGCGAAACGGGCTATGTCGGCGGGGACGTGGAGGATCTGGTGCGGGACCTGGTCAAAGAGGCCGACGGGGACATGCAACTGGCCCAGTATGGCATCATCTATATCGACGAAATCGACAAAATCGCCTCCAGCCACAATCTGATCGGCGCCGATGTCTCCCGCACCGGTGTTCAGCGGGCCCTGCTCAAACCCATGGAAGAAACCGAAGTGGACTTGAAGGTTCCCCATGATCCGGTTTCCATGCTGCAGGAGATCGACCGGTTTCGGAAAACCGGAAAAAAAGAGAAAAGCAGCATCAATACCCGGCATATCCTGTTCATCATGAGCGGCGCTTTTTCCGGATTGGACAAGATCATCGCCAAGCGCATCGCCGACCAGAAAATCGGTTTCGGGGCGTCCATCTCCAACCCGGCCCGGGAAAAGGACCTTCTGGCGCGGGTAAAATCCGAAGATCTGGTTGAATTCGGCTTTGAATCCGAATTCGTCGGGCGCCTTCCCGTGCGCAGCGTGTTCGAACGGCTGACCGAAACGGATCTTGCCGACATCCTGAAAAACCCCAACAACCCGATCATATTAGGAAAAAAGCTGGACTTTGCCGCCTACGGCATCGACGTCAAATTCCAGAGCGCGGCCCTGGATCTTCTGGCCGCTCGGGCCTATGACGAGAATACAGGCGCCCGCGGTCTGGTCAGCGCCGTGGAAGGCGCCCTGCTGCTTTTCGAAAAAACGCTGCCGTCCACCGGCATCAAGCAACTGGCCGTCACCCGGGAAATGATCGAATCGCCGCAGGAAACTTTGGACAAGCTGCTGGACGACCCGAAAAACGAGGGGTTCCGGCGGACTTTCGAGGCGCTTTCCGCCCAGGAACGCCAGCGCATCGTCGATTATGTAACCGAAAACAGCGACACCTTCAGCGAAAAATACGGCCTTCAGCTGACCGCCTCGCGCATTGCCCTGGCGGCTGCGGTCTATTGCCGCCAGGTCAGCGACATTGAAAAAGTGCTCAAAAAAATCAAGGCCTTCTATGAAGAAACCAAAACCATAGAACTTTACTTTATCAAAAATCATGGTATTAACATCGTTCTGGAAGAGGAGGCCATCGATTATATCATCGAGCGCTGCTTCGCCTCCGGGAGCACGCCGGAAGAGTATTATCGGAATTTGACCGCCGATTTCGAACACGGCCTCAAGCTGGTGCGCCAGAAAACGGGGCGGACCCGTTTTTTCATCACCCGGGAAGCCCTGGAAAAGCCGGACAGCTATATTGCCGACCTTCTTGTGTCCCTGGAAAAAAAATCTGCGCAACTGCCCTTGAAGCCCGACAACCTGCTGGAAGGCGACCCCCCCGAATGATTGGAATATCGAAGCTGTACTGCGGAACCGTTGAGCCCTCGGACGCCCTGCGTTATGGAAGGCACTCGTCCACCCTGCCCTCCCACCTGCTGCAGTTTTCCAAGGACAAGCGGCCGGTGGTGGTATGGAACGTCACCCGCAAATGCAATCTTAAATGCGTACACTGCTACGCCCACGCCACTGAACAGGCCCCGGTCGACGAACTGACCACGGCCGAAGGCAAGGCCCTGATCGACGATCTGGCCGCTTTCGGGGCGCCGGTCATGCTCTTTTCCGGCGGCGAGCCCATGGTGCGCCAGGATCTTCCCGAACTGGCCGCATACGCCGTGGATAAAGGCATGCGGGCGGTGATCTCCACCAACGGCACCCTGATCACCCCCACGGCAGCCCGAACCCTGAAATCCATTGGGCTCTCCTATGTAGGCATCAGCCTGGACGGCATGAAACCCGTCAACGACAAGTTTCGCGGCGTCCCCGGTGCGTACGACAAGGCCCTGGAAGGAATCCGCAACTGTCAGGACGCGGGGATCAAGGTGGGGCTGCGATTTACCATCAACCGGTTCAACGTGGACGAAATCCCCGCGATTTTCGATCTTCTGGAAACCATGGACATCCCGCGGGTCTGCTTCTACCATCTGGTCTATGCCGGCAGGGGCTCCGAGATGGTCAAGGAGGATCTGTCTCTGGACGCTACCCGCAAGGCCGTGGACCTGATCATCGACCGGACCAAAGCGCTTTTCGACAAGGGCCTGTCCAAAGAGGTGCTTACCGTGGACAACCATGCCGACGGCCCCTATCTCTACCTGCGCATGCGCCGGGAGGATCCCGAAAGAGCCGCCGAGGTCCTGGAACTGCTGAAGATGAACGAGGGCAACAACTCCGGCCGGGGGATCGGCTGCGTAAGCTGGGACGGCGAGGTGTATGCCGACCAGTTCTGGCGCCACCACAGCTTCGGAAACGTCCGCCAGCGCCCCTTCTCCAAGATCTGGACCGAGCCGGAGGACGAACTGCTGCGCAAGCTGAAAACGAAAAAACAGTATGTCACGGGCCGCTGCGCCGGTTGCAACTGGCTGGACATCTGCGGAGGCAATTTCCGGGTGCGGGCGGAAGCGGTCACCGGCGATGTCTGGGCGCCGGACCCGGCCTGCTACCTGACGGACGAGGAGATCGCCCAAACGATCTAGTGCCCATCCAATTTGCCTATTTCTGGATGGGCACGATCTAATACTCATCACCGAAACCTGCGCCCCGGTTCCCCCGAACCCCAAGGAGACCCCATGCTTTTTCCCGATTACCGCCCCCGAAGGATGCGTCGCAACGAAACCCTGAGACGGATGATGCGCGAGACCACGCTGTCCGTGGATGACCTGATCCTGCCCCTGTTCGCCATCGAGGGCAAGGGGGTGAAAAACCCCATCGATGCCATGCCCGGCAATTTTCAGCTCTCCGTGGACAACCTGGTGAAGGAGGCCAAGCAGGCTTTCGATCTGGGCATTCCGGCGATCATCCTTTTCGGCATCCCATCCAAAAAAGATGCGCTGGGGACCCAGGCCTACGCCAGGGACGGCATCGTCCAGCGCGCCGTCAAGGCCGTCAAAGACAAGCTGCCGGACCTGGTGGTGATCACCGACGTCTGCCTGTGCGAATACACCGACCACGGGCACTGCGGATTCATCGACGGCCAGACCGTGGACAACGACGCCACCTTGGACCTGCTGGCCAAAGCGGCCCTGTCCCACGCCAAGGCCGGGGCGGACATGGTGGCCCCGTCGGATATGATGGACGGTCGCGTGGCCGAAATCCGGGCGATTCTCGACGAAAACGATTTTTCGCAGATTCCGATCATGTCCTATGCGGTCAAGTACTGTTCGGCTTTCTACGGGCCTTTCCGGGAAGCGGCACAGAGCGCCCCGAAGTTCGGGGACCGGCGCAGCTACCAGATGGACCCGGCCAACGCCCGGGAAGCCATTCGCGAAGCCACCATGGATGTCGAAGAAGGCGCCGACATCATCATGGTGAAGCCGGCCCTGCCCTACCTGGACATCATCTGCCGGATCCGGGACGAAGTGGACCTGCCCGTGGCGGCCTACAACGTCAGCGGCGAATTTTCAATGATCAAGGCGGCTGAAAAAATGGGCTGGATCGACGGCCAGAAAGTGATGATGGAAACGCTGACGGCCATCAAAAGGGCCGGAGCGGAAATGATATTGACCTATTTCGCCATGGATGCCGCCGCTCTGATCAATGCGTAACGGCAATTCGGCGCTCCCGGCGGATTCTTTACAAACGCACAGCCATTTACATTATAGTGTTCGTTCAGAAATAGGCAAATTTGGTCGATATCGAGGCGCACGAAAAATTTTACCGCAGATATATGGGTTGATATTTCGAGGATAAAATTTTTCGCGCAACAAAGATATCGGGAAAATTGGCCATTTCTGGATGAGCACTACATTAAGGATACTCACCCCTTATGAGCCCTCATCCCCACATGCACAAGGCCACGCCCCACGGTAAGGGCAGCGGTAAAAACGATACCCTGCGCCTGGTTGCCTGGGAGACCACCCGCAACTGCAATCTGGCCTGCGTGCACTGCCGTGCGGCGGCCACCAACGGCCCTTACGCCGGAGAGCTGGATACCGACCGGGCATTCACGCTGCTGGATCAGATCGCCGAGGTGGGCCGGCCCATCATCATTCTCACCGGCGGGGAGCCCCTGCTGCGGGAGGACATCTTCGATATCGCCAAACATGGCGACAGTTTGGGCCTGCGCATGGTCATGGCGCCCAACGGAACCCTGATCACCCCACAAATCGCCGAAAAAATGGCGGCATCGGGCATCCGGCGGATCAGTGCCAGCATCGACGGCGCCACCAAGGAATTTCACGACAAATTCCGGGGGGTGGACGGCGCTTTCGACGCGGCCCTTCGGGGCATCGAATATGTAAAGGCCGCCGGCATCGAATTTCAGATCAACACGACCATCACAAAGACCAATCTGGACCAGATCCCCAAAATTCTGAAACTGGCCGAAGAGTTGGGCGCCGCTGCCCACCACATTTTCCTGCTGGTGCCAACGGGCAGGGGCAAGTACATTGTCGATCAGGCCATCGATGCCGAGTCCTACGAAAGCACACTGAACTGGTTTTACGATCAGCGCGAAAAAACCTCCCTGCAACTCAAGGCCACCTGCGCCCCCCACTACTATCGGATTTTGCGCCAGCGGGCCAGAAACGAAGGCAAAACCATCAGTTTTGAAAGCCACGGCCTGGATGCGGTCACCCGGGGATGTCTTGCCGGCACGGGATTCTGTTTCATCTCCCACACCGGCATCGTTCAGCCCTGCGGTTATACGGACGTTGCGTGTGGAGACATCACCCGGGACACTTTCGGCCACGTCTGGAAAAATTCCACGGTTTTTCTGAAGCTGCGCGATTTCAAGCAGCTGGAAGGCAAATGCGGCCGCTGCGAGTACCGGGCCGTCTGCGGAGGATGCCGTGCCCGGGCCTATGAGGCCACGGGCAACTACATGGCCGAAGAGCCGTTGTGCGCCTATCAGCCGGAAAAGGCCGCTCCCTGCTGACAAGGGGCCTTGACATTGTGCCGGTTTTCTTCTAATTTTTGCCGCTGAAATCCAATCGAAGTACCAAAGGCCCGGCGTTGCGCCCGGAAACGGGGGCACGGATCGGCCTCGGCTGAATGGGTCTTCACCCCCGACCCCCCTTGCGGCATTACGATGATTGAGTTAACAAAACGGGTTGCGCTGAAAGCGACGCCGCTGTCGATTACGTTTCTGGTCATGCTGTTCGCCCCGCTGTCAACGGTGCAGGCGACGGTAATGGCGGACCTGCGCCTTGGAAAAAATCCGGGCTTCGTGCGCCTGGTGATGGAATTCAACCGCCCCCCCGCTCCGTCTCCGTCATTTTCCGTCGATGGCAACCGTCTGCAGATCGACCTGAAAAATATCGCCAACGCCCCTGCCGCTCCTGAGATCATCGACGGCATCGATAGCCTCGACGTGTCCCGGAAAGCGGATGAGGCCCGCGTCGAAGTGGTTTTTGCATTCACGCCAATCGACGTTAAAACCTTCGCCCTTACCGGCCCCCACCGCTTTATCGTCGATGCATACCGGCCGCTGCCTGGCCCTGCGGCCCTGTCGTCTGCAAAAGAAAGCGAAAACCGACCGGCCGGGCAAGACGCGGATGCAATCGCAGAGCCTATCCGCGTACCGGAATCATTGACTTCAACGTCCGACCCGATACCGTCGGAGGCCTCCCGGGATGCCAAGGCCGCTGCTGATCCGGGGATGGGAAACGCCTATCCGAAACGATTTCAACAACGCCTGGTCGCCGCCCTGATCGCGGTAACCTCGATTATCGTGGTGCTTCTTTTTTTTCTGATACGGGCCGGCGGCGGACGCCTTTCGGCCCGGCAGCAACCCTGGACGCACCAGTTACCGGAAACGCCGGACCCAACAATCGAAGCCCTCGATTTAAAAATACGAAAACTTCTGAAAACCTATGACCGCATGTGAAAGCGGTCGATCGGACGCTCTTATGTCTCAACCCGTAAGCGATGCCTTTCCCATGGGCATCACCGCCGCCGAAAAGGACGATCTTGAAAAAATGATCGGTGAGTTTCGCCGACAGCACCCGCCGGCATCGGAAGCAAGCGGCCGGGAGTCTGTACAGGACCAGCTGGACCGCATCCATCAAAAGCTCGCCGACCTTACGGATATGATTTTACGCATCAATCGCCGGATGGAACCCCTGGCGGAAGTCGTTCGCTTTTCTCAACAGAAGACCGAACTGTTGAACCGACGTCTGGACGCCGTAATCGAGGCCCTTAAGGAAAAAGGATGCAGGCTTTGAAAATGAATGCCAATGAATCGACGGCAACTTTGGATCATGACAGCATTATCGATTTGATTCTCAACGACCGGATCGACATCGACTCGGTGGCCGAATTCGAATCCCTGCTGGAGGTCTTTCCGAAGGACCCCGGCCTCTACCGCAAATTCGGCGACCTTTTGTCCGCCAAAGGGCGGCCGGAAGAGGCGCCGCTGGCTTACAACAAGGCGGCCGCATTGTACCTTGAAGCCGGCATGGTCCTGCAGTCCATCGTAGCCAAAATCCTGGAGTGGAGCATCGCCAAGCCGTCCCACCGGGAAGGGCGCGAATACCATGCCGCCATCCGGAACAACGGAGGGGGGGACATCCCCGCGCAGCTGCTTTTTTCCCAGTTGACCTACGAGGAAACGGTGAGTCTGATGCTTCGCCTGGGCCGGGTCCGTCTTTTGCCCGGCGAAATCGTCTACGATGCGGGAGAGGAAGCTACGGGCATCCATTTCATCGTAGCGGGCCGATTAAAGGAGACCTGGCCCGCAAAAACAGAAGGGGCGCCGCCTGCCGAAATTCTGCTGGCTGAAAACGACATCTTCGGCGATATCTTTCCTCTTGAGGAAAAATCTTTTTGCCGTGCCTGCGTGACGGCGGCCACCGATGTTGAGCTGGTGAAAATATCCAAACCCGCGCTCAAGGCCACCTGCTACCGATATCCGCGCATCCGGGAGATGCTCGAACGATTGAGCCGGATGCGCGTCCGTCAGGGAGGCGACCGCTCATGGAAAACAGTGCGGCGTTCCAGCCGGTACTGTCTACCCGCGGACGTCCGCCTGACCTTCTCCGCCAACGGAAACGGGGACCGGCGCACGATTCAAGGCACCGCCAGGGACCTGTCCCTCGGCGGCATGTGCGTTGCCCTGTCCAGCGACACGGCCGGCACCGATCCGGATTCACTATTGCAGCAGAAAGTGGCGATGACGATCCTGGAAGGCAACCGTACGACAATCGACCAATTGACCGGCACCGTGTCCTGGCGCAAAAAGGTGGGCAGCAGCAGCCGTCCCACCCACATTGTAGGGATTGTCTTCGATCCCATGGCCGAGGAGACGGAGATGGCCCTGAATGCATTTTGCACCATATCCAACGGCGAGCAGGATATGATCTGGAATTTGTGGAATCATCTGGTACGACACTGAAAAGCGGGGGATCAGGAACAATGCAGCAACAGCAAATGGATAACGGTTCATCGCGTTCACCCCAAGTCTGGGCGGTGGGCGGCGGAAAAGGCGGTATCGGAAAGAGCGTCCTGAGCATTCTCATGGCTACGGCCCTGGCCGAAAAGGGTCAGGAAACCGTGGTGATCGACGGAGACCTCGGAGGGGCCAACCTGCATACATTCATGGGCATCCGCACCCCGGGACGGACCCTGAACGATTTTATCGGCCGCCGCTACGACACGCTGGACGAGGTCTGCATCGGCACCGAACAAAAAAGGCTTCGAATCGTTTGCGGCGCCAGCGAAGTGTTGACCATGGCCAATTTGAAATACACCCAGAAAACAAAAATCCTCCAGGCCATCGCCAAGATCGAGGCCGACCACGTCGTCCTGGACCTGGGAGCCGGCACCGGCTTCAACACGCTCGACTTTTTCCTGTCAGCCCACCATCAGGTCGTGGTCATGACCCCGCAGCCCGTAGCCATCCAGAACGCCTACGCCTTCGTCAGGAACGCCGTTTATCGCAAATTGAGCCGCATGACCAGCAGGCGACCCTCTCTGGACGATCTGGTCAAAGCAGCCATGAATCCGAGAAACGATATACAGGTACGGACGGTGGGCAGCCTGCTCGAACGCATTGCCGAAAACGGCGCCGCGCCCGATGCCGCCCGAATGGCCGCACAACTTAAACGGATCCGTCCCGTTCTGATCACCAATATGGCCCGTCAGCCGCGGGATAAAAATGCCAGCCGAATCATCCAGATGGTCGCCCGGAAACATCTGACGATTCAGGCTCGAAGTGGTGAAGGGGTCTATTTCGATCCCCGGATCAACGCGCTGGTTTCCGCCATGGAGCCGCTCACGCGAATCGACCGGGACAGCAACGCCATCCAATGTGCATTTTCCATCGTATCGCAGCTAATCGGATCCGAGGGTCCAGCGGATATACCGGCCGCTGTAGGGATGTAACGTTTTTCGGGGATGGGGTGAAGGCTTAACCGCGGGCGTCAACCAAGGGGCAGGGTGTCTCTGAACGTCTCGAAACAATTCTTGATGGCATCGAAGCTTTTGGCGCCGACTTCGACAAACTGGCACCCCACCCCCCGCTTATTCACATTGGCGATTTTAGCCTTAACGAGTACCGCTTTTTCCTCGGTGGGGAACTTGATCGCCAGGCTGACGATCTGTCCCGGCTCGAGGCCCTTCTTGTCGTCAACCTCCACAAAAAGACCGCTCAGGCTCAGATCGGTTACGTTGAGGACGCCCTTCAAATGGCCAAACAGCGCCGTGCAGCGGAATTCCAGCCGGGGGTGTTGTCTTCGCTCTTTACTGACTTCAATATGTTGACTTCGAACATCGATCATTTACGAAATCGCTCCTTGCCGATCATCTACGAACCCCAGGTCAAGGCCTGTGACACCCCAAAAGCCTCCTCCGGCGTCGTTGCCGCAGGGCCTGATTTCTCTCATGATTCCGGGGGGTCCGAAAGGCGGAAAGATACTTGGGAAATGGTTCTTTTTCACATGCATTGCAGCACTATTCGTTTGCCTTGGCAACAATCCCTTCTATCACAAAGATCGCTAATATAGCACGCTCGGTTACGATTTCAAAGATAATCCCGAATTAAAAAAACGCAAACCGGAACCTTGGCGGGCCCCCGACGACGGGCCGGTGCGGCGTGCCGGGCGCCCGGCAACGCAACATCTTCAATCCACTTTGAATTGGGTGCTGACCTGGCGGTGAAAGCGGTTGATCAAATCCTTTAAGATCTCGACTTGATACTGGGTCAGCGATTCATATTTCACACCGATTCCGCCATGCTCCAGGCGAACGACGCTGGCCTTGAGCTTGAGGGGCAGTTGATCCTGGCCGATAGAAAAACAGATGGACACCGGCTGGCCCATGGTAAACGATTCGCAGCTCTCGACAAACATGCCTCCGGCGCTGATATCCGTGGCGAAACAGTTGATCGCCCGGCCGTTCGCGGCAAGATCCAGGCTGATATTGCAGGGAACCCGCGGGAATTCCCGCAGCATGGCGAACCGTTTCCGTTCGTAACGGCTCATGAACCGGAGCAGGTCGGCTTCCTGCAGTTGATTGATCAGAAGGAAAAAACGGGCAATGAGCAGTTGCCTGTCCCTGGCGCTGATAATTTCGTCCGGTTTCGGCTTCGGTATCTCCAGCAGTTTTTCATTCTGCTTCAGATCCAGGTCTTCGAACAGGTGCAACAGGGAGATCAGCTGTTCGTCCGTCATTTTGTATATGGCGATGGACAGCCGGGTCAGGATCTTCTTTTTTTCCACCTGCCAGCTGGGTTCTTGCATGGATTTCGTCTCCTGCTTCAGGACACAGCGAGCCTAGCCAATAGCGGCCGACATGGCATTCATTGTCCGAACGACCTGGATGGCGGCACGAAATCCTTCTTGTGCCGCCGTCATATCCGGCCAAGGCCGGCCATCGGAAACGTATGGGACGCCCCCTTTAAACGCGAGAAATGGGAATCAGTTCCCCTTATCCCGTAACCCGGTGAAAAAATCAAGGATCTATTCGCCGCACACAATATAAATAACGAACAGTTACAGGAGGATATAAAATTTTGGGCCATGGGCAACGCAAACCGCCGGCAATTCCGTTAAGCCGCGGTGCATGCGTTCCTTCCGACCGACCCGTTGACCGCTTACGGCCGCTGAATCAAAAAAGGTACTTAAAATTATAGAAAATACTTGAAATACCAAAGCAAAAAAGGGTATTAAATCCATTTGAACCGGTAAGCTCGTTTCTATAACCGTTGGACCTGTGCTTGCCACCAAAGTGGACCTGGTCTTCTCCCGGTCGTCAGCAAAATTGGCCATTGATGCAAAATCTTCTGGTACGTATTTTGCTTTATTTTTATCGACGGGCGTAGATCTGATTCAGCAAGGAGGAACAGACATTGTCTTATATTCTGGATCAAGAACAACTGGATGGTTTGGAAGAAGCGTTGACCACTGATTTGATGACGCTGGGCATACAATCCGTGATCCTCATCGATATGGCCGGCAATGTCATTGTCAATCTCGACGACGGCAAGGTTCGCCACGACGTCTATTCCTTGGCGGCGCTGGCGGCCGGCAACTTCGGGGCGGTAAGTGCCATGGCGTCCATTATCGGTGAAGAGGAATTTTCCCTGCTGTTCCACAAAGGCAAAAACGAAAACATCAATTTTACGAAGATCATGGACGACTTCCTGCTGGTGTCTATTTTCGGCAACGATGTCTCCCTGGGATATCTGAGATTGAAAATCGATGAAGTGATCAAAAAAGTCAAGGTCCTGATCGATCGGTCCCGATCATCCTAGTCCAGCGGCCTGTTTCTGATCGACCCGTACCATTCGACTCCTTGTAAAACGGGACGAAAACATGGCATTTATCAACACCAAAACCAAAGAAGTTCAGGTCAAGCTTGTTTTTGTCGGACCCGGCAGGGGCGGCAAGACGACCAACCTGGAATATATCTTCAGCCGGATTCGGCATCGCATCGAATCCGACATGGTGAGCATAAAAACCCAGGGTGATCGGACCCTGTTTTTCGATTTCCTTCCGTTCGAACTCGGTGCCATAAAAGGATACAACGTAAAAACCCAGCTATATACGGTTCCCGGGCAGGTCAAGTACAACGCCACGCGCAAGCTGGTGCTGAAAGGCGTCGATGGCGTCGTATTCGTGGCCGATTCCATGGTCGAAAGGCGGGAAAACAACATCAGTTCACTGGAAAACCTCAAGGAAAATCTCGCGTTTTACGATATCGATATCGCCAATATCCCGCTTGTTTTTCAATACAACAAGCGCGACCTTGCAACAGAGGGGATCGATATCCTTGACATCGAGACATTAGAAAAAGACCTGAATTCTCAACTCAAGGCGCCCAGTTTCACGGCCAGTGCACTGAAGGGGGAAAACGTGATCCCCACCGTTAAAAAGGCCATCTCCATGACGATTGTGGTCCTTCGGGATAAGCTTTTATAGGAGGTATTCACCGTGGATAAGAAAGCCAATGACACGTTCGCCTTCGATTTGGAAAACCGCCTCGACGATTTTTTCAACGATGCTCTGCCGGACCCGGAAGATCCGGATTCGGAAGAAACCCAAGCGTCCCATGCCGACTTGCCGCTGAAAGATCTGAAATCCTCCATTCTGGCCATCGACTGGGAAATCACCGACGATGCACTGAAAGCTTTCGGCGATCAGGTGAACATCCTGCTGGAGCGTTTCCAAGACGACAAAGTCGCCCATACATATCTCAAGATATTGCAATCGCTGGGAAAATATATCCGCACGCACAAATCGAAAGCCCATCCGGACACCATCAAACGACTCATGGCGGTCTACTCCGCTCTGGAGGAGGCTGTCGTCAATGAAGGATTGGGTCAAGACGAGAAAGAAAAGACGCTGTTGGCGGAAGTCAGGAAATTTCAGCAGTTGAAAGCCGACATTATCGATTCAAAACCCTCTTCTCCGGCAACCGGGCGGGCGAAAGCGGCTCCGAAGGAAGACAAGTCCGGCATGGAAGCGATCATCCAGTCCATAGAGGAGTTGAAATCGATTATGGCCACCGAGTTGGGCGCCATTCGCGAAGGCCTGGAACGGTTGGGGAAAAAATAAAAGCCACTTTCCAGACGACTTCGTAAGAAGGCCGAGATCAAGGCTTGCAAATCCCGAGGAATGAGGTGTATTTGGAATACTCCGCAGTGACGAGGGGTGAAGCGTAGCGCAGATATCGACCTTCTTACGAAGTCGTCAAAAATGCCCCGGAGAATTCGCTTCCCGGGGCATTTTTTGTATCCCATCACAACACGTCGATCCAGCAGGTATTTATGGCTTAAAATGGCCAAGGATCGTGTCCAAGCCGTCGATACCCGCAGTGGATGCATTGCGAGCGAAACGGTCATCGACCAGTCCGGTGACATCCGCCTCTTCGATGAGGCCATACCGTCGCATCAAATCCGCCATGAACCGAAGTTCCTCGGTTTTCGGAGTATACCGGTCATAGACGATCCGGCCCTCCGGTTGGGTCAATGCATGGAGCACCAGCGCTTCCGTTTGATTCCAGTACCGGGAGGCAATTCGAGCGGCCTGTTCAGGATGCCCCTTGGCCCACAGACCCGACCGCGCGGCGCCTTCCACCAATCTCTGTACGGCTTCGGGGTGGGTTTCAATAAAGCCGCTTCCAACCAAAACAAGATTGCAGATAAAGCCGGGCCATTCGGATTCCACATAAGCAACCACGTCGGCATCGCCGCTCAGAACCGTCTGGGCGGCAAACGGTTCTCCCACAAAATAGGCATCCAAAGCGCCTGAAGTCAGCGCCGAAGCCATGTCCGGCGGGTTCATCTCGACCACCCGGATTCTCCGCTCAAGGCCTTTTTTCTCAATCTCCCGCCGCAACCAGAGGTTATGACCGGAGTATCGCATGGGAACGGCAATCGTGCTGTCGATCAGGTCTTCTATCTTTCTTGCGTTCAGGCATTTTCTGGCAACCAGGGTACTCTCGTGCCGGTTGCCGATCAGCACCACTTTTACGGGTTCCCCCTGCTGGTGCAGCACCACCGCCAGCGGTGCAATGATAAATGCCGCCTGAATACTGTTGTTTCTCAGGGCCTCAGCCATTTCGGCAAAGGAGGTGAACTTGACGGCCTGGAAATGGATACCGGATCCATGGCGGGACACATGATCCAGAATCGGAGCTGCCAGATTGGTGATCACCGGCATATATCCCATGCGAACGATCTGCCGGTCCACTGTCTGGAAATTCAATCGAAAATGCAGCCAGGCGATGAGGATGAGCCAGGCGATAAATATGCCGCTCAGTTTCACCGGCATCGGCAATTTGCCGGGATGGCGCAACAGCTCGCGGTTAAACCGCATAATTGATCCCCATCATCAGGAACAGTTCACTTCTCAACCGGCTGAGTTCCGGAGATTTCTCGAAATTGCGGGGCCGGGGGAAGTCCAGTATCCGATCCATGGTCACCCCGGTGGGGCTGCCGCCGAGGATAACCACTCGGTCCCCCATGATCAACGCATCGTCGATGTTGTGCGTGACCAGCAGCATCGTTTTCCGGATGAACGCGTGCATGTTGACGACTTCTTCACGCATCTTCATATGGGTGAGAAAGTCCAGCCCGCTGAAAGGTTCGTCCATGATCAGGATATCCGGATTTACGGCAAGGGCTCTGGCCAGTTCGGCGCGTCGCTGCATGCCCCCGGAAAGCTGCCGGGGATAATGCTGTTCGAAGCCCTCCAGTTCAACCATTTCGATAAATTCCCCGACCCGCATCCTGCGTTCGTCGCCGTTCAAATGGCGGAGTCCCAGGCCGACATTTTGTGCCACCGTCATCCAGGGGAACAGACCGCTGTGCTGAAACACGAAAATGTGGTCAGCGGAAGGCCCTTCGACGCGCTTTCCGTTGATGCGGACCCTCCCGCCGGACAGTTCCTCGAAACCGGCAATGATTCTCAGCAGCGTCGATTTGCCGCATCCCGAAGGACCCAGAAAACAGACCATTTCTCCGTCTGATATCCGAAGATCGACATCCCTGAGAACGACGATATCATCGCCCTTGCGCAACTGCGGATCTTCATCGCTGCGGGGAAGTCTGCGGCGATTGGCATAGGCTTTATTCAGTTTTTCGATGGCGATGCGCCCCACCGTCACCCCCTCAAAGCGATTTGCTGCGCCAACTGGCAGCTTCCAGGGTGCCCAGTTGCCGCATCAGAGCATCCAGAGCCAGGCCGACCAGGCCGATGACAATCATCCCGTCCATCACGTAATCCATGCGCAGGGCGTTTCTCGAATCCAGGATGAGAAATCCCAGACCGGATTGCACGGCAATCATCTCGGCGGCCACCACCACCAGCCAGGATATAGTTACCGTCATGCGCAGGGCCGTCACCACTTCGGGCGTGATGGCAGGAAGAATCACGCGCACAATGGTTTCATACCTGGAGAAATTGAAATTGGCAGCAACATAAAAATAGGTCTGGTTGATCCCGTCTACGGCGATGGTCGTCGAGACCACAAGCGGAAAAAAACTGGCCAGGAAAATCAGGAAAATGGCCGGTGGATCCCCAATGCCGAACCAGAGCATGGCCAAAGGTATCCAGGCCAGCGGGGAAATGGGACGCATGAATTGGATCACCGGGTTGATCAGCGACCGGGCTGTCTTCATCATTCCCAGAGCAATGCCGATGGGAATACCCAATAAAGCGGCCAGGTAAAACCCGACCGTAACCCGGAACAGGCTGGCCACGGTGTGCTTGATCATGGTACCGTCAGCCAACAGTTCTCCCATGCTGACCAGCACCACGACGGGTCCCGGAAAAACCTGCCGGCTCCATCCGCTGAAACGGGCCAGGACCTCCCAAATCAGCAAAAGGGCCAAGAAACCTACAAACGGAATCAGGCAGGCCCGTGCTTTGGTGGCAATATTTTTTTGGTCCGCGATACCCAAGTCGGTTCCTTTACGCTTAGGGCCTGAGGAATCTCGTCAGTAACTGTTATATATCAAATGAATACCGATCAGAGTAAGCAAAAATATGAAAACTTCCTTTAAACTTCTCTCGTTGATTCTCTCGGTGAACCGCGGACCGATCTGACCGCCGACGATGACGCCGGGTACCGCCCAGATCAAGATCGACAGATCGGCCGATGCCCCCAACATCAGATGGAATAATGATCCGGCAACACAGGTACCGAAGACTGTGACGATACTGGTAGCCACAGCAACGCGCATGCGCAGTTTTATCCGGCTGCGCATCAATGGAACCATCCACTCTCCCACGCTTACACTGAGCATGCCGCTGGCCAGGGCCAAGACCGAAACAATCCAGCCGTGGCGGCGCAGCCCTTTCAACGGCACCCGATCCTGGCCCTCTTCCGAATATTTCTGGTTCGCGGAAACAAACAGAAACGCCGTGGTCAGCGTCAAGACCCCTAAAGCCAGTTCCAAATTGGCAGAGGACAACAATCGTGTCAAAATCGCTCCGAGGCCGAGTCCGGGAAGCGTCAGTAACAGCAAAAAGGCGGCCAGCGGAAGATCCGCCGTTCTCTTCCGGATAAAGGCCAAACTGCCCGACCCCATTCCCGCGGTCTGCACAAGCAGCGAGGTGACGACCGCCGTTTCCGGAGAGAGCTTTATGACAAGAATAAAAAATGGCATCCAAAGGATCCCGCCGCCAATCCCGACGGTGGTGGCCAAAGAGGCGATGATCACACCGGCCGGGAAGGCCAGGGCATTGGCTCCGTTCATACCCGGTCATCCACGGAGTAGAGTTTGAAAAAATCGATGACCTGTCCGAGCGTGGTCAACTCCGAATCCAGGCGGACAAGCTGTTTTTGCATGTCATCCGACTGTTCGGGTGTCATCTGTTCTTTTTTGAGCAGATCCAAAGCATTGGATGTCACCCGACCGGCGGAAACGCAAACCGACCGGGCAAGCATGATAATCTCTTGCAGATTGGTGGACATATCGTCAATGGCACAAGAAAGTTGGGAAAGCTCGTTTCTGGTTTCCACACCCGCAGTCCGCCTGAGATCTCCGGAGGAGATTGCCTTGGAGACCTCTACCATATACTGAAGCGGCTCGGTAATCGTCTTGATGAACATGGTCAGTACAATCACCACCACGGCCAGAATGACCCCTACCATCATCATGGCTTTGTTACGAATTCTCAGCAACGGGTCGTACACCTGCTCTTGCGAGAGTTCACCCTTGGAATACTTTTGGAAGTTCCGGCTCAGCTCCTCTCTCAGTTCAGTGGAATGGGTATCGACAACGAACTCTGCCGCTACCAACAGAGCGGCAAAGCCGATCAACAGCATGTAAATGATCATGGTGCGCTGGAGAGAATAACCGTTTCTGGAGTTCATGGCGCGGGCAGCATCGACGATTCTGTGAAGGCAACGACCTCTTTGGCCAGTTCCAGGTACTGGGTTCCGGCAGTACTCTTCGGGCTGTATTGGATGGCCGGCATGTTGAGGATTTGGGCCTCTTTGAGAACGCCATCCATCTCGATCACGGTTTCGAAGGTCTTGCCCTGGTAAAAGGACTGAATTTTTTGAAGAATCAAACGGGACGCCTGGCTGTTCCGATCCAGCATGGTAAACAGGATGCGGGACTGAATATGCGGATTGGATTTCTCGCGGATCAGCCTGATCAGACGCAGCACCTGGTCGACACCATGGGTGGACAGGTAATCGCATTGACACGGTATCAGCACCCGATTGGATGCAGTCAGGGCGTTGAGCGTATAATACTCGATGGACGGCGGTGTATCGATCAGAATGAAGTCGAATTGCTCTGTTACCGTATTGAGCCGGTCCTTGAGCATATATTCGAAATTTCCAGCCCCGAAATACTTTTTGTTGAGCAGGACCATATTCCTGCCGGAGGGAAGCAGTCGGAGATTGGGATATTTTGTCGGCACGATAAACGCGTCCAGCCCTTTGCCGATTTCCTTTTGGGCATCGTAGAAAGTGGGCGACTCCTTTTGCCCCAAAGCAAGGGTCAGATTGGCCTGGGCATCGAAGTCCACGAGAAGCACACGCTTTTTAAGCAGCGTCAACGAAACGCCCAGGTTCAAGCAGGTGGTTGTCTTGGCGACGCCGCCCTTGCGGTTGCTGACGGCGATCACCCGATCATCGGTTTTATCATGACGGGCCTTTTCGAGGTCAAGAAAAGTGATCTCCTGAACACGATTGGGTTTGTACGCAGAAAAAAGATGACCGCATACCGTACATCTTGCCACGAAGGTCGATTTGTCGGTCGCATCGTCATCAAGATGAAACCGGGTCATGCATCTCTGGCAAATAATGATCATGGTTGTTTTCCTTTAGCTGACAACCGGTCAAAAGCGGCCGGCATCGCAGCCAGGCCGTCTATAGGGTCCGGGCTTGCTGAACGAGACTCTCTTGGACCGCCCTGACCAGATCGGCCGGCCTGACTTCCATGTCTGCCAGACCGGCTTCCACCACGGCATCGAGGGGCTTTGCGACCATAGCCGATACGCGCTCTTGCAAGATGATCCGTCCACCGCTTTCGTGTACGAGCCGCAAACCTTCCTGCTCGCCCGTACCGGCACCGGACAGCAAAACGACGGTGAGGCGTTGTTTGAATAGGGCTGCGGCGGTGGTGAGCAACCGATCCAGCGGAAACGCTTCAGCCGACGACTCGGCATCGGCAGGCCCGATGGTCGGTATTTCCGCATTCATTTTAACCTTCAGCGGACAACCATGGATGCCCACATAACAGTGGCCGACGGCAAGAGACCTTTGCTTGTCAATGGGAGATGCCGGACACCGGCAGCGTTGCTTCAGATAGCTGGCAAAGGCATCGGCAAACAGCGATGGCAGGCTCAGAATGGCGACCACGCTACTCATAGAATCGGTGACAACAGGAACCAAGTCATGGAGCAGGCGAATCTGCTCGGGATGCCCTCCAGGACCGGATACCACGATGATCAGACGGTGACACATCCCTTCGGTCGGGTGGCTGAATCGTTCGCTGTCCTTTGCTTTGGGAATTCGTGGGATGTGGAAATTGCCCACGTTTGCCGTGGCGGCGATCCTGACGCGTTCCAGAATTTTCTGCTGCTGGGTGAGAATGTCCTGGCTTTTGGTGGGTTTGCTCATAAAATCCACGGCACCCAGTTCGAGAAAGTTGAAAATCGCCTTTGAGGAGCCCTCCCCGGGATTTGAGGTGATCACCACGGGGCACGGCTTTTTGATCATGATGTGTTTGATGGTACTGGTTCCGTCCATAACCGGCATATTCACATCCAGCGTAACCAGGTCCGGCGAGAGTTCGTCAATCAACGATATGGCTTCCTTGCCGTTACCCGCCATCCCCACCACCTTGATCCGGCTGCCGCTGGTCGTCAGCATGCTGGACAAAATCTTGCGCATCATGGGAGAGTCGTCGACGATAAGCACCCGCAAATGATCTTCGTCGGAATCTTCGCCGGGAGAAAAATCTTCTTCGGCATATAATGACGCTTCATCCACACGCCGGGCCGCCTCCATGATCAAAAAATGATAATTCTGATGGATGGTGCGTTCGGGGGTGGTTGAGGTTTCGATGGACTCGAAACTGCCGGTCTGCCAACATAGAATCTGGTAAAAAGCCTCCTCTCCAACCACGCCTTCACAGTCCGCATGAATGATCTCGCCGTCGACGATGAAGATCGTTCCCAGCCGATCATCCTTATTCACGCGCATACAGAGACTGGAACCGGACAGACAACACATCTGGATCAGGTCGTTGAGTTGTATATTTTTCAACGTTCCGGCAAATCCGGCATCCGTAGGCGTCGATGTATTCGTCAAGTGAGAATCCTTGGTTCCCATGTTATGCGCGTATTTTATCCGTTGCCGGCACAGTGGCTAAAGGGCAACGGCAGCCAATTTCTTACCGGCCTCGCGTTCTTTGGCCATCACCGATAGTTCATCGACATTCAGAATCAAAGAAATTCCCCCATCACCCAAGACGGTAGCACCGGAAAAACCGCTGTCCTCCCGAAGATAATCTTCCAAGGGTTTGATGACCACTTCCTGACGCCCTAAAAGTTGATCCACGATAAAACCGGTGTTGCCAACAACAGATCGGATGACCATGACAATCAAACGCTGGTCTGCGGCTCTCTCCGCAGCGGCGGGTATATTCAGCAGAGCGGCCAACCGGACCAACGGCAGCGGTTCTTCGCGCAGATGCATCACCTCGCTGCCGTCCACCGTGAAGATTTCACCCGGATCGATGCGCAGCGTTTCCTGTATGGCGCCCATGGGCACCGTAAAGTGGCTGCCGCCGCAACGGACCATCATGGCGGGTATGATCGCCAATGTCAGCGGGATCTTGATTCGAATGCGGGTACCCAAGTCTTGCCGGGTTTCGATGTCCAAAGAACCGTTGATCTTCTCAATGTTACGTTTGACCACATCCATTCCGACGCCGCGCCCGGATGTATGCGTAATTTCGTCCGCCGTTGAAAAGCCGGGCAGCATGATCATGTCAATGATCTCTTTCTGGTTCATTTTCTCAAGTGTTTCTCTGTCGACCAGATGTTTTTCAATGGCTTTCTCGCAAATGCGGGAGAGATCGATACCATGACCATCATCGGTAATTTCGATGACGACATTACTTCCTTCGTGGAAGGCTTCCAGAAGCAGCGTTCCGCTTTCCGGTTTTCCCTTGCTTGTGCGGACCTCTCGGGATTCAATACCGTGATCCACGGCATTACGGATAATGTGAATCAAGGGATCGGCCAATTGCTCGATAATCATTCGGTCCAGTTCGGTTTCCTCACCCCGGAACTGGAGCTGTATTTTCTTATCGGAATCCTTGAGTAAATCGTGGACCAGGCGGGAATAACGGCTGAAAAGCCTGGCTATCGGCAACATGCGCACCTTCATGACCTGCTCCTGGAGTTCATTGGACACCCTTCCCAGAACAGTGGCAGCGTCGTTGAACCGGGTAGTCAGATTGGCCAACATGCGCTGGTCGTTTTTTTCCATGGGGAATCGGCGGTTGAGATATTGCGTCAACTCACGCAGATCGAAGGATAATTGGGCGAATGAAGAGCGGTTCACCACCAACTCGCCCACCTGGTTCATCAAGTCATCGACCTTCTCCGCATCCACACGAATGCTTCTCCGTATGGAACTGCGCGCAGAAAATGTCTCCTCAGGGGCGGCAGCCTCTTTTCCCTTTTCCGCCGGCACGTCACCGGCCGTCAAATCGAGTTTCGGCCACTGAACTTCGGCAGGGGAATCCACAGCCTCGGGAACGGGAATCGATACCTTGGGCGCTTCGGGCCACAGGTCGATTTCGTTCTCATCCGAATCTGCCGGAGGCTGATCCGTTGAAATCTTCTGCTCCTCGGCAGACGGATGCGAAGCTACCGATTCCGAGCCGAAGTCGTCGAGGATGGAAGATGTGCTTTCCGCCTCTTGATTCGCTTCCGTGGGGATGGATGAAGAAGCGGTATCGTCCCAAGGCGTCGAGAACTGAAGCGCGATGGGATCCGAATCGGTATCGCCGTCGCTTTCCTGCATGGATGAAAAAGTTTCGTCCAGCATTCTGGAAAGAAGGGATTCTTTTTCCGCATCATCGATAGTCGGCAGATCGGGTAGGAGTTCGTCGAGAACCGTCGAAACCGGTGGTTCTTCCGGGAGGGGCTCATCAGCATCCCCATCGTTGGGCGACAGGCTCGACGGCACCGAGGTATCGATGGTTGATAGCCCATCGGCATTGGGAAACAGTTCCCGGATGCGACCGATACCGTCGACCAGACTCGACTTCAAGAACGCCTCGATTTCAGGGGGTTCGGCCGTTTTTGCGCCCGATGCGAACGCTTCCAATTCCGAAAGCATCTTGTCATAAACGGCAACCAACGCGGTGTAGCCCATGTAATTGGCCGTTCCCGAAAGCCGCTCCACCTGATCGGACATTCGGCCCATGGCCCCGGCGACATCCTCCCCGCCCGCCGCCTGCCTTGCGGTTTCCATCAACTCGCCGAGTCCCGCGATCAGTTGTTCCATAAAAATATCGAAAAGTTCGGTGTCCGCTTCGCCTTCATATGCGGGGGCATTGTCCGATTCCCCGCCCCCATCCGTCGGACCGGCGCTTACCGTTTCGATGCGATCCAGAAGATCTCCGATTTCTGCGGTTTCCTGCCCCGACTGCTCAACCTGGGAAATCAGGGTCCCGATACGGTCCCTGGCGTCGATGAGAAGATCCACCGTCACTTTGTCCGCAGTCAGACTGCCGTCGCGAAAAAGATCCAGAAGGTTCTCCAAACGATGGGACAATTGCGCGATACGCTCGAATCCCAGATATTCCGACGAACCTTTGATCGTATGCATCGACCGAAAAATGGTATCCAGCAACTCCCGATCTCCCGGATCGGATTCCAGACGCAACAGACTGCTCTCCAACTCCTCCAAATGCTCCCGGGCCTCGTCGGCAAAATCCGCTATCAGGGATTGGTCGGTCATCTGGGAGGTCCGGGGGGCGCTTTCGCTATTGTCGGCTTCGAGGCCCCGCTCATTTTCCAAATCCAAACCCAGATCGAAATCAAAATCCAGATCGAGATCGGCCTCCTGTTCCGGACCCTTTTCCGCCCTCTTGGGGTCCGCAACAATGATATCCGGCGCCGGTTCTTCGGTCGCCTTCGATTCGGCGAGGTCCTGTTCAACCGGTATAGAGCAACCGGTATCGATGGTTGCCAGCCCATCGGCATTGGGAAACAGTTCCCGGATGCGACCGATACCGTCGACCAGACTCGACTTCAAGAACGCCTCGATTTCAGGGGGTTCGGCCGTTTTTGCGCCCGATGCGAACGCTTCCAATTCCGAAAGCATCTTGTCATAAACGGCAACCAACGCGGTGTAGCCCATGTAATTGGCCGTTCCCGAAAGCCGCTCCACCTGATCGGACATTCGGCCCATGGCCCCGGCGACATCCTCCCCGCCCGCCGCCTGCCTTGCGGTTTCCATCAACTCGCCGAGTCCCGCGATCAGTTGTTCCATAAAAATATCGAAAAGTTCGGTGTCCGCTTCGCCTTCATATGCGGGGGCATTGTCCGATTCCCCGCCCCCATCCGTCGGACCGGCGCTTACCGTTTCGATGCGATCCAGAAGATCTCCGATTTCTGCGGTTTCCTGCCCCGACTGCTCAACCTGGGAAATCAGGGTCCCGATACGGTCCCTGGCGTCGATGAGAAGATCCACCGTCACTTTGTCCGCAGTCAGACTGCCGTCGCGAAAAAGATCCAGAAGGTTCTCCAAACGATGGGACAATTGCGCGATACGCTCGAATCCCAGATATTCCGACGAACCTTTGATCGTATGCATCGACCGAAAAATGGTATCCAGCAACTCCCGATCTCCCGGATCGGATTCCAGACGCAACAGACTGCTCTCCAACTCCTCCAAATGCTCCCGGGCCTCGTCGGCAAAATCCGCTATCAGGGATTGGTCGGTCATGAAAGACTCCTTCTCGCCATCTTTGGGCTGTGGCTTGTCATCCACACGACCCGCCGCTCAAATGATTCACAACTGATCGATCAATTCGAGGATCTCGGCGGTTTTATGTTTGTTGAGGTATCCCTTGGCCCCGATTTGTGCTGCTTGTCGACTGAACTTATCCTCATCCAGATTGGACAGCATGACGATCCTTGCATCGGCGTCCAATGCCAGAATGGCTTTGGCAGCCTCGATACCGTCCATGCCGCGCATGGTGATATCCATGGTTACCAGTTCAGGTTTCAGGTCTTGGAACATTGCCACGGCATCGTCGCCGTTTTTCGCTTCTCCGACAACCGTGTGGCCGGCACCGATCAGGGTCTGTTTAATCATCTTACGCATGATGGACGAGTCGTCCACGACTAAAATCGTCTTTGCCATCCGCCTGTTTCCTTTTTTCCTAACGCCCCTCTTGCCATGATCAAATTGGCCCGATTCGTTGTGGGCGGCTACCACAGGAAGACATGGTTTGGTTTACATCCCCGATCCGGAGATGTTTCCCCTTTGTGCCTGCAGCAAGCCTCTCTACGCGGGCGATGTTGTTTGCAGACCCTGCTGTTGCGCCTGGATGAACCTCGTGGAACGTTTCATGGACTTTAGTTTCTCGATTTCATCCACCATCAGTATCCGGTCGAAATCAAGAAGGATCAACAAGCGTCGGTCCAATTTGCATACCCCCCGGATATACTGACGTTCCAGGCTGGCGACAACGATATCGGGCGCCGGTCTGAAGCTGTCGACCGGCACGTTCAAGACCTTTGTCACCCGATCCACCATAAAGCCGGTCATGCGGCCCTCGACCGAGAGAATAATGATCCAGCTACCGGAACCGGGTTTGTCTTTTTGCGAAAATTTCAGCCGCTTTCTAAGATCCACGACCGGGATGATATTGCCGCGCAGGTTGATTACCCCCTCAATAAAATCGGGAGCGTTGGGAATCGCCGTGACCGGGGCTTCGCGAATAATCTCTTGAACACTTAAGATATCGACGCCAATCAACTCTTCTCCGATTTCGAAGCCCACCAGTTGCATGAGATTCTCTTTTGATTCCTGGCCGGCGTCAGGTTGATTCCGAAAAAGTTCATCCATGGTTTGATTGTCTCCTTTTTCAGGATTGCTCGGGCATGGCGTTTTCCGTAACCTTGAACTGCGCAACCTGACGCGTCAGTGCCTTGGAAAGATCCTGCAGTTCACCGGTGATGCTCACAACCGTGGCTGCACCGTCCATGGTCTTGACAGCCGAGATTGTGGACTCTTCTGTAATTTCAGTCAGTTTCTGTGAGCGTTGCGCCTGGAGACCGGTCATGTCCTTTACTTTATGGCTCCGGTCCACCACGCCTTCCATCTGGCTACCGATATCGAGCATCCCCTGGTTGGCCTGTTCGATGAGCTGCGAAATGGCGTTCGATTTTTCCACCAGAGCGCCCAGGGCGGTTTGGGCGGCCATACGACGCTCACCCTGCTGACCGGCCATCTCGGCAATTTGCCGGGCCAGGTTGTTGAGGTCTTCCATCATGGCATTGACCTCCTTGGTTCCCTCGGCGATGTTGCTGGCCGTCCGGGCAACCTCCTGAATGGCTTTCATATTGGTACCGCCACCAGCCGCAATTTTTTCCAGGGCCTGGCGCGAGCGGTCGGACAACTGCGCACCTTCGGCCACCCTGGCGGTAGAATTCTTGATGAGTTGGGTAATTTCCTTGGCTGCTTCGGATGACCGTTGCGCCAGCTTGCCCACTTCGTCGGCGACGACCGCAAAGCCCTTGCCATGCACGCCTGCGCGGGCGGCCTCGATTGCGGCGTTGAGTGACAGCAGGTTGGTTTGCTCGGCGATATCGGTGATCACCGTAATAATTTCCGTAATCTGTTCCGACGATTCGGAAATGGCTTTCATACTTGTAACGGTAGCCTCAACCGACTCGGTACCTTCCGCAACCGCCTCGAGGGCACTGTTGGCAAACGTCATGGCGCTTTCCGTGGCCTTGGTAAGCTCGTTCACCGCCTCGTTCATTCGGGAAATTTCCTTGGTCACGGCCACAACCTGGGAGCCCTGCGTCTGGGCATTCTGTACAACGCTGGCACCGGTGTCTCCCATGATCTGCACGCGGTCCGTTGCCGTGGCGGCCTCTTCCACCTGTTTTTCCGAGGCCTCGGTTACCGCCTTCATGCTCTCCACCAGGCGTTTGATGCCACTACTGGACACATCGGCCGTTTCCTTCTGGGCTTCCGACACATTCGCCACCTCACCGGCTGTGGCGCGCATGGATTCCACGGTTTCCTTTATGACCTGCATCTGCTGGGCCTGATTTTCGGCGCGGCCCTTGTTGGCTGTAGCGCGCTGGGCCATGTCACCGGCCCGTTTTTCCACCTCCTGGGCGGCGCTCGTGACATGCATGAACGACTCCCTGAGCAGTCTCATCATGCGGTTGAATTCCCGGGCCATGATTCCCACCTCGTCTTCGCCACCCGCGGGCACCTCAACGGTCAGGTCCCGTTCACGGGAAACCCGGTTAACGGCCTCGACGATGTTGACGATCGGGTTGGAGATGTTCCGGGCAAGCAGGGTTGCCAGCAGACCGAAGACAATCGCGGCAGCGGCGACGGCGCCATACTGAAACATCTGACTGCGGCGGGTAACGTTTTCAATACGGTGGACGCCTTCCAGAAACTCGTCCATATAGGAGCCGGCACTGATAATCCACCCCCAGGGTTCGTAATACATGAAACGGATGATCTTCATGCGCGCTTTGGGATCGCCGGGGTTCTTCCACGGATAGTAGTGCTCGGCGATTTCCCCCGGCTTCAGCGTCAATCCCTTGGCGACGATCGCCTGGATAAACAGGTTGCCTTCCGCGTCCGTGGACTGGGAAATGTTTTCACCATCACGTTTGCCATCCTCAGAGATGACGTAGTACCCCTTTTCGTCCAAAACGTAAGCATAACCGGTTTGACCGATTTCGACATTGTAGATGGACTTGCGAATACTTTGAACGCTTTCCTGGGGGATTCCAACATAACGCATGCCAATGATTGACTTATCACTATCGTAAATAGGCTCATAGGAGGTCAGATACCATCGGTCAACCACGAACGCACGACCACTATAGGTCCCGCCATTGAGAACCTTCGAGACAACCGGATTGGCTTTGCCATCGGGATTGGTACGTGGAATATAGGTACCGATGGCCCTAGTGCCGTCGGTTTTAACCACGCTGGTGACGACACGCAGCATGTCGCCGGCATCGTTCATGCGTTGAAATACCGTACAGGTGGCGTCTTCGGCCAGGCTTTTTATTCGGTCAACAATCGGTACGGAAGTGCCTGCATCGAAAACCTTCCCAGGCCAAGAACCGCCTAAAAGCATTTTGGGCAGATTCACGGTTATACGGTTTTGCGAATACTGGTTAACGGCATCCCAGGTCACCTTTTCCGTGGCGAGGGAAATCCCCCCGGAATCGGCCACGAGTTGACGGGAAAAATTTAGATAGCCTGATAGTGTTTTGACAAGGAGGGCGTTCTGGGTCTCACACATGCGGTAAACGCCGTCCACGACATGATCCAGGTCCGTTTTGGCCAATTTGATACTTTCCTCGGTGGACACATCCCGCATGATGATATTCTGTCGGGCACCGATGATACCGAGAATCAAAACCGGCAAAATCACGGCGGCCAAACCGAGCATGAGGATTTTGGTCCTGAGTTTTAGATTTCCGAATTTAAGCTCTTTTAACATGACTGATTCTCCCTAGTTGATTTGGATTCCGGAAGCCTTATTAAAAAAAATCGTGGCCGGTGTTACCCGCCCTCTTGTTCATGCAGCATCATGCTTCACCCGGCAGCCGCGCAGCAGGCACGGATGGCGTCGATCATCTCGTTCCCGGGCCGCACCGTGGAAAGGCCGTAGCGTTCAATGGCCAGCTGGTTTGTCTCTTTGCACAAGCATGTTCGCGGGTCCTGAACGATGATGTTCCCGCCGCTGTTTAAAATACTGCCCGCGCCGGAAAGGCCGTCTTCCCCTAAACCGGAAAGCAAAATGGCGGAAGCGCGATCCTTGAACGCCTCCGCCAGCGACGTCATCAGGCGGTTGGAGGCTTGTTGGAACTCGCAGGAATCCTTGAGCTGCAAGCCAATGGACACGCCGTCGGCGTCTTTTTTCACGGATATGTCTTCATAGGCCGACGCCAGATAGCAGGTGCCGCTATCCATACGCTGCCCGTCAACGGCACGTTTCACCGCAAGGGAGCTGTGCTCCTCGAGGTAGCGGGCAAAGGCATCCACATTGGAAGGCGTCGCATAGATGACGGACAGGAAAGACGCCTGCAGAGATGGATCGATCTCGGGAATCAACCCCAACAGCGCGCCATAACCGCCATAGGTGGTATTGATGGCAAATACGTGTTCACAGCACCGGGCATTCGTTCGATCATTGCGATCCGTCACTTGAACCGGACGCAAATATCGAATGGCCTTGATGCCGGCTCTGGCTGCATTTTTAACCCGGCTGACAATCAATTCATGCTGGCTCTTGAAATCGTCCTTGGCCAGACTGGATGGTTTTTGAAGATAGTCAACGGCACCGTAGCGCAGCGCCTCGAAGGTCTCATGGGACCCCTGGCCGGTGAGCGTGCTGAGCATGACCACCAGCGTGGGACATTTAATCATGATGTGCTTGATCGCCGTCAGCCCGTCCATGACCGGCATGTTCACATCGAGGGTCACCACATCCGGTTTGAGTTTCTGAATCAGTTCGATGGCCTTGAGGCCGTTTTCCGCCTCCCCCACGATCTGCAATTGATCGTCTTTGGCAAGCATCTCCTTCATAACACTGCGAAGCAAATTCGAATCGTCGACGATCAGGACTTTGATCGGCCCTTTGGCCCCGCCACCGGATTGCTTGGGTTGCAAACTGGTGGAGACGACAAACTCGGTATTTCCATCCGTTGGTTTAGCGACCATCAGGGGGGTACTGCATTGACAGCATTCCAACGTGCATATATGGTCTTCAAAATTGTCCTCGTCCAGAACATTTCTCGCACCGCATTCTTCGCAAAATATAATCATTATTTCAAAGCCTTAAATAATGTTAAGTCCGCAACCGGACGTTCGAAGTGGGCATTTCCCCGGACAGAGAACCAAGCTTTCACTGAAGAAGGGCATACCTGTAGGAATATGATGGGAAACAGGCGCCGGTGTCGCATGAGAATTAGCGGTTGCATGCATAATGTGAAAATGCGAAGTCGTAATTCAGTTTGATCAAGAACACAGTTAATAGAAATCAATTTCTTAGCTGACGCAAAATCTATATCGATCTGTAACCGCCAAACTTTAGAAATATACTTGTCATTTCTGGTTGGACCGACACCTTTCGATACGGTCAAAGTGCATCATGCCGGTTTTGCCTTCCGGTTTTTTGGTTTATCGATTGATAGGATAAAATATTCAGGCCAAAACGGATTGCGGTTTATTTTACCGGACAGGGCTGTTATTTTACGGCAAAACATGAATGGATCGATCCTGATTTTCGATGACGACATCACCTATATATAAAGGGCTTCTTTGAGAAGCAGATAAAGGGAACAATGACGTTTACGCATGCCATTGTCAGGCGACCGGGCAGAGATATGGCCGCCGGCATCACCACATCGACGTTGGGGCCGCCCGACACCGCCAAGGCTATGAAGCAGTTCGATGCCTATGTAACCGTTTTGAAGGATTGCAACCTGGCGGTGACTGTTTTGAAGCCCCTGGACGGCTATCCCGACGCCCATTTTGTCGAGGATGCGGCCGTGGTCACCCCGGATATCGCGGTCATCACCAACCCGGGCGCCGAACCGCGCAAGGGAGAGACCCCATCGGTCGCCGCCGCCTTGAAAGCCTTTCGACCCACCGTCGACATCCAACCGCCGGGGACGCTGGATGGCGGGGATGTCCTGATGATGGGAACCCACTTTCTCATCGGGTTGTCGGACCGCACCAACGCGGAGGGCGCCAAACAACTGGGCCAGGCCGTAGCCCAATTCGGCTGTACCTGGACCACTATTGACGTGGCTGCCGGCCTGCATTTCAAATCCAGTGTCAATGCCGTAGGCGAGGAGACCCTGCTGACCACGCCCGACTTTGCCGGCCACCCTGCCCTTGCCGGTTACCGACGCATCGTCATCGCAGCCGACGAGGCCTATGCGGGCAATACCCTGCTGGTCAACGGGCGGCTGATCATGCCGGCGGGATTTCCCGACACCCGCGGCAAGCTGACGGTTTTGGGCATGCCCATCGTGGAACTGGATACCAGCGAATTCAGAAAAATGGATGGTGGGTTGACCTGCCTGTCCCTGCGATTCTGATGCGGACCCATCCGGAAATGACCATTGGACCGGCTGCGGGAGCACGCGGGATAGATGTCTGAAGAAATGGACGGTAACGGAAACGATAGCGGCATCGGCGAGAGGCCAGGCATGGGGTGGTGGCTGGGGCAGGTCCTGCTTACCGGCATCGCCTGCTTTTTCGCCTGTTTCGGGGTATCCCTGCTGGTGGCGTCCTACGGGCTGGGCGACCCGTTTTCCTTTATCATGACCTTTTTCGCTGCCAGCCTGATGACCCTGATCAGCCTGGTCATGGTGATGGGATTCGTGCTGCGCATGCGGCGCGTTGCGCGGGCGGTTTCGGTTTCTTCCGCCGGGGAAGAAGAAGACAAGGGGTGAACCGTCGGTTGACGCTAGGACCGGGCCTTTCGATTCCCGCCGGCACGGTACATGCGCACCCGCGCCTTTTCCACGGTGACCAGTCCTTCGGTGATGGCCGGGTCGACGGTCTTGAGAAAAGCCTCGATTTTCTCTTCCGTATCGACGATTTCGACGATAACCGGCAGATCTTCGGAAAGCCGCAAAATCTTGGTGGTGTGAATCAGGCTGTTGGCCCCGAACCCCTGAATGCCCCGCAGTACCGTGGCCCCTGCCATGCCCTGGGACCGGGCCTGCTGGACGATCCATTCGTACAGGGGCATGCGGCCGTGCCGATTGGCTTCTCCGATGAAAATTCGCAGCAGTTGCCCCGCTTCTTTGAATACTGTCATCTTTCCTCCCTGTCTCCGGTTGCGAGGCCGCAACCCATCGACCGAATCCCTGCCCATCAGATCATGCGGGACAGCACGTAGCCGGTAAAAACGGCTATCAATCCCAATACCAGGCTGAATCCGACGTTGCCGAACGAGGTCAGCCACTGCCCCTGCTTGGCCAGATTGAAGGTTTCCAGCCCGAAGGTGGAAAACGTGGTGAAACTGCCCAGAACACCAACAAAAAGAAAGGACCGCCATTCCGGTGAAAAAAACTGCCGGTTTTCCATCAACCCGCCGCCGATCCCGATCAACAGGCACCCGGCCACATTGACCGTCAGGGTTCCCAGTGGAAACGATGCCGACTTTGCCAATGCATGGACGCCGCCGGCCACCAGGTAACGTAAAATGGCTCCCAGGCAGCCGCCCAAACCAATAACGACGATCTTTGTCATCTCGGACTCCTGTAACGGACAGGCACTGCAACCCTCCCCAACTAATGGTTTCCTGGAATGACGAATTTTGCTCAGATCTTTTTGAATAGAAAAAACCGGCGAGGACATCAATCTTTTTCTCCCGATCTCCGGACGCGCAAAATGGCAGGAAAAGGATTTTTCAAAAAAAATATTCTTGACAAAACGTATTTTTAAGAATTATTTTCTGCATAATTGGAGTTTATACGAATGATCGACGAGATAAGCTTAAAAATTCTGAAGATCCTGCAAAAAAAGGCCCGCATCCCCAATGTGGAGGTGGCCCGCCAGGTCGGCATGGCGCCATCGGCGGTCCTGGAGCGGATCCGCAAGCTTGAAAAGACGGGCCTTATCGACGGCTATGAGGTGCGGCTCAATCCCGAGCGTTTCGGCAAGGGCCAGGTGGCCTTCATCCAAGTGCACATGGACGGCCGCACCCAGACAAAAAAATTGGCGGGCCAACTGGCTTTACTGGCCCAGGTCCAGGAAATCCATTTCGTCGCCGGCGACGACAGCCTGCTGCTGAAAGTCAGGGAAACCGATACTCGCACCTTGGGACGGCTGGTAAGAGAAGAGATCGCAGCGCTCAAGGGCGTTGTTTCAACCCGGACCACCATCGTCATGGAGACGTTCAAGGAATCCGCGCGAATCCCCATCGACGACGCGGTACCGATTGAATGACCAATCAACCCGATTCATGAAAGGCAACCGAGGCAAGCCATGATTCGCATCAACGAAAACTACCTGAAACTCAAAGCGTCCTATCTTTTTTCCGACATCGCCAAACGGGTCGCCGACCACCAGCAGCGCCAGCCGGAACCGGCCGTGATCCGTCTGGGCATCGGCGATGTGACCAGGGCCTTGCCCGAAACCTGCATTGCCGCCTTCCATGAAGCGGTGGACGAAATGGCCGCCGATGCCACGTTCCGCGGATACGGACCGGAACAGGGCTACGATTTTTTGCGGCAAGCCATCGCCGAAAACGACTTCAAGGCCCGTGGCGCGGATATCGACGCCGATGAAATTTTCGTCAGCGACGGGGCCAAATGCGACACCGGCAACATCCAGGAAATCTTTGCCGCCGATGTCCGCATCGCCATCCCCGATCCGGTCTACCCGGTCTACCTGGATACCAACGTGATGGCCGGCCGCAGCGGAACGTTCCGGGATGGCCGCTACGAGGGCATCGTCTATCTGGACGGCACAGCGGAAAACGGCTTCATTCCGGACCTTCCCGCCGAGCCGGTGGATCTGATCTACCTGTGCTTTCCCAATAATCCGACGGGAGCCACCATTTCCAGGGAACAACTCAAGATCTGGGTGGACTTTGCCGCGGCCAACCGGGCGATCATTCTTTACGATGCCGCTTACGAGGCCTTTATCCGGGACGACGCCCTGCCCCACTCCATTTACGAAGTCGACGGCGCCCGGAACGTGGCCATCGAGTTCAGGAGTTTTTCCAAAACGGCAGGGTTCACCGGCACCCGCTGCGCCTACACGGTGGTGCCCAAAACCCTGATGGCCTATACCGACACCGGCGAGGCCCATTCGGTTCATCGCCTGTGGAACCGGCGCCACGCCACCAAGTTCAACGGGGTTTCCTATCCGGTCCAGCGGGCCGCGGCCGCAATATACACCGATGCCGGCAAACGCCAGGTCGCCGAACTGATCCAGGGATACATGGCCAACGCCGACATCATCCGCAGCGAGATGCAGGCCCTGGGGTACACCTGTATCGGCGGGGAGAATGCCCCGTACATCTGGGTGGCGACAAAGGGCGACTCCTGGGCCTTTTTCGACATGCTTCTGGAAAAGGCCGGTGTGGTCTGCACGCCGGGCGCCGGCTTCGGCACCTGCGGCGAAGGCTATATCCGCATCAGCGCCTTCAACAGCCGCGAAAATGTGACCACCGCCATGGACCGGATTCGCCAAGCCCTGGCATGACAGCGCTCATCCGAAAATAGCTGATGGCTTAATTCTTGATGGTCCCGTAAAATAGACCCGCAAAAAGGATCGTTCCCATGCCCATGTCCAACGCCTTCGAAACCCGACTCTATCCCCGAATAGAAGAAATCGCCGCCCATTTCGGCACCCCTTTTCACATCTACGACGAAACCGGCATCCGGGAAACCGGGGAGCGGCTCAAAAAGGCCTTTGCCGAGATAGACGGATTCCGCGAATACTTTGCTGTAAAGGCCCTGCCCAACCCCGCCATTCTGGCCATCATGGCCGACATGGGCTTCGGCTTCGACTGCAGCTCGGTGGCCGAACTGGTGCTGGCTAGACGGGGGGGCGCCCGCGGCGAAGACATCATGTTCACCTCCAACAACACGACCCGGGCCGAATTTGCCAGAGCCATGGCCGACGGCGGCAGCATCGTCAATCTGGACGACATCTCCCTTCTCGGTAATTTGCCGGACGTGCCGGAACCGATCTGCTTCCGCTACAATCCGGGCGAACGCCGAACGGGCAATGCCATTATCGGCACGCCGGTCGAAGCCAAATACGGGGTCAGCCACGACCAGCTGATCCAGGCATACGCCGAAGCCAAAGCCTCGGGGAGCAAACGGTTCGGACTGCACACCATGCTGGCCTCCAACGAACTGGACCATACCTATATGGTGCAGACCGCCGCCATGCTTCTGGAAGAGGCCCGGCGCATTCTGGAAGAGCTGGATATCCGCCTCGAATTCATCAATATCGGCGGCGGGTTTGGAATCCCTTACCGCCCTGCCGACACGCCTTTGAACCTGGAAGCCATGGCCGCTTCCATTTCCGGCCTGTTCCGCGACTTTTTCCGGGAAACGGGCAGCATGCCCAAACTCTACATGGAAAGCGGCCGTTTCATGACCGGCCCCCACGGCGCGCTGGTGACCACGGCCATCAACCGCAAGGAAATTTACCGCACCTATGTCGGGGTCGATGCCTCCATGTCGGCCCTCATGCGGCCCGGCATCTACGGCGCCTACCATCATATCACCGTACCGGGCAAAAGCGATGGGGATACCGAAGTGGTGGACGTGGTGGGCTCCCTTTGTGAAAACAACGACAAATTCGCCATCCAGCGGCGTCTGCCCGCAATCGAAAAGGGCGATCGGGTGGTCATCCACGACACCGGCGCCCACGGCCATGCCATGGGCTTCAACTACAACGGCCGGCTCAGGCCCAAGGAACTGCTGCTGCGATCCGACGGCACCGTCGAACTGATTCGCAGGGAAGAACGCCTGGAAGACCATTTCGCCACCCTGGACTTTCCGGCTGACCGCCTGGCGACAGAAACCGATGCGGCGTTTGTGCATCTGGCCAACTGACCGGTCCACTGGCATTTTGGGGAGAACCGAATTCCCGAGAAATCACCGACCACCCGAAAAACGGGTGGTTTGGTGAAGCCCCCTCGAAGGCGGCTAAAATCCAAACCCATGAACGTCGAATATCGAACGCCAACTTCGAAATTCGAACAAGGCAAGCTGTCGTTTTTAATACAACCAAACCCTGTTTCGCAGACCGTCCGACGACCGGCGATTCTTTTAACCGATTGACGGAGCGACGCGGTCTGCTTATTCAACATTGAACGTTCCAGGTTCTAAAAACCATTTGCCGGTTGAATGTCGCGTTGGACCGAAATTGTTTCGTTTTGCTCTGTACTTCCGCCATTTTTCTCTCAAGTCCCGTCGCGGTCGACCGATAACCCATTCATAAAGCCAATTCCGACAACTCCATCTGTTCTGCACTGACCGCTTGAATATTCAGTCGCAATAAAAATGGGAGCGGAGGTTCCGAAGCCATCGGATCCGATACCGCCGTCGTCCGAACCCGCCGGAGACGAAAGGCCGGCACAGTATCCCGCTAACCGAAAGCGATCCAAGGTTTACCTGTAACCATGTTTTTATCCGTTTCGACAAAACATCGTTGACTAATAATCGCGGTGCTGATTTATAACGGTCATTCAAACAAGGAGTGATTATGGATGATTTTTTGCACAACCTGAGAAGTGGAAAGCTGAAACAACCCGACCGCGGCAGAAGCCACACGGATTACAAAGGGCCCCAACGCCGGGTGAGCAATGAGCGTCGAAAAACCGACTACTATGCAAAGGTGACCGGAGATCATTTTGCGCTCGTCAAAGATGCGCTGGAATCCCTGGCTGAACAACAAAAGCGCATTGTCGAGGCCCTGACGGCCAATGAGAATACGCAAACCCGCATTGCCGAGGCGCTCGAAGCCATCGTAGCCAGGCTCGGCGGCCAGGTGACGAACAAGGCGGCCATACCCGCCGAACAGCCGACGGTTGACGATGTTTCTTTTGCAGCGCCCGAGTCCGAATCCGATCTCGAGTGGCAGGCATTCGGGACGAAGCTGACCGATGAAAACCGTCCCAAGCTGATGCAGATCATCGCGACCCTGCGGCAAGACGGGCAAAGCTGGGAAAGAATCGCCCGTCACATGATCGAGAAAAGCGTTCCCACCGTTTCCGGTAAGGGTACTTGGCGCGGAGCAGCTGTGAAGAAATTCTGGGATACCCATGCCGAAGCATCAAGGGCCTAGCATCCAGTTATCCGCCCCACCTCTTCTCTTTTCGCAATTGCAGCACAGGACGACAGACACAACAGCAACCGGCAAAAAGGCCATCTTCGTCTTTGCCGATTCGGGTCAGTCTTCCAATCGAACCCACGCCAGGGTTTTCTCCAACCCCTGGCGAAGGCCGACTTCGGGCAAGAATGCCAGCTCCCGGTGAATCGCCCCGATATCGGAAACCGAGTCACGGATGTCGCCCGGACGCGGGGGGGCGAACTCCGGCTCGAGTTCGGTGCCCGCGATGTTTCCGATCAGATCCCAGAGTTCACGGATGCGGATCGATTCCCCCCGGCCCACGTTAAACACCTTGCCGGCGGCTTCTGCCTTGCCGGCGGCCGCCAGATTGGCCCGCACCACATCCTTGACATAGACGAAGTCGCGGGTCTGGCCGCCGTCGCCGTAGATCGTCGGCGCCTGACCGGCGGCCGCCTTGGTCATGAAGATGGAAATTACGCCCGAGTAAGGCGAGGATGGGTCCTGCCGAGGGCCGAAGACATTGAAATATCTCAGGCAAACGGTTTCCAACCCGTAAAGCCGGCCGAACACCGAGGCGTAAAATTCTCCGGTAAGCTTTTGCACCGCATAGGGGCTCAAGGGCATGGGGGCCATGTCTTCGGTTTTGGGCAAACGGGGATCGTCGCCGTAAACCGCCGAAGAACTGGCCATGACCGCCCGCCGGACACCGGCCCGCCGGCAGGCATCCAGGACGCGGACCGTCCCCAGGCCATTGACCTCGCAGGAATGAGGCGGGTCCTCGACGGACTGGGTTACCGACACCACCGCAGCCTGATGGAAAACCACTTCGCACCCTTCGATGACCCGATCCAGGAGCGCGGCATCGCGAATGTCACCGTGAACGAAATCGATGCGATCTCCCAAGTGATCGATGTTGCTGCGATGCCCGGTGGACAGGTTGTCCAGAACCGTGACCCGGCAACCGCTTTCCACGAGCGCATCGGTCAGGTGAGACCCGATGAATCCCGCTCCCCCCGTAACCAGGGCGCGTTTGAACGCTTCCATGAATACCGCTCCTTCCTCCCGGGCCCGGTCCGCAAAATCGTGAAAAGCGACTTGCCATGTTCCCGGACGTTGGTCTAAATAAAACGAATATCGATCAACCGGTTAAAAAAGCCCTTGTCATGCAGCCAAACCAGACCATCTTTTGCCGCAACTGCAAATATTACTACATTACCTGGGATCCCGGCAAACCCCACGGATGCCGGGCCATGAACTTCAAAAGCCGGCAGCCGCCCAGCCTGGTCGTTCGCCGCAACTCGGGCACGGAGTGCCTGCGCTATACGCCGAAGAACGATCCGAACGACCGGGAGGGCTGAAACCGGTCATCCGACGCTCAGCCAGAAAACGAAGGTGGCCGCGGAAAACAAGGTGGTTGCCGAAATGGCGGCCACGGCGAAATCCGCATCCGCATTCATTTCTCTGGCCATGACATAGGCGATGGTAGCTGTGGGTGAAGCCAGGAGAATAATCGCCGGCAGCCAGTCCGCCGATGCCTGGCCCGCCAGGCGAAACAGCCCGAACCCGATGGCCGGCAACAGCAGCAGTTTAAAAAAGCAGGCGCCCGCAACGGCCGCCAGCCGTTTTCGCATACGGGTCATCGAAAGTGATCCGCCGATAATCAGCAGGGCCATGGGCAGGGCCAGCCCGCCCAGGATTTGCAGACTGCGGTCCAGCACCAGGGGCACGGGAAAACCGGTCAGGGAGAAAAAAATGCCTACAAGGGCGGATACGATCACCGGGTTGCCGACGATCTTGGCAACGAAAGCCCGGGTTCGACCGCCCGCAGCCGCTTGCCGGCTATGGGCCTGAAGGGTCACCACGGCCAAAAAATTCTGCAAGATCATGATAAAAGCGGCCATGATGCTGGTCCGAGCCAGGCCCTCGCCCCCTAAATAGTAAAACGCCACGGCCAGTCCGATATACCCGAGATTCCCGTGAAAAGAGCATTGGATGAAGGCGGCGCGAATTTCCCGCGGCAGCTGCAGCAATATGGCTGTGCACCAGCACACGGCAAAAAGGGCGACAATGGCCGCCAGCGTCAGTCCGAGGACGATGGGGTTGAAATGAAGGGTCAGGGAAGCCTTGGCAATGGCCCTAAAAATCATGGCCGGGATGGCCAGATAATACACCAGCCGGTTGGCCGGCCCCATGAATGCCTCCGGCAAAAATCCCCTGCGCCTGGCGATGTTGCCCAGGGCCACAAGACTGAAGATGGGAATGATCGTGGCAACGATTTGCCCCATAATACGCGTCTATCCTCTCTTATCGAACGACCGGCCAATGCGTTGCCGTTCTCTTTTCCGAACCAGGATGATGGCATAAGGGCCATGGAAAAGCAACGCTGCACGGCGGCTCGGCATCCAAACCGATTCTTGACGGCAGGGCTTTTCCGATTTAATCATAACGATGTTAAGACGGCAACAAATCAACCCATCGGGAAAGCCCCATGAGCACAGCCCACATTCAACTCAAACTCTTCGCCGGCCTGGCCCCCTTTGCACCGGAAAACGCGGATCGGGTGCCCATCGAACCCGGTGTGTCCGTTGAGGGTCTTCTCCGGCAATTGGACGTTCCCTGCGAAAAGGCCCACCTCATTTTTATCGACGGCATCAAATGCTCGCTGGCGTCACGGCTGAAAGGCGGCGAGCGGGTGGGAATCTTCCCCCCCGTGGCCGGGGGGTGAAACATGCAGGACCCCATCGACGCCCTCCTGGACCGATTGGCCGAAGACGGCATGTTGGACGATGGCACGCCTTGCCGGACGATATCGGGCAGCCACACCATGCGCCTGTCCACCGAAACCGGCCTGCCCGGATGGCAGGTGGAAGTCCGGGCGCTTGAGAAAAAAATCCTGCCCGATCGCTACCTGCGCAACCGCAAATCGCTGAGCATGGAAGATCAGATCCGGCTGCTCAAAGCCCATGTTTGTATCGTGGGCCTGGGCGGCCTGGGCGGCCTGGTCACCGAATCCTTGGCCCGCATGGGGGTCGGCCGGTTAAAACTGGTGGACGGCGATGGGTTTGAACCCCACAACCTCAACCGGCAGCTGCTCAGCACGATCGGCACCATCGGCGCGTCCAAAGCCGAAGCCGCCGCCCGCCGGGTGGCGGCGATCCATCCCGGAATCGAGGCGGCCGCCGTTGGCCAGGCCCTTTCACCGTCAAACGCCCTTGGTATCCTAAGCGGCTGCGACCTGGCCGTCGATTGCCTGGACAACATCCCCTCCCGGTTCGCCCTGGCAGCGGCGGCCGTTGAAACCACCATTCCCATGGTTTCGGCCGCCGTGGCCGGGCTGTTTGGGCACGTCACCACCCTGTTTCCCGACGGCCCGGGCCTGGACGGCATCTACGGTCCTCCGGACCCGCACCGGGCTTTTACGGGAGAAGAAATCCGCCTGGGCTGCCTGGCCCCGGCGGTCAACGTAATGGCCTCGCTGGAGTGCGCCGAAGTTCTCAAGGTGCTCCTGAATCGTCCGGGCACCCTGCGAAATCGATTGCTGGTGGTCGATCTGAACGACTACACCTTTGAAAAGCTTACGCTTTGCTGAACCCGCCGTTGCTATCAATCATAAATGCTTAATCTGCCCCGAACCGATCCTTGATCCGGTTGGAAGCGTTTTTTCCCGAAAGCTTTCCCCCTGCCTGAACGCCTTCATCGTTGCACATCATTTGTAAAATATTTTGTATTCAGTGTTTAAGTTTTATTTATTTCAGCCGAAAAAATGACCAGGAACACCCCGAACGAACAGGTATTTCCGGTTGCGTCGGCAAGAAGGAATGAAGCCCTATATACCGGCATGGTTTACCGTGAGAGCGAACGAGGAGCCCTTTTGCCATCTATTTCGTTTATTCGCAATGTCCTTGACTTGACCGCAATAGAAATCCAAGGAGGCCTTCAATGAGCGTCAACAAGAAGATCATCATCGTATCCCTGTCCGGACTGCTGCTATTGGGCATCGTCGCCGTGCTTTTTTCCATGCGCACATTGAAGCAGCGCAGCGTGGCCGAGGCTGCATCCGCCCGCTCCATGATGATGGAAGAAAAAAAAGGCAAACTCCAGGACCTGATCAGGAACACCTACGCCATTGTCCAGGCCCACTATAACTACGCCCATGACCCGGAAAAGATAGCCGCCACCTACAAAAAGCAGCTGAAAAGCATCGTGGATGTCGCTTTCAAAACCGTCGAGCAGGTACACGCCCGCATGGACCTTACGGACGCTGAAAAAATGGGCCTGGCCGCGCAACTCGTAGGCGCTATGCGCTACAACGAAAACGACTACCTCTGGATCAATGACATGGGCCCCAAAATGGTCATGCACCCCATCAACCCGGCCCTCAACGGCAAGGACTTGTCCGCGTTCAAGGACCCGGAAGGCAAAAAACTGTTCGTCGAATTCGTCAACGTCTGTCGCAAAAATGGCGAAGGCACCGTCGAGTACCTCTGGCCCAAACCGGGCCATGACCGGCCCGTGGCCAAGCTCTCCTATATTAAACTGTTCAAACCCTGGGGCTGGGTAATCGGGACCGGCGTCTATCTGGAGGCCGCCGAGCAGCAGTTCATGGAGGATGCCAAAAAAGCCGTCGCCCAACTGCGCTATGGATCGAAGGGAGAGGACTACTTCTGGATCAACGACATGGGCCCCAAAATGATCATGCACCCCATGAAACCGGCCCTCGACGGCACAGACCTTTCCAATAACAAAGATCCCAACGGTAAAAGGCTGTTTGTGGAATGTGTCAATGTCTGTCGGGACAAGGGAGAAGGCTTCGTGGACTATATGTGGCCCCTGCCCGGCCATCAGGAGCCTGTCCCCAAGCTTTCCTACGTTAAATTGTTCAAACCCTGGGGCTGGGTCGTGGGCACGGGCATTTATCTCGACGATGTGGACAAGGCCGTGGCCGCCAAGGAAGCGGAAATCGCATCGGCCATCGCCGCCCAGCGCAACGGCCTGATCCTGGTCATTCTCGTTCTGCTGGTATTTACCGGTATCGGTGTTGCCCTGCTCGGCAAACGGATCACGCGCCCCATCGTCATCGCATCCGACATGCTCAGGGACATCGCCCAGGGAGAAGGCGACCTGACGCGCCGCATGGAGGTCAGCAGCAAGGATGAGGTCGGCGAAATGGCCAAATGGTTTAACGTATTCGCGGAAAACATTCAGAAAATCATCTCGTCGGTCCAGGGCAATGCCCGCCAGGTCAATGACTCCTCCGCCGAATTGAACGCCATCGCGGAGCAGACGTCAACCAATGCCAACGAAACCTCCGACAAGGCCAACACCGTAGCCGCCGCCACGGAGGAAATGAGCGCCAACATGAACAGTGTGGCCGCCGCCATGGAGGAGGCCGCCACCAATGTCGGCATGGTGGCATCGGCTGCCGAGGAAATGACGGCAACCATCAACGAAATCGCCCAGAACACGGAAAAGGCCCGCGGGATCGCCGGCGGCGCCGTGGACCAGGCGGCCAACGCATCATCTCAGGTGGCCGAACTGGGCTCGGCTGCCCAGGAAATCGGCAAGGTCATCGAAACCATCACCGAGATCTCCGAACAGGTCAACCTGCTGGCCCTCAACGCCACCATCGAAGCGGCCCGGGCCGGCGAGGCCGGTAAGGGCTTTGCCGTGGTGGCCAACGAGATCAAGGAATTGGCCCGTCAAACTGCAGAGGCCACCGGAGAGATCAAATCCAGGATCGAAAGCATTCAGAATTCCACGGATGGAACGGTGACCGAAATCGGCAACATCACCCGGGTCGTGAACGAAGTCAACGACATTGTCTCCACCATTGCCACCGCCGTGGAAGAACAGAGCGTCACCACCAACGAAATCGCCAGCAATGTCTCCCAGGCAGCCCAGGGCATCGAGGAAGTCAACGAGAATGTGGCCCAGAGTTCCACGGTCTCCTCGGAGATTTCCAAGGACATTGCAGAGGTCACCCGGGCGTCGGGAGAAATTTCCAACAGCAGCGAGCAGATCAGCATGAGCGCCGAGTCGCTCAATCAATTGGCCCAGCAGCTCAACGATATGGTAGGACGGTTCAAGGTCTAATACTCAAACCGTTGCCACCATATCGGACGAAATCGAAGCCCGTTGTTGCCGGTTGGCACGTTCAAGGGACTCAGCCCTTGATGATTCTTGGCAAAATCATCTGATGCTGGGGGCAGATCGATTTCGGGTTCTGGTAGACCGCCCCGGCAAAGGCCAGCAGGTATTGGCGCAAATTGTTCATCTGCACCACCTCGTCCACCAGCCCGTGCTCGGCGCAGTAGATCGGTCTTGAGTTGTCGTGATACTCCTGGGCCATCTGGTTCATCTTGTCGATCACCGGCTGCAGTGACCGTCCGGCGTCCTTCTCTTTGACCAGCCGCCGGGAGTAACTGGCCGCAGCGGCGGTCTCCCCATGCATCACGTAGATCTCGGTTGTGGGCAGCCCCAGGGTGAAAGCGTTGTGCCGGTTGGCCGTGGGGCCGCCCATGACGTAATGAGCCGCGGCGGTCCCCTTGCGCAGCACCACCAGCATCTGGGGCACGTCGGTCTGCTGGATGGAGTAGATCAGGCTCTGGCCCAGCCCCAGCAGTTCGGCCTTCTCGGCGATGTCGCCCACATCGATGCCGGAGGTGTCCTGGAACCAGACGATGGGAACCCGGTCCCGGCCGCAGAGGGTCACGAACTCGTTCATCTTGATCAGGCCCTGGCGGTAGAGCTTGCCGCCGATGCCCGGATAGTCGGCATACTCGGGATACCCTTCCCCCAGCCAGCCCTGGCGGTTGCCGATGCAGCCCACCAGAAATCCGCCCAGCTTGACCAGGCCGGTGTAAATCTCCGGCCCGTAGTCCGGACGGAACTCCATATGTTCGCTGCCGTCCACCAGCCGGGCCAGCACTTCGTCAAAGCTGTACATCTGCTTCTGGTTGAAAGGAATCAGGCGGTACAGATCGTCGGCCTTGAACATGGGCTCCTTGGGCTTCGCCACCCGAAAAAACTTGCTCTTGTAGGCCGGCATGTCCGCCATGTACGCTTTCAGACCGTCCAGCACGCCGGTCTCTTCTTCATACACATAGCGGAAGAATCCGGTCGCGTCGTGGTGGACGCTCACCGATCCGGGCGGTTTGGCCTTGTACTGCTTGGCCGCGGCGATCAGGGCCTCGGCGCCCTCTTCGTCGAAATACCCCTTGGGAGACATGCCGCTCAGGATGCCGCCGCCGCCTACGGCGATGTTGCAGTTTTTATGGGCAAACAGAATCGTGGGACTGATGCCCTGGTAGCCGCCGCCGGCCGGGTTGGTGCCGTAAATGCCGGCCAGCACCGGAATGCCAAGCTGGTTCAGTTCGGCATGGCGAAAGAAGGCGGTTCCGGAGCCGCGGCGGTTGGCGTAGAACTTTTCCTGTTCGGGCAGCTTTACCCCGCTGCAGTTGACCAGCCAGACCAGAGGGATGTTGAGCCGTTTGGAAAGGTTGGTCACCCGCAGGATGTTCTCCGGCTGGCCGGCCACCCAGGCGCCGGCCAGATACTTGTTGTCGAAACCGATGACCACGCACCATTTTTTGGATATTCTCGCCAGGCCGTCGAAGACGTTGGTATGGCCTTCGGCATTGCCTTCGGGATTGAATAAGGTGTGCAGCGGGCACCAGGTGCCCGGATCGATCAGGTAGTTGATGCGCTGCCAGACCGTCATCTGGCCGCGGGCATTGATCTTCTCTTCGGGAAAGCCGGCGGTCTTGACCTTCTGCACGGCCGCTTTGACCGCATCCTCCACTTCTCCGATCTGGCGGACATTTTCCTCGGTGCTTTTAATCTGCCCTTCGTTCAGTTCCCGGCCAAACGTGGGCATCTTCTCAAAATAGGGTCGCATTTATAATTCCTGTTTCCTAAAAAATTTACCGCGCGCTCTCATACTCCGCGTGGGAGCGCCAATTGTTCTTTCATAGTGTTCGTTCAGAGCGGGTAGGTTGTGGTTCAGATCAAGGCCGCAGGGCAAATGCAACCGCAGGCGTAGCAGCGCTACGTTGAGGATTTCATTTGCCTGAGAACGCCGATATGGACCGCAAGATGCCTGCTCTGGGCGGACACTACCGATTGGCCTTGCGATAGCCTAATTGATCCAACGCAATAATCCACTTGCAGATGTTGGCCGAGCCTTCCACCATGTAGTAGGTGGGCGTGTCCCGGTATATGCGGGCGATCGGATACTCGGTGGAGTAGCCATAGGCGCCCAGAATGCGCATGGCGTAGTTGGCGCACTTGTTGACCGTTTCACCGGCGAAATACTTGGCCTTGGCCACATCCAGCCCGTTGTTGAGCTTGCCGTTGTCTTTCTCCAACGCGGCGCGGTAAACCAGATACCGGGAACAGTCGATCTCGGTAGCCATCTGGGCCACCATGTCCTGGTTCATCTGAAACTGGCCGATAGGCTTGCCGAACTGCTTGCGGTCGTTGCAGTACTTGGTCACCACGTCCAGACAGGCCTGGGCCACCCCCACGGCACCGGCCGCCGCCGACAAGCGGGTCTGGTTCAGGGAGCTGAAGACGATCTTGGCGCCGTCGCCGGGTTTTCCCAATATGTTCTCCTTGGGCACCTTGGTGCCGTCGAGAAAAACCTCGCCCGTGGGCGAACTCCAGGAGCCCAGCTTATCCAGTGCGGTGGTCTTGACGCCGTTGAAGTTCTTGGGTTCGATCACAAAGGCGGACAGCCCCTTGGAGCCGGCGTCCTTGTCCGTATAGGCATAATAAATCAGCACGTCGGCCACCTGGGCGTTGGAAATCCAGGTCTTGTTGCCGTTAAGCAGCCAGTGGTCGCCCTTGTCTTCGGCCGTGCTGGCCATGGCCATGACATCCGAGCCCGCATCCGGTTCGGTAATACCGAACCCGCCGATCAACTCGCCGGCACACAACCCTTCGATATACTTCTTTTTCGCCTCCTCGGTCCCGTATCGGAAAATGGTGTAGGCACACCCCAACACCTGCATGTTCACCTGAACGCGCAGCGAACTGCACACCCGGGCCAGTTCTTCGGTCACGATCATGGCGGCGAGGAAACCCATGTCTTCTCCACCGTATTCCTCGGGGATCACCGTACCCCAGAAACCCAGCTCGCCCATGGGTTTCATGACTTCTTCATAGGGGAAGTAATGAGTCTTGTCCCACTCCTCCACATTGGGGGCAATCTGCTTTTTACAAAAATCGCGGACAGCCTTTTGCAGCATCTGCATCTCTTTTGAAAGTGTGAAATCCATTTTCTCTCCCGGGTTAAAAGGGTTGATGTGAAAAAATACCGCTGAAAATCTATTTTTTCAGGCAGCGACCTTCTCGATCACTGCCGTTGCCATTTCCAATACCGTCCGGTTGAACCGCAGTTTCAGGGCTGCGGTGAGCATTTCCGGATTGAGCGCATTCTTGCGCTGGGCCAGCACCGCCAGGGCCGCCAGGGCCCAGTCCGGGGATTTGATCTTGCGGGCTTTGAAATCGATTTCCACCACCTGGGCCCGGCATTCGGGCAGGTCGACTCCGGCCGCCTTGATCACCAATGCCCGGGAGGAAAGGGACGCGAACAGTTTCCGGCGGCGGTTCACCCCTTCGGAAGCCAGGGCGATGACCACCGACGGGTCTTCGATGCCGGTGTAGTCGATGGTCGTATCGGCAAGAATCACTTCACTGACCGAGTGCCCCCGCATGACGGTGATGGGATAGTCGTTTTTCTGGCTGGCATGGCAGCCGGCCGACGCCCCGGCCAGGCACAGCAGTTCGCCGGCCGTGATGATCCGCTGGCCGGCGCTGCCCAGAAGCACCACCTCCTGCCGACCGGCGGCAGGCGGCGTGCAGGTGGCCGGGATGCGCACCGGGTCCTTCGGCGTGGCGAGGGTGGCCGCTTCCTTACGATAGGCCTTGCCGTACTCCATGCGGGCGTTGATGGCTTTGTAATCGGGCAAAGGCGGCATCCGGTCCAGATTTTCCCCGACCACCTTGAACGTCAGTTTGTTGCGCCGGGTGTAGCGGCCCGGGCAGATTCCCCAGATGTCCACCAGGGAAAACCCGTCGAATTCGATGGCCGCCTTGAGAATTTCACTCAGGTCCGGCTGGTAGGTGGAGGCCCTTTTGACCCATGGCGCCCCGGCCGCGCCGGCCACCTGGCAGATATCCACCGGCTTTTCCAGCTTGTTGAGAAAACCGGAGCCCACTACGGCATCCTGGGGGGTGGTGGACGAGCACTGCCCGCCGGTCATGCCGTAGTTGAAGTTGTTGAGCACCAGCAGGGTCAGGTCGATGTTGCGCCGGCAGGTGGAAAGCACATGGGCGCCGCCGATGCCCAGGCCGCCGTCGCCCATGGTAACGATGACCTTCAGGTCCGGCCGGGCCATCTTGATGCCGGTGGCGTAGGTCAGGGCCCGGCCGTGCAGGCCGTGGAAGGCATGGGTGTTGAAAAAAGTATCGAAAAGGCCGGAGCAACCGATATCGGTGACGATGGCCACATCCTCGCCGCCGTATCCCATCGAAACCAGGGTTTTGTCCAGGGCGCGCAGCACCTGGTCGTGGGCACAGCCCGGGCAGAAAACCGCCGGCCGGCTTGCATTCAACAGACTATCCATTGGCAACCCCCTCCATGATCTGTGCGGGTTTGATCAATTCTCCGTTCATTCCGCCTGCAAAGGCGATCTCTTTTTCCGGCAGCAGGCGCTGAATCTCCCGCACGTACTGCCCCAGGTTCATTTCGGCCACCACCACCCGCTTGTACGGTTCGGCCGCCTGTCTAATCAGGGCCTCGGGCACCGGCCACAGGGTTTTCAGCACCAGCAGGGATGCGGGCCGCCCCTGGGCTTTCAGTCGCTCAACCGCCACCTTGGCCGCCCGGGCGGTAATCCCGTAAGTGACGATCAAGGTTTCGGCATCGGGGGTGTGGATTTCTTCACAATAGGTGAAATCGGCCACCGCCCCTTCGATCTTCTCTTTCAAGCGCCCCTGCATCATGGCGATCTCTTCGGGATCCGTGGTGATGTAACCGTTGACCCCGTGGGTTGAGGAGGTCTGGCGCACCAGGGTTTGCCCGCCGATGGGCAAAAAGCCGGGCACCGTTTCCCCCTTGCCGGTCTGAAAGGGCAAAAAGGCCTGATCCGGTTCCGCCAGGCGGCGCTGGACCACCGGCGGCAGGGAGAGTTCATCCAGGCACAATGTCTCGCGGGTCATGGAGATCTCTTTGTTGGCGGCGATAAACACAGGGCAGCGGTACTGTTCGGCCAGGTTGAAGGCCTGCACGGTGAGTTCGTAGCAGTCCTTCACATCGGTCGGGGCCAGTACGATCACGGGCAGCCCGCCGCTGTTGCCCCATTGCAGAAACTGGATATCGCCGTCGGCGCCCTTGGTGGCCGACCCGGTGGAGGGCCCCAGCCGCTGGACATCGACGATGACGATGGGGATTTCGCTGCCGATGGCAAAGGAAATCTGCTCGCTGTACAGACTGATGCCGGGGCCCGAGGTGGCCGTCATGGCTTTCATGCCGGCCATGGAGGCCCCCAGGCAAAAACCGATGGAGGCGATCTCGTCCTCGCCCTGCATGCAGACCCCGCCTTTGGGCGGCAGCAGTTTCAGCATGGTGTTATAAATGGTGGTGGCCGGCGTGATCGGGTAGCCGGCAAAAAAGTTGCAGCCGGCGGCCACGGCGCCCCAGCCGATGGCTTCGTTGCCTTCCATAAGTGTCAAATCCATGTTGATCCTTTATTTGATATGAAATTTGATCAAATCTATACATTCTCCCCATAGCGAAAATCGTTTCCCCCGTCAACGGTTTATTGGAAAGTTGGTATTTTTCCAATTGGTTGCTAAAAACGTATTATTGTATTACACAGGTATACTAATAAAACGCTGTCATACCTTGATCTTCGACGGCCTCGTAAGAAGGTCGAGATCTCCCGCTAACCATCAGACGGGACAAGAAGGTTTACCTGGGAAAACCATGAATATCGACATTTACAAGCAACTGCACCATCGGATCCTGTTTATCGACTATGAACCTGGCCAGATCCTCAAAGAGCAATCCCTGGCCGATGAGTTCGGCGTGAGCCGGACTCCGCTGCGAACGGTCCTCTTCCGCCTCGAATGGGAGCACCTGGTCAAGATTCTGCCCCGAACCGGCATTCAGGTGACCGAACTGGAATTGAACCGCATCATGAACGTGTACCAGGCCCGCCTGGAATTGGAGGAAGTGGTCGGCCGCCTGGCCGCCGAGCGGTTCCTGCCGTCTCATTTCGATACGCTCGATCATATCCGGCAGGCCTGTGATCGATTGTCCGGCGAAAAAGACACCGAGGCGCTGGCCGACATCGATTTTTCCATCAAGGCGCTGTTTCTGGAAGCGGCCGGAAACCCGTTTTTGAAAGAGACCTCGGATCGCCTGTATGCGTTGACCTTCCGGTTGTGGTATTATAATATTTTGAAGATGAACGCGGAAGATTGGACCCTTGAAGTTGCCGCACTCAAAAAGGAAATCGCGGAGACTTCGGCGCTGCTGGTTCAGAACAATCCCCAGGAAATTGGCCCTGCCCGCAAGCGGCATCTTTTAGACCATCTCGAACGCATCCGCTCCAAATTTCTGGGACTTTCCCTCAGTTCTTTTTCGTGATCAATATAACGAATCCGTCTTAAAACAGGAAGCCGACCATGTCGCAGCTTTCCGGACGACAATATAGCCAGCCAACAGGATTTTCACCTGAAAAAATTAGCGATGCGGATGCCGACGCCTTTTATGCCGCCCTCGCCTTTCAAAATTTCACCCGCATGCGAATGATGGCCATGGTCGCCCTGGCCATCTTTCTGCCGCTTTTCATCTGGGATCTCATTCGTTTTTTTCATGGGTATTGGCAGAAATCCATCGGCTATCCGATCATCGCTTTTTCTCATCTCGGGCTTCTGTTTCTTTTGGCCGGCATCCTGCTGCTCGCCCGGTGGAAAATGCCGGAAGGACCGGCGTCGACGCAACGGTCTCACAAACGGATTATCAATAGTGTGCTGGCCTCTGCCTTGTTATTTACGCTGCCGCTCGCTTTGGGCGACGTGCTGGCCAGCGGCGCCATCGACGTCTATATCGGGATGGTTTTTGCGTATGCCTCCATTTTCGTGCTGCCCAACAGAATTAGATTGATCCTGTTTGGGACCTACATGATCGGAATGGTGATTTTGTTGATCGGCGTGTATCTGGCGATAGGGCAGTCCATGGCCATCCATTTCATCAATGTCGTCGCATTTGCCATTGTTGCATTTATTCTTTCCCGGGTCCTGTATCTTTACAATCGCCAGGATTTCTTCAACCGCCGGTTGATCGATCGCCAGTCCGAGGAAATCAAGCAGCAAAACGAAAAAAAAGAAGCATTGATCGCCGAACTCAGGCACGCACTGGAAGAGGTAAAAACTTTAAGCGGGTTTATTCCCATCTGCTCCGTCTGCAAAAAAATCCGGGATGACAGCGGTTACTGGAACCAGATCGAGGAGTATATCAGCACCCATTCGGAAGCCCAGTTCAGCCATGGAATCTGCCCGGAGTGCATGCAAAAAATGTATCCGGAGCAGTATGAGAGCATTCAATCGAAAAAGTCCGCTCCGGATGGGGATGCGTTAAAAAATAGGGAACCGGGATAATGCGTCAAAACAAGGTGCGCGAGCAATTTGAGTTTAGCTCTTTTTCAGCACCGGCACATACTTGCGGTCCACCTTGAATTCCCCGATGGTGACGATCAGGTCTTTAGCCAGAAGAGCGAGGTCCCCGGCGTTGGCGCTCACCTGGGTGCTGTTGTCCGCAATCGTACCGGCAATCCGGTTCACTTCGGCGATATCGGAGGCGATTTCTCCTGCAAAGGCGCTGGTCCGGGTGACGCTGTCGTTGACTTCGGCCATGCCGCTGGCCGCCTGACCGACGTTTTCGCTGATATCGGCTGCGGCCGCCACCTGCATTTCCACGGCGGAACCGATGGAGGATACCATTTCGTCCACCTCCCCGATCACATCGGCGATGCGGCTGATGTCCGATACGGTTTCGGCGGTGGAGTTCTGAATGCCCTCGATCTGCTGCTTGATTCCTTTGGTGGCCTGGGCGGTCTGCTTGGCCAGTTCCTTGATCTCGTTGGCCACCACCGCAAAACCCTTGCCGGCATCGCCGGCCCGGGCCGCCTCGATGGTGGCGTTGAGGGCCAGCAGGTTGGTCTGGTCGGAAATGTCGGTAATCAACTGGGTCACCTTGCTAATCTCGGCCGCAGCGCTGCCCAGGCTGTCCACTTTGGTGGATGCCTGCCGGGCTTCGTCCACCGCACGGCGGGTAACATCCCCGGCCTGGTCCGAGCTTTGGCCGACATCGGCCACCGTCTGGCGCATGTGTTCCATGGCCGATGCCACCCGTTCCACGTTGCTGGCGGCCTTTTCGCTGACTGCGGCAATGGAATGCATATGCTGGCTCATTTCGTCGGCCGCATTGGCCACGGCCGCCGATTTCTCACCCATCTCGCGCACCCCGGCGTCCATCTGGCCGGAGATGACCTGCAGCTGGTCGGACGATGCACTCACGGTTTCAAAGGACTGCGAAATATTGCGCACGATATCGTGCAGTTTGGAGATGAACGTGTTGAACCATCCGGCCATCTGGCCGATTTCGTCGCCGCTTTCGATGGTCAGGCGCCGGGTGAGATCCCCGTCCCCCTGGGCGATGTTTTTAAGCATGTCGGCGGTTCGCCGCACCGGCCGCACGACCATAAAGGCGGTGGCCACAGCGAAGAGAATGCCAACGGCAACAGCCACCAGGGTGCCCGCCAGCATCAGCAGATTGGACCGGGACATCTGGCTTTCGGTCTTGGCTTTCTGGCCGATGCGGGCATCCATGCAGACGCGATCAACCTGGCCGGCGGCCTGGGCCATGCTAGCCTGTGACTGGATCTGGCTGTTCAGAAGGCCCACGATCTCGTTGAACGCGTTTTCGTAGTCGGAGACCGCCGCAACGATGGGAGCGATTTCTGCGAGGACCTGCTGATCGTCAACGCTTTCCTTCAGGGAATCTGCAGCCGAATAGATCCCCCGGATGTTTTCGGTCACGCTGCCGGATGTGGACGGATCGCGGGAAGCCATCATTGCTTTCTCATTGAGCTGCGCATGGATCAGCAGGTTGGCCATGGTATTGACGCACTGTGTCAGGGCCAGCTTTTGATCGAACAGGGCCTGGGTATCTTCCCGATAAAAGTCAAGTTGCTGCCGCAGTTCGAATTGCAGGGAGGTAATGGTCCAGGTATAATCCTTGACCGTTTGGATCATGCGATTGAGATCATTGCTTTGAAGGGTTCGCAGATACCCCAGCACATCGTCGATATACCGCTTCTGAAGCTTTATAATCTGGTCGGCCAGTTCCATGTTCTCGGGTGTCTGCAGCTGCGTCCGAAGCTGGCGCACCTCTTGGGCCAGCTTCTTGTTGCTGCCCTTCCACTGGGCCATGGTGCTCAACTCGTTCTTGTTCATGAGAGAGACGCGGCTTACCTTGGCTTCTAATGCGGTGTTGTAAATTTGGGCCGCGGCGTCGACCCAAGCGGTTTTTTGGGCGATCACGGCCTGGCTGGTCCGGCGGAGTTCCTCCAGATCGGCCTGCTCCCGGTCGCGAATCCGGGCGGTCAGGTCGAGTGCGAATCGCGCTTTCTCACTCATTTGGCCAGCCTCCGTGCTCTGGGCCGCGGCCAGGTCAACGAACGCATCAAAGGCCTTTTCATACTCCTGTGCACGGGATTGGACCGTCGCCAACTGTTCCTTGACGGTTACTTCCACACCACCGGCCTCCAGGCCGGTAATTTCGGCCTTCATTTCATTCAGCGCCCGACGGACATGCTCCACGTCCTGATCGCTGCGGCTGACGACGAATCCCTGTTCATGCTGACGTGCGATCGCCAGGTTTTGGCCGATGGCGTTGATGGCATCCGATACCCTGGCGCGCCGGGCAATACCGGACTGGCTCCGGTACCCGACACCGGCCAAAGCCACCAGAAGGATCAGGATCACGCTGAATCCGATGGCGAATTTTTTTATCAGGCTGATTTGTTTCAACAAAACAATCTCCTTGCATCCATAAAAGGATTTTATGACCGCGCCCGGGCAATCATCGCTTCGGATTCGACGGGCCGGAATGTTTTTTCATAGTTTTACCATCGACCGAACGGGGGATTTCTTTAGGTAGCTGAATAACAGCCGCAATCTAGCTAATCAGGCTTGACCCGGTCCCACACGGATGGTAAAAAAACGATTCGCAATCTTGGAAACCATCGCCATCGAGGCATTTGAAAGGAACGGGCATTCATCGTGGCAGATGATCAGAAAACCCGCGGGGGCGAAACGCCGCCGGAACACGCACCCCCGAAAGTCAAGTTCGAGATATACGGTGAGGAGATGATCGAGAAGCTGGTCAAATCCAGCGGCAACAGCGGCCGGGTTTACCTGCCGCCGGACTGGGTGGGCCGCCACGTCAAGATCATCCGGATGGATTAACCCAATCGCGCTATCGAGATAAAGGACAGCTCCGTGGAAAACGTTCGGATCAGAGAACTTCAGGTCGCCGATACGGATGACATCTGCGAAATCTATGCATCCATCGTCCGGAAACCGGTGGATGTGGACTTTACCGCCCTGATCGAAAAACACGCCCGAACCGAAAACGACATCTGTTTCGTGGCCGAACTGGATGGCAAGGTCATCGGATTCATGATCAGCTATATTCTCACCTTCGGCTTCGGCATCGAGAAAAGCGCCTGGATCGCCACCCTTGGCGTGGACCCCGAATTCATGGGCCAGGGAATCGGGGACCGCCTTGCCCGCGAGATTTTCAAACTCTACAAGCAGATGGGAATCAACCGCGTCTACACCTCGGTGCGCTGGGATTCCACCGACCTGCTCTCCTTTTTCAAAACCCTGGGCTTCGACCGCAGCAAATTCATCAATCTGAAAAAAGACCTCTGATCCCGGTCAGGCCCTGCGGACAACCCCCACAAACTTTCCCAGGATCGAGACCTGCTTTCGCCGGGGCCCCTTGAACACCATGGCATCGTAGGCCGCGTTGGCCGGATGGAGCGACAGGGTGCTTTTCGTTCGACGCACGACCTTGAGCGTCGCCTCTAAAAGCAGGTCCTGAACCATCACCGCGGCGATTTCCCCGTTTTCGACCTGCCGAGCGGGCCGGATGATGGCCAGATCGCCATCCATGATGTGGGCGTCGATCATCGAATCTCCCTTCACCCGCAAGCCAAAGCAGCGGGTGCAGCCGAAAAGACTCGGCGCGATGGGCAATTCCGTTTCCAGGTTCTCGATGGCTTCCAGGGGCTGACCGGCGGCGATGGTGCCGATCAAGGGAATGCCGCGTCCGGTCACCTCCTTGCTGAAACGCCAGGATCGCTTCTTGCCCGCTTCGGCCAGGATATAGCCCTTGTCCTTCAGAATGTTCAGGATGCGGTGGATGCCGGCCGGCCCCTTGAGGCCAAGGTGGGCGCAGATTTCCCGCACCGTGGGTGCCATGCGGTGTTCCTGCTGAAAGGCGATAATGTATTCCAGCACGCTTTTCTGCCTGGGGGTCAGGTCGGAAGTCATTGCGATACCCTCCCCCTCTCATCTGCGAACAGGATGTCGCTGGGGCTCTGCACCCCTTTGCCGCCCCGGTTGAGCACGTGGGTGTAAATCATGGTGGTCGACACATCCTTGTGCCCCAACAGCTCCTGGACGGTCCGGATGTCGTAGCCGCCCTCCAGCAAATGGGTGGCGAAGCTGTGGCGCAGGGAATGACAGCTGCCGGCCTTGGTTAGACCGCTTTTACGGATGGCGTTCCTTATGGCCCGTTGGGGAACGGTCTCCGAAAGATGGTGACGCCTTTCGATGCCCGTTCTCGGATCGATGGACCGCCGAGAGGCCTGAAAAACATATTGCCACGGCCAGCTCTGATTGGCGTTACGATATTTTCTTTCGAGCGCATAGGGCAGGTAGACGGCACCGAAGCCGGCTGCCAGATCGGTTTGGTGAATTTTTTTTACCTTTTCCAAATGCCGATTCAGCTCGTCCACGACGATTTCGGGAAGCATGGTCACACGGTCTTTGTGCCCTTTCCCATCTCTGACAACAATTTGCCGGTAGCCGAAATCGACATCCTTAACCCGCAGCCGGACACACTCCATCACCCGCAATCCGGCACCATATAATAACTGCCCCATCAGCCAATGGACACCACTTAGCTGCAGCAGGATCTGTCTGACTTCATCCTGGGTAAAAACAACCGGCAGCTTGGAAGGCTTCTTGGCCCGAATCACATTTTCAAAATCACCGAGATCCATCTTCAATACCTGCCGGTATAAAAAAACAAGGGCGCACAAGGCTTGATTCTGGGTGGAACTGGTAACTTTCCGGTTAACGGCCAAATGGGTCAAGAAGGCACTGATATGTTGTTCATTCAGGTCCTTGGGGTGCTGTTTATTATGAAAAAGAATATATCGTCTTATCCATTCTGTGTACGTGCTTTCGGTGCGAATACTATAATGTTTGCATCGAATGACATCACGCACCTGGTCGAGGAGCCTCGGATTGGATCCGCCCTGGTCGGTAGTAATCCCGGATTCGGGTCGTTGCGGTTTTGGTGATTTAAACGGTGTTGCCATAGTGCCCCCTGAGCTATAACGCATCCATAATCTTATTGAATTATCAGGTAAATTGGTATATTTTGCGTCTTTAATAATCCCAAAACTTTTATATTGCAGCCAACAAATAGTAACATTTGTTCACATGATAAGCCAGATGGCCCCAATAGTCAAATTATTAGGAGCCCAATTGGGCTCCTAATCCGGCATATGATGGAATTAGAAGGCCAATTGGGCTTCTAATCCGATTTCGTCTGCGAAATGGTCGTATTATAAGGCGGCTATTAGGCCGTCTAAACTAGGTTGAACAAAACCGCTTCGCGGAAGTACTTCTCCTGAACCATCTACCCGCGATGCATCCTCCTTCTTTTCTGTATTCAAGTCTATAGATTCTATCGACATCGCTTATAATGCCATCCGATCGCGTCATCAGGCCGGTCGGATTTTTATTTTCCTTACCATTTTCAAAGGAGGCATTATGAGCACTGCATTACGGCAAAGATTCATCGATCACATGACGGTCAGGAGGCTTTCCCCAAAAACCAGGGAGTCCTACACCAACGCCGTGGCCGGACTTGCAGCGTATTACCGCAAGTCACCCGAAAAACTGAACGACGACCAGATCCAGGCTTACCTGCTATACCTGATCAAAGAACGGAAGCTGGCCTGGAGTTCGTGCAACGTGGTCTTCTCCGGTTTGCGATGTTTTTACGGGGAAGTGCTCAAATGGGAGCAGACCCGATTCAGCATTCCGCCCCGACCAAGAAAAAAACAGCTGCCCATGCTGCTGAGTATCGAAGAGGTTCGCCGGCTGTTTGACGCCACCAGCAACCCCAAACATCGGTGCCTGTTGATGACCATTTACGGTGCCGGCCTGCGGGTCAGCGAAGCGGTCCATTTAAAGCCCTGCCATATCGAAAGCTCCCGCATGATGATTCGCGTGGAGCAAGGTAAGGGAATGAAGGATCGCTATACCCTGCTTCCCGAACGCCTTTTACAGGAACTGCGCTCCTACTATACGACCTATCGTCCCGACGAATATCTCTTTTTCGGAAAGTCGAAATCCCGTCCCTTACCGGTGGGTACGGCGCAAAAAGCATATTACCATGCCAAAAAACGAGCGGGCATTACCGGAGGAAGAGGGATTCACACCCTGCGCCATTGCTTTGCCACGCACTTGATGGACATGGGGGTCGATATCTACGCAATCAAACACATGATGGGGCACAGCGCCATAAAAACCACTTCAGGATATCTGCACGCCAGCCGGCAAAAAATCGCCAACGTGATCAGTCCGCTGGATCGGGCCGCAGGCGAAAGCCCTTGCCATGCGGCCTTCTGACGGCCCTGGAACCGGTCGGCAAGCCCTTGAAGTCGCACACATTCTCCAACGCCATGGCGATACCTATGCAGCAAAGCGCCGCCTTCCGCTCAAGCACCTCAAGGCGATGCACCATATCCGATTCTGCCGTACCGCCGTGATGGGCGGACATCGGCAGCAATGCGACCGCTGCGGATTCGAACGCAACGCCTACAACAGTTGCGGTGACCGCCACTGTCCCAAATGCCGCACCCTGGCCAAGGAACGCTGGCTGGATGCCCGCCGGAGCGAGTTATTGCCCACCGGCTATTTCCATCTGGTCTTCACGCTGCCGCACGATCTAAATCCGATGATTCACTGCAATCCGAAAGTGATGTTGGATAATCTATTCGGCAGCGTCAACGAAACCCTGCAGGCGTTCGCAGCCGATCCACGCTGGCGCCTTAACGGCCGACTGGGATTCGTCGGCGTGCTGCACACCTGGTCCCAGACCTTGATCGATCATTTTCATCTCCACTGTCTGGTTCCCGCCGGTGCCTGGTCGTTCGACCGCTCCCGCTGGAACCCGTCGCGCAAGTCGTATCTGTTCCGAGTCAAATCCCTGGCCAAACAGTTTCGCAAGACCTATCTCGGCCGCCTTCAGGAAAGGTATGAGAATGGTGAATTACGCTTTCCCGGCCGGATCTCACTCTTGGCCGACCGTGAGGAATTTGCCCGGCAAATCGGCATCTTGAGGAAAAAGCAATGGATCGTATACGCCAAGGCGCCATTCGCCGGGCCGGAGCAGGTGATCGACTATCTGGGCCGCTATACCCACCGGGTGGCCATCTCCAACCATCGCCTATTATCAATGGATGATGGAAAGGTGACGTTTTCATACAAGGATCGCAGCCGGACCGATCGGACCCGCCGGATGACCCTGTCTGCCGACGAGTTCATCCGGCGCTTCCTTTTGCATGTGCTGCCGCCGCGGTTTGTCAAAATCCGCTATTTCGGATTTCTGTTTCATCGAGACAAACGGCAAAACATCGCATCGATCCGGGAGCAGATGGGGTCGCAGACCGTAACCGCCGAACCGGCGATTGAAGATGCCCGACAGATCGTGCTTCGGTTAATGGGGATCGATATCCATTGCTGTCCCCAATGCCGAAAGGGACGGATGCTGGTGGTGCATAAGATCCCTAAATGCTGCCCGATACGCGATCCGCCGTAGCATCGACAGGAACTGTTGTACCAGAGTTGATCGGGTTCCGGCAGGTACCACCGGTGGGGTGCGTCCGATGACTGAAAGGACATGAAATTGGCCCCGTAAGCCAACATCTACAGACACGTTTATCCAAACATTACTGGTCGAACGAGATGACAGGAAAGCTCTTTCAAGACCCAAACAACCAATGTCCCCTTGCATTCTTCCACGGGTGAGCTATATAAACTCCATAGCTTGACCGACGGTATCGGGCGGCTCTGTTCAACAACATTTTATCCATCATCCCTTTCATCGTTCCATCGGTTCTATCAAAATTTTTGTGGCCGCGTAGCTTGCCGTCGCTATGTGCTTTGCTTCGGGACGATGGATAAAACGCTATTCGATATAGCATCGCCTGTATTAATAATTGTCTTTTGGGTAGCAATCACATCAACAGGCTATGGTCATCAGAGCCTTAGCCACATTGTTGAAGTGCCAATAGTTCTCTTGGTTTCACTGGCGCTTTTATATATTCGTACATTTATTTTGGATAAGATAAATAACTGAAGTTTCCCCGTTTTGGGTGGCGGCAAGATGGTTGAGAATTCTCGCGACGTGTAAATATTGCTAATGATTACAGGCGGTTAATAGAATGGCGGCTCCTTGTAACCCATTGATATCATTGGACATATTCGGCTGATTTTTTAATGATAAGCGTAAATATGTATAAAATACGGGAAGTTATGATTGAATGCGAGGGCCGGTTGTGGTATGCTTCTTCTACCACGAAAAAAAACACCAAAACCGGGAGCCTCGCATGTTCATCCTACACGACATTCTCGAAAAACTCAAAAACGAATTCCCGCAGTCTCGAAAAGGTCAAGAGTGCGGAATCTGGTTCACCTATACGATCATGGCGATCATCGTGCCTTTCGCCTCGTCCAGGACATCGTGCATCCTCCGGTGTCTCAGATCCCTGTTCGGCTTTACCGGGATACGGCGAAAACGATTCTACACGTTCATGGCATCTCCAAAGATACCATGGAAACGATTGTGGCAGACGCTGTGGAAAATGATTCCCCAACCACTGACCGGCGGGCGGCTGTTGCTGGCACTGGATGACTATGTCAACCCCAAAACGGGCAAGAAAATCTTCGGATGCGAAAAGATATTCGATCATGCTGCCAAACAGAATCAGTCGAAATATCCGTGGGCACAGAATGTCGTTACCGTGGGACTGCTGAAGATCGTCAAGGGACGATGGGCGTGCCTGCCCTTGAGCTACCGCTTCTATCACCTGAAAAAGAGCATTGCCCGCATGCATCGCCAAGGCGGGCCGAAATTGGCGTTTACCAGCAAGATGGCCATGGCTGTCGACATGATCACAGATGTTGCCGGGGTCTTTGGTCGAAAGCGGATCATCGTCACCACCGATTCCTGGTTCGGTAACAATGGCTTGTGGAAGCCGCTGCATGATCGACTGGGAATATGGATTGACATGATTTCCCGGCTCAGATCGAACAGCAATCTGTTCGATCTGCCCGGTCCGCATGTCAGCAGTCGGGTGGGGCGGCCCCGAAAATACGGCCGGAAATTGGGCAATGCGGCGTCGATGGCTGCGTATTACAGATCTCTGGCACAGGAATACACCGTCAATTTGTATGGCCGCGACAGGACCATCTTGGCCTATGAGCGTGTGGTCATGCTCAAAACGATGCGCTGTGCCGTCAAAGTGGTTTGGGTTTATCGACAAACCCAGTGGGTGGCTTTTTTCTCAACCGACATGTCCCTGTCCGTTCGACAGATCGTTGAGTATTATGGTGCCCGCTGGAAAATCGAAGCCCTGTTCAAAGAACTGAAACGCGACATCGGCAGTGCCGAAACGCAAACCCGTCATCCGCAGGCGGTCGGCAACCACCTGCACTTTTGCATGTTGGCGACCACCGTCGCCTGGATCTATGCAAGTCGGGCCGAGAAGACACCAACCCGTCGGCATGCAGTTGATGGCCGGAGCCATTTTGCCTTCTCGGACGTTCGCCGATCGATAGCCAAAGCCGCCATGGACGATAATTTTCGTAGGCTTTTCCCTGGCCCACGTATATCCGTCATAAATTCACTGGTGGACGTACTGCTGCACATGGCGGCGTGATGCTTTATAGGAAACTTTAGATAAATAAAAAATGGAGGATAAATTCTTTCTCAATATTAGGGTTGTCATTATTATGCGTTTTGTTGATTAGAACCTTCATGCCGTACATGCCAGAGTAAAAAACATAACCATTTTTTGCAGCTGATTGTCAGGGCGGGGCGGCATCGGCAAATCGAAATTTCGTATTGCCCTGGCAACAGCTGAAAAACCCGTTGGCTGTTGGGCGCACAAGATTAGGAGGACGATACCATGCCAAAAATAGAAATCATCAAAGCCGGAAGCAGGCATTTCTCAGATTTTGGATGGTTGAAAACGTACTGGCTATTCTCTTTTTCCAGCTACTTCGATCCGCACAATATCCAATTCGGAGCGCTGAGGGTCTTCAATGACGACATCGTTCAACCAGGAACGGGGTTCCCTACTCACCCCCATGAGGAAATGGAGATAGTGACCATTGTTCTTGATGGCGAGATGACCCATGAGGACAGCATGGGCAACAGAACCGTTATCCGAGCAGGGGATGTCCAACGAATGTCTGCCGGAACTGGTTTGACCCATTCCGAGTTCAATCTGGCACTCCAACCGGTACACTTCTATCAGATTTGGATTTTTCCGGACAAAGCAAAACTCCGCCCGACATACGACCAGAAGTCTTTTGTCCCGACAGAATGGAGGAACCATCTTTTTCCGGTGGCATCTGGGCAAAACTTACCAGGTACGGTAACCTTTCATACAGATGCCACTATCTATCGTTGTGAGCTTGACAGAGGCATGGAGGTTGCCTTGAAAGACACAACCGGCCGGCGGGTTTTTGTTTACCTGACCAAAGGATCACTGTCTGTCAATGGCAGCATTATGGCCTCAAAGGATCAGGCACGGATTGATATGGACGAACCGCTTGCTCTTAAGGCCGTTGAACAGGCTGATTTCATCCTTATCGACGTTCCTTCCTGCAAAGGTTGGGGGTATAGTGACGAGACATTACGAGGGAAAAAGAGATAATAGTCCCCAACAAGAAAATGCATTGGACCGGGCTATAGCGCCACGACGGCTGCCTTGAATCTGCGGCAAGCTCGACAATCGCCGAATTTAGGTTTAGGTATTGCGCTACCCGGATTGTCTGTTGAAAAAAGCGGGAGGTGGCCCGCGTTAATACTTTCGATAAACTGCGGCTTTGGTTTTTAACTCATTCAGTTGAGCTTCAATTTTCCGGCGGTCGCCCTGATTGATCTCACGAACCGGTTTAGCCGGTTGGCCAAGCATCAACATATTGTCGGGAACCACGGTGTTAGGCGGTATCAGGGCGCCGGCGCCGACCAAGGCATTCTCGCCGATAACGGCATTGTCCAGTACGATGGCCCCGATTCCGACCAGCGCCCCCGTCTTGACCTCGGCACCATGGATACAGGCCTTGTGGCTGATGATGACATCATTGGCGATGTGAACCGGAGACCCTTTCGGCGCCTCAATGAGACACAAATCCAGAACGGCGCTGTCTTTGCCGATAACGATTTCATCGTCATCCGCACGCAGAACGGCGCCGGGCCAGATTGAAGAGCCGGGTGCAATCCGGACATCCCCGATAATCCGGGCCGAGATGTCTATATAGGCCTCCGCGTCGATTACCGGGGTCACATTGCCGAAAAAAGAAATATATGGATTTGCAGCCATTGATGCCCTCTGAAACTATGGATACTGTGAATTACCTCACGCAACCGGGACGGGACTTCTCATTCGTTTCTTTTTAATGGTCCGGCCAATTAAAAGAAATGCAAAATAGCCAGACCGTTCCCCGTGAGTATAGGATTATCCTTGTATACGGTATAATACTTAATTACACCTAAAATAGGCGTTTCGCCTTTTTTGAAAATTAAGGGATTCTTCCCCAGTCAATGCAACGCATAGCCGGCAGCGTTGATCAAGATTTCAACCAGCGAAAAAATCGCAGGGGTTCATTTTGGAAAGACCGTTATCATGCCACCATTGTGGGAGATGGTGAGCATCTGATCTGGTGCACTGTACCGCTATACCCGTTGCCTTCATCAGGCTGGCAGGGCAATCGCATGTAGATTTTATGATAATGGAAAAGCCATATTCCCCCCTCACCCTGTCCCTCTCCCTCCGGGGGAGAGGGAACGTTTTCCGGTTGCTACCAAGCCAACCCGGCTGCTTTCGAGGTTTCAGGAAAGCACTCCCTCGCCCCTTGAGGGGAGAGGGCCGGGGTGAGGGGTGCATAAATCATCCTTTCAGAGTTACTTGCGATTGCCCTGATCAGGCTGGGCTTGGGACTTGATGAGCCGTAAAACAAAGGGTATGTTAGCTTTTCGCATCTTATAGAATACGTTCCGTTCCTGGCACACAACCAATTGTTTGAGGATCGACGCGTAAAAAGCGCGCATGTAGCCGAGAATCAGAATATGAAAAAACTAATTGAAAACAATCCACTGGTGTTGATGGAGGCAGCAATTGTTGAGCAGTTGCGGCGGTCCGAAAAAGTGCAGTTGCATGGCCTGTTGGCAAACGCCCCATTAATTTATGATCCGGTTGCTGCAAAAGTCATGGGCACAATATACAAAAATTATATGGAGATCGCTCTACAAGCAGGTTTGCCGATGCTTGTTTGCACGCCTACATGGAGAGCGGGCAAGGACAATGTGCAGCAATCAGGTATCAGCGATACCATCAATGCCGATGCAGTATGTTTTATGCAGGGAATTCGTCTCGATGACAGCATTAAAATCGGAGGATTGATCGGCTGTAAAAATGACAGTTACCGGCCCGATGAGGGCTTGACCGTTGCAGATGCTGAGAATTTTCATGCATGGCAGATCGGCCAACTTGCCAAGGGCGGCGTGGATTTTCTGATCGCCGAGACGCTGCCCAATGTACATGAAGCATTGGGTATCGCCAAAGCGATGGCAGCAACAAAAATTCCCTACATCATCAGTTTTGTTATTTCTCGCGATGGCTGCGTGCTGGATGGTACTTCGCTGGATGCAGCCATCGCATTAATCGATACAAATACACACATCAAGCCTCTCGGCTACATGATAAACTGTGCTCACCCTTCATTCCTGCGCCCAGAAACCCAGTCTTCTACAATATTTTCACGCTTAATTGGATTTTTGGCCAATGCCTCGTCGCTCGATCATTGCGATCTTGAAAATGCTGATGAATTAAAGGTCGATAGTATTTCTGAGTGGGGGCGGTTGATGCTCGATCTCAATCGAACATACGGTGTGAAGATACTTGGAGGGTGCTGCGGAACCGGGGTTGAGCACTTGAAATACCTTATACCGAAATCAGGCGTTTCTCCTTTTTCGAAAAATAGAGCAAAGCCATGATTTCATGAGCTTGTTTGCATTTTTCCCTCTTAAGAGACGAGACCGCTTCGGGGTTGCCGATCTGATTTTACCTCTGGCCGTATCTTCCGCGTAAGCCGCCGCCGCGCATAGACGGACGGATAGCACGTCGTGAGGCGATCATATCCATCCAACAGCTATAAATACAATGTAGCACACAGCCAATCCGCCGGCCATGCTCCCCACGAAGGTGGCCTGCTGCTTTGTCGAAGGCAGATCATAGACAACATACGTGATCAACGCGAACGGGAAATAGGCCAGCACCAGCAGAAAAAACGGAAATCGGGTGCTCCACCACCAGTAGTTCCAGATCAGGGCGTCAAAGGAGTTCAGAATGATCTCCACGATCACTCCCAGCAACGCCCAGCTGAAAGCGATGACGATCCGGTTGTTGATTCCAAGGATCTTCATCTCCTTGTCTTCGGGAATCCCTTTGGTAATGATAAGCCCCCAGAAGAGAAAATTGAATATGATCTCAACATTCCACCCGATAAGCGTTTGGTAGCCTGTCGGGAAACTGCACATCCAGTAGGCCGAATACCCTCCGGTTGCAGTAAAAATCAGGCCGTTCCACATTTCATTGAATGCATCCATCAGCACAAAGGCCAAACCGGCAAAAATCCCCGACCAGTTCCTCTTTTCAATTTCAAGCGAATAAGCAAATGAAACGGCTCCCAACAGAGCGATCACATGCCAGCCGAATTGAGATGAATCCCTCATATTCGCCAGATTTTCTGCCGAACCGAAAGCCTGTCCCGACAGCTCGGTGAGAAAAGGAGCGATCCAGACAATACAGTAGCAAACGCCAATGACGCTCCAGGCAATCCGCATTTGCGCCACCCGGGTTGAACTGCTTTCTTTCATGTTTTCCCCCAAAAAAAGAGTGTTCCGAATCAACGAGATGCAGTTGTGCGATACCATAATTGGCAGTTAAGAGATTGTCCAGATAAAAATAAATTTGTGAAATATATATTTATATATTCACTTTTATTGCTGGAAATGGTAGATTTTTTATCGGACTTCAGAAGTGACAATAATAAAACATGACACAGCGATCAGGGGATCGACCGATGGCAAAGCATACGGAAAGAGTATCCAGGAAACGTCAGATCAAAAAAGAGAGAATCTATAAGGCGGCCTTGTCGGTTTTTGGAAAATATGGATACAGAAAAGCAACCCTGGAGGATATCGCTTCGGAACTTCATATGACTCAAAGCGGACTATACCGATATTTCCGGGACAAACGAGATTTGTATGAAAAGGCCGTGGCTTACGGACTGGTCGAATGGCAGCGAACATCCGCGAGCGCAATCGAAAATGAATCCGACCCGCTTTCACAGCTGCAAAATTATGCCCTAACAGGAGCTAACTACCTGAATGAAAATGATGATTTAAGAAACGTTCTGATCAACGATCCATCCGTCTTTCCGCTCAATACCAAAGAGGATCATTTCGCACCGATCAACCGGGAATCCATGAACATTCTCAGAGACATTCTCAAGCAGGGCATTAAAGAAAATCGGATTCGCAGTGTTGATCTGGATTATACAACTTCATTTTTATATTCTGTTTACGTGATGTTTATCATCAAATCCTACGTAAAACCCGATATTGGCTCATCGGACGACATGCTCAAAACTTCGCTGGATATCTTGTTGCATGGGATCGCGAAATAATCCATACGCGGCTGTCGATCGGGATGAAATACTGTACCAAAAAATCGGGATGAAAAGTGTACCACCTCCTTGACTAATTCATTTGTGATAGCTTGGTCAGATCCGATCCTTTGCAATAGCCTCCGAAGTTGCGTATTGCAACATTACGTGTTATATTGCGACAAAATAAAAATAGGAGGTCCTACCATGACAACTGCAGTCAGAGTCTCTGGAGAACTGGTCAAAGAGGCTAAAATTTATAGCAAAATTGATAAAAGATCCATTACCGGGCAAATCGAGCACTGGGCTAGAATAGGAAAATGCGCCGAAGAGAATCAGGATCTTACCTACAGCCTGATAAAAGAAATATTGATCGGAATCGCTGAGTTAGATCAAGGTGAAATGTCAGAATACAAATTCGGATAGGACACAATGAAAATATTTCAATCAAGGTCCTTCGAACGAAAGGTCAAAAAATTCAGCAAAGCTCAAAAATCACAGCTTGATAAAGAAATAAAATACATACTTGAAAATCCTGCCATTGGTACCGAGAAAAAGGGTGATTTGCGGGGTGTCTACGTCCACAAATTCAAACTTAAAACAATTCAGTATCTTTTAGCTTATCGAATTGCCGGAGAAAACCTTGAATTGATCATGATTGGCCCCCATCAAAACTATTATCGTGATCTGAAAAAATACTTAAAAAGTACGTGAGCGAACATGCCGCTCGAAAACGACGCGAAGAACCTGCGCGATTCAGCTCGAACGCTCGATTCGAACAGCAGAAACCAGACCCGGCCGGTCGGCCAGAAACGGGCCAACCCCTGGGGCCTTCACGACATGATCGGCAATGTTTGGGAATGGTGCGCGGACGTCTGGCACAGCGACTACGAAGGCGCTCCGCAGGACGGCAGCTCTTGGATAAAAGGCGCGGAAAACCAGCCCCGGAGCTGTGTGCGGGGCGGTGCCTGGGATATGAATGCCTTCCGCTGCCGATCTTGCTATCGCAATTTCGACCATCGCAGCGTGGCCACCAGCCGCCTTGGTTTCAGAATCGTGATGGCCGTCGAGTAGTACGAATCCCGGCTGCGACGATTGCCGGACAAATCACGGCTGGAAAGCCACACCAACAGATTCACCGCTTCCTTGCGGGTGTGTCCCTGAATAAAACTTTTGGCAGGCCTGTCATACCTGTCCTTTGCGCATATAAAAAAACCTCCTTTGTATAATGAACGCCGAATCCGGTCGCCGGGTATGGTGTGACGAGGCCTGCCGGTTTTCGGACTCACCTTCATCAAGCGGCCCTGGATGGTTTCGTGCTGGTGGTTCGCCTCGATGAATTGCCTTTACCGACCCAAATAGATCCCAGTGCACCAGGAAATCGGCTGCCGGTCGAAGGCTCCAAACTACGATGCAAAAGGCATCCGGATCGAAACAAAAAAAGGAGGACAAGGAAATGAACCGAGCTGAAAGAGGATTGACAGGGGTGTGGATCGCCATCGGCTTTCTATCACTTTATGGATGCAGCTCGACATTTCCGATACGGGCCTATTCCATTCAAATCGCCCGTGGCGACCCTGCCGCAATCCCCCCCCGGGATATCTCATTGAGCGAATACGGCAGGCCGATGAAAAAGCCTTACACCGTCCTGGGCAAGGTAACGACGTATAAAAGGGGCGGATTGGGCGCCGTCCGTGATCTGGATTACCGGAGCACGCCACCAGAAGATATGGTGGAAAGGCTCAAGGCGCCGGCCATGGACATGGGAGCCAACGCCGTCATCGGCATCTACCATGGCGAATACCGGGGGGTGAATATCGGCGTCGAGTATGTCAGCGGTCTGACGGTGCAAATCCAAAAAGAGGTCCAGCCAGGAGTGCAGCGAACGGATCTACAGGTCGGAATATTGCCGGTGCAAATCGGAAAGTCCGAAATGGGTGAAAAAGATTACGAGGCCCTGGATCGTGATCTGCGCGCCGGCGCAAGATGGTTTCTCGAAGACAAAGGGTATTACGCTCCGGTCGATCCTGGCATACGCTTTACCGGTACGGTTCAGGACCTCGAAGAAGCCGACCAAGCCGAGTCGCAACGGTTGTATGGCGATGAAACGGATCTGCTGCTGCTGATCGAAGTGATCGATGAACAGGCATTCGTCCCGGTTTTGCTTGATATCCGGAAGGTGGTTTTGAAGACAACGCTGTTTTCAAAATCGCTCGGCAAGGTCATCTGGGAAAACCAGGTGATAAACGAGAAAACGACCGGGGTGTTCTGGATTTGGATGAATGAGGCGGTAACTCGGGCCGGGGCCATCGAAGGGGTGCTGAAGCCACTGCCGTTTTATTCTCGCATGGGAACTTCCGAGTTTGTTGCCTACCCACCGGAAATGGTGAAAAAGAAATAAATGGCGGACGCACTTAGGATTGAAGGAGAAGAACATGTTTCCAATTCGATTTAAAGACATTTCTCTTATCGATACATGGCTGCGAATTCTACTTGTCAGCACATTCGCAGCCCTCGTTTTCGGCTGTGCCTCAACGGCCCGCGAAACCAAGTCAAATGCATCCTACGAAATAGGAAAAGAGACCGCGGCCAAAATCGGCACCCCCATGTTGATACGCGAAGAAGGAACCGTCGAAAAAAAACGAAGATGGGTCGGACTTTTGAATTCCCCTGATGGTTGGGAGACCATCGGCACCGAATACTCGGATGATTACAAAAGAATGGAATTGATCTACCGGGGCGGTTCGGGCACGAAAATCAACGTGACCTACCGCGTGTTCCGGGCAGGGAGCGTCGTTCCTGAGCAGAGCGAAGACCTTGCCTTCGACCTTTCGGAATCCGGCACGATCGTCGTGCAGAGCTTTCGGATAAAGGTGCTTCAGGCCGATGAGAGTTCGATCGATTATATCGTTCTTAATTACTAGATGACAAGGGTCAAGACATCGTTAACCCAAAAGGGCCAAAACATCGTTAACTCTTAAGGGTCCAAAGGGTCACGACATCGTTAACCCGATTTAAGTTATTTTCGATCTTTGATAATCTCCGAAGAAAATCTATTATCGGAGGTGTCATGATGGAACAAGAAATCCGTAAAACAGCTATCAATCGATTCATTCAAGGAGAAAAACCAAAACAAATATACGAAAGCTTGGACCGCTCAAAACCATGGTTTTTCAAATGGCTGAAACGATATCAAAGCGGAGATCCCAACTGGTTCAAGAATAAATCCAGGGTACCGAAGCACTCTCCCAGAGCGTTACGACCGGAGGACAGAAAACGCATTATTGAAACGCGCCGCCACCTCGATGCCCAGCGGTTCGCCCAATTCGGCCCATCAGCCATCAAATGGGAACTCAAAAAAGCTGGATATCAGCTGCCTTCGGACAGCACTATAAAACGGGTCTTGAGAGCCGAAGGCTTGGTTAAAAAAAACTCGTTACATCCCCAAGGGTGTTGAATATCCGTATTTTAGAGAAGCGCTCGACATCAATAACATCCATCAGGCCGACCTTGTCGGACCTCGGTACATCAAAGGGGATGGCAAGTTTTACTCGTTCAATGTGATCGATATTTTCAGCCACCGGGTTTATATCGAATCACAGCGAACTAAAGCGGATCGGCCAGTCGCCCAAAGCCTGCTTCGTGGTTGGAAAGCGATAGGGCTGCCGGATTTCCTGCAACTTGATAACGAACTGAGTTTCCGTGGCAGCAATCGTTACCCTCGGTCACCAGGCCTGGTCATTCGGCTATGCTTGCATTTCGGGGTCCAGCCCGTGTTTATTCCTGTGTCGGAGCCGTGGCGAAATGCTGTGGTCGAGAGCTTCAACGACACCTACAACAAAAAGTTTTTCCGGCGGCAATGGTTTCACAGCTATGTCCATCTGAAACGGCAGAGCAAGAATTTCCAACGTTTCCACAACCGGTATCACCGATACAGTTGCCTGAAAGGCAAAACACCTTCCGAGGTAATAAAGCAATGCCCGTTTCCGATAAAAACGCTCGGCCCGAATACGAAAATCCCAACCATCGAGGATATTCCTGATGGTAACATCATTCTGGTCCGATTTATACGAAGCGACTGCGTCCTCAACATTTTTGGTGAAACGTTCAAAGTGCCAAAGGACCTTGTCTACTCATACGTCAAAGCGGTCATTGTCACCGAGATACATACATTGCAGTTATATCTCGGTGACGAGTTGGTGGCATCCTTTGACTACAGGCTTCGGGTATAGTCATTATTTTTAGCTTTCGGGTTAACGATGTCGTGACCCTTTTTACCGTTAGACTCGGGTTAACGATGTCTTGGACTTTGGCAACTAGAAGCTATCTCAAAAATAAGATTGCGGTTAAAGCTCAAGGCGGATTCGCGTTTCGAACCGCAGGTGCCCGAAGGAAATGCCCTTGGGGTGCATATTAGCAATATGTTGAGGATTTGAAACGCGAATCCAACACCGATGGAATACGTCCATCCCGAAAGCACTAACGTCCGGCGGTGGGGACAATGACGCACTCGGTCTTCGCATCGAGCAGTTTTTCGATACAGGCTTTCGCTGCTTGCCAGTCCCGGCTGGATTCCCATGCTTTCCAGGCCTCCAGACTGCTCCAGGTGCTGTTTTCGATGCTGATTTCCGGCACCTCCGTGTAGAGATGACCGTTCTGGTGGTGGATCAATTCGCGCACCTTATCCAGCAGAGGGCCGGCGAGGGGGAGCTTGTGAGGCGGGATGATGCGCCGGATCCGAATGGTGACCGCCATGGGTTGGCTCCTTCAATGGGTCTAACCGGAAAGACTCCGGAGACCCTGTGGGTGAGGACCCTGCCGCCGCAGCGGTCCAATGACCGTCTATGGCGGCGCGGGGTCCCTTTAAATTCCAATGATGATGTCAGGATCTGGCCTTGGCGTAGCCGATGCCTTCCAGGGCCTCTTCCATTTCGCCCAGGATGGTCGGATCGTCGATGGTGGCCGGCACCTTGTACTCCTGGTTGTCGGCGATCTTCTGGATGGTCCCCCGCAGGATCTTGCCCGAACGGGTCTTGGGCAGGCGCTTGACCACCGTGGCCGTCTTGAAGGCCGCCACGGGCCCGATGCGATCGCGCACCATCTGGATCACCTCCTTGACGATCTCCTCCTTGGCCTTGGTCACACCGGCCTTGAGGACGATGAATCCCACCGGGACCTGGCCCTTGAGGCTGTCTTCGACACCCAGCACGGCGCACTCGGCCACATCCGGATGGTCGGAGAGCACCTCCTCCATGGCCCCGGTGGACAGCCGGTGGCCGGCGACGTTAATGATATCGTCCGTACGGCTCATCACGAAGGCGTACCCTTCGGCATCGATGAAGCCGGCATCCGCCGTTTTGTAGTAGCCGGGAAACTCTTCCAGATAGGATTCCACGTAGCGGTCGTCGTTCTGCCACAAGGTGGGCAGGGTTCCGGGAGGCAGCGGCAGCTTGACCACCAGGGCGCCGATTTCACCGGCGGCGACCTGCTGGTTGTTGGTATCGACCACCTGCAGGTTCCAGCCGGGCGCCGGCTTGGTGGGCGAGCCCTCCTTGACCGTGAAGTCGTGCAGGCCGAGGCAGTTGGCGCAGATGGCCCAGCCGGTCTCCGTCTGCCACCAGTGGTCGACCACCGGCACCTTCAGGGCGTTTTCCGCCCAGTGCAGGGTGTTGGGATCGAGACGCTCGCCGGCCAGGAAAAGGGCCTTGAAATTGGACAGGTCGTACTTTTTCATCAGTTCGGCGTTGGGGTCCTCGCGCTTGATGGCCCGGAACGCCGTGGGCGCGGTGAACATGGTCTTGACCTTATGGTCAGCAATCACCCGCCAGAAGACCCCGGCGTCGGGGGTGCCCACCGGCTTGCCTTCGAAGAGAATGGTCGTGCAGCCCTTGAACAGCGGGCCATAGACGATATAGCTGTGGCCCACCACCCAGCCGACATCCGAGGCGGCCCAGTACACGTCCCCGGCATCCACGTTGTAAATGTTTTTCATGGTCCACTTCAGGGCCACCACATGGCCGCCGTTGTCCCGCACGACGCCCTTGGGCTGGCCGGTGGTGCCCGACGTGTAGAGAATGTACAGCGGATCGGTGGCCGCCACCGGCACGCATTCGGCCGGCGATGCCGCCGCCATGGCCTCACCCCAGTCCAGGTCCCGACCGGCGGTCATGGCCGCCGTTTCCATGGGACGCTGGAAGATCACGCACTTTTCGGGCTTGGAGGCGCTCATGTCGATGGCCGCGTCCAACAGGGGCTTGTAGGCAATCACTTTTTTCACTTCGATGCCGCAGGACGCCGAAACGATCACCTTGGGCTTGGCGTCGTTGATGCGCGTGGCCAGCTCTTTGGCGGCAAACCCGCCGAAAACCACGGAATGTACCGCGCCGATGCGCGCGCAGGCCAGCATGGCAATGGCCGCCTCGGCAATCATGGGCATGTAGATCAAGACCCGGTCGCCCTTCTCCACGCCCTGGTTTTTCAGTACCCCGCCGAATTTGGCCACTTCGTCCCGGAGCTGGTTGTAGGTATACTTTTTAATCGTATCGGTTACCGGACTGTCGTAAATCAGGGCCAGCTGTTCCCCCCGGCCCTGGTCGATGTGGTAGTCCAAAGCATTGTAGCAGGTGTTGATTTCACCGCCGGTGAACCAGCGATAAAAGGGCTTGTTGGAATCGTCGAGCACCTTGTCCCAGCGTTTGTACCAGTGGCAGTCTTCCGCCGCCTTGCCCCAGAATCCATCAGGATCGTTGATCGACTGCTCGAATGCAGCTTCATAGGGATTGGTCATTGCTACCTCCTTAAGCCTGACCGACCGACAGAACCGCGTCGGTCGCGTACGCGTATTGGTTACCCGAAAAACCCCCAGCCAAAAGACAAGGTGAAAGATATGGAAAACAGCACCAGCCCCACCATCCAATAATCTTCTGCTTTCATATTCATAATATCGATTTCTCCTTTACAGGGATGGGGGGACCCGCCTGCGGCGGGCCCCGTGATGGGTTGTTCGTCGATCCTGCGATTCACGATCAGGTCTCCCTGACCACGATCATGGTCTCTGTGTCAGCTCGTTCGATTTGGGTTTCGTTGGTGGTTGCCATCTCCGCCTTGAAGCACAGGGCCCACATCATGACGATGCCCAGAATCCACCAGACAATCTGCCAGGACCAGATGGCCGGGAACCCACAGAAGGAAAAGGCGTTGTTGGCCAGGATACAGGCCGGCCCGATGGCGAAGAAATACCACAGGGGCACCACCACCTTCATGGCGCTGCGCCACTTGCGGCCCGATTCGCTGGGCGCATCCACGCTGTCCAGCCATTCGCGCACCTCCTGCTGACGGGCGCGGGTCTCCTCGCTATCCTTCAAGCCCAACCCGCGGCAAAGGTAGGCTACGACAAAACCGACGGCCACGCCCCAGAAGGCCGGATGCATGGAGAGGGGCTTCGGAATAATTTTGTAGGTGACGAAAATGGAGATCATGGCCGAGATCATGCCCAGAATGGCGCCGATCGTCGGAAACCGGAAGCCCCACAGGCAGCCGGCCAGCAGGATATACATGATGAACCCGAAACAGGTGGCCAAGGCGCCGAGGATCACCAGGGCAGCCTTGGAGGTCAGCCCCACGCCCAAGGCGGCGATGATCAGGACTGTGGCCAGCACCCGGTTGACCCAGATCTGCTCAGCGTTCGAAGCATTCTGCTTCTTCACGTAGCGCCAATAGACGTCCCGCAGCAGGATCGAGCCGCCCGTCCCGATATATGGCGCCGCCGTGGAATGGATCGCGGCGATGGCGCCAACGAAGACGATGCCCAGCATAAAGGGCGGTAGAAATTCCTGCATCAGCAGGGGTACCACGACCTTGTCGCTGGTGATGGCGGCGAACTTGCCCACACCGGCCACCTGGAGAATTTTGGCGCCCATGCCCTGAAAGGTGGCGAAGAAAAAAAGCGAGAAGCCGACCACGAAAGTGGACATGAAGGCCTGCTGCCAGGCCAGCGGCTTCGGAGACTTGATGCCGAAGGTCCACATGGTGAACGCCGGAGAGCATTGGATGCCCATCAGCGCGAACATATACGTCAGGATGTAAATGGAGGTCCAGCCTTGGCCCCGTAAAGATAAGTCGATGATTTTGGGCACCTGGAGGAATTTGTCCTCCAAGGCGTACAGTTTGGCCGAGAATCCGCTCCACCCGCCGAAGTGGGGTGCATTGATCACGTAAAAACCGAGGATGATGATCCCGCCGACCAGCAGGATAAACTGGATCACGCCCACCCAGGTGGACGCTTTCAGACCGCCGGTGCACACGTAAAACCAGACGATGAAGCCCATGAAAAGCGCGCCCATCGTAATGGGTACGCCGCAGATGACGTTAAACAGGGCAGCCGACGCCATGAGCTGCAGGGCGGAATAGAACACGGCGTACAGCACGGCCGCGAGGACAACCAGCCAGCGAATGGCTTCGCTGTTATAGTAGTACGCGTACATATCTCCGGGCGTGATGAAGCCGTAGCGTTTGCCCATCAGCCAGGTGCGTTTGGAAAAAAAGGTTCCTGTAATAGGGATGGTGATGACATAAAAAGAGGCAAACGCATAGGCCAGCCCGAACTTCCAGATGGCGCCCGGATGGCCGATGAAGGTCCAGCCGGAGAAGGAGGCCGCCGTGGAGGCCATCAAAAAGGCGAAAAAGGGAATCGACCGGCCGGCGATGGCGTATCCCGACGAGGTTTTTTCGGTGAAATAGCCTTTCAGGCCCCAATAAAAGCAGTAGATGATGTACAGGCCGAGCATGATGTAAACCCAAGTGGTACCTTGCATAAATCCACCTCCCGCTGTAGCTGTAGTTTGTGTTGAAATTGCAGCGCCGCTCCCGATCCCTTGTGTCGATGTACAATAAGCGACCTACGACGTCCGATTTACGGCGTCTTCACCCCCTTTCAGACTTTTACTTGTTATTGAATGCGACCAAAAATGATGAAGAAGATTCAGCGATTGCGCCTGACTATATGAAAGGGACAAAACGAGGACAATCGGTGCGGGGCTATTTGTTTTGTAGGTTATTGTGTACGGATTTGTAGGTTCCGCACCTACAAACAGGCCGACATGGATGAAGGGAATTCGTACAAACGGGGGCACCGCCGGTTTCGGCGCAGACTTCGACGCCGGTCCCGATCAGCCCGGGTCGCTATCCGGTGGACCCATCATCCCCCAGAAAGGTGATCTTCAATTCGGGGTGGCGTTCGATCCAGCGGACGGTATAGCGGATCAGTTCGTTGGCGTTGGCGAGCCCCAGTTTCTCCTTGATCCGTTCGCGATAGGTGCCGATGGTCTTCATGCTGAGGTTCAGCTTGCTGGCGATCTGACGCGAGGACATGCCGATGCCGATGGCGTAAAAGACCTCCAGCTCCCGGTCGGTGAGAACCTTTAAAGGCGACTGGCGGGTATCGGATTGGGTCACGATTCGGTTGAGAATCGTTTTCATCAGTTTGGGGCTGGCATAGATCTCCCCGTTAAGGACACAGCGGATCGCCCCCACAATACTGTCGGAGGCTTCTTCCTTGACGATATAGCCCCGCGCCCCCGCCTCGAGGGCGCGCTCCGCAAAAAGGGACTCGGCGTGCATGGAAAGCACCAATACGGGCAGGTGTTTATGGTGCTTTTTGATGTCGCGGATCAGCTCGATGCCGTTGCGGCCCTTCAACGTAATGTCGACGATGACCATGTCGGGCGCCAGGTTCTCGATCTTGTCCCAGGCCTCGCCCACACTCTGGGCCTGGCCGCAGACCCTCAGGTCCTGCTCCTGATGGAGAAGCTCCTTGAGTCCGAAAATAAAGACCGGATGATCCTCGACCACCAGAATGCGGGTCGTCTTCGCAGCGTTCATATCAGTTCTCCATCGGCCGGGATGGAAGCAGCGGCGGCTCGGTGACGGTCCCCTGGACCGTGGCCGGCGTCACCGGGTCGGCTGGTTGCACCTCCGTTTTTGCGCTCTCATAGAAATCGATCTGAATCCGGGTGCCGCCCCCCGCAGGGGCTCCGACCTCCAGGCGGGCGCCTATTTTCTTGGCGCGGAAGCTCATGATGCGCAGCCCCATGCCCACGCCGTCGGGGGGAAGACGCTGATGGATATCGATGCCGACGCCGTCGTCATCGACGATCAGGCGATAGCGGCCTTCATACTGCCGGATGCGGATGGTTACGAGCCGGGCCTGACCGTGTTTGATGGCATTGTGGATCGCCTCGTGCAGGATGTAGTAAAGATGGGTGGCGATGGTGTTGTCGGGGAACTCTACCGGGCAGTTGCAATCGAGCTGACAATCGATACGAAACAAAGTCTCTACGTTGTGAGCCAGTTCTTCAAGAGAATTTCTCAATCCTTGGGAATCAATGGTAACCGGACACAACCCCCTGGCCAGGGCGCGGGTTTTTCCGATGGCCTCCTTGGTGAGGCTGCGGATCTTGCCCGCCAGTTCATTCTCAGGCAGCCCCTGTTCCCGTAACTTGCTCTGGAGAACCTTGACCAGCACTTCGATACCGATCAGGTGGGGACCCAAATCGTCGTGCAGGTCGCGTCCGATGTTGAGGCGTTCCTTCTCGCTGATGTTCATCACCTCTCGTTCGAGGCGTTCGGTCTCCTGGATCTCCCTGTTCAGGTTCGTGTGGTAGATCTCCAATTGCTGCATGAAGGTATTGAAATAATCAGCCAGCTGCCCGATTTCATCCTTGGCCTCGTGGTGCATGCGGATGGAGAAATCACCGGTGGCGCCATGGTTGAATTTGCTTTCCAGTTCCTTGAGGGGCGAAGTGATCGCGGCGCTGATCTTGAGGGTGATGAGGATGAACAGACAAAGAGAAAGCATGCACCCTGCCAGCATCAGGTCTCGCAGGGTTTTCAAGGGAGCGTAAAACTCATCCATGTAACTGGAGGAGGCCACGATCCAGTCGAGTTCGGGGATATAGTTGAAGATGACCAGCTTCTGACGAGACGATTGCTCATCGGGATTTTTCCATGGGTAAGTGATCGTGCCGCTGCGGCGCTCCAATATTTCACGAATGAACCGCCTGCCGCCCGCATCGGTTTCGGCACTGATGTTCTGACCCTCCAACTGAGGATGGATGATCAGATTCCCCTTCGAGTTCATCACATAGGAGTAGCCGGTACGGCCGAAGCGCATGGAGAGGATGGTGTGGCGGAAATCGTCGACGTTGACCAGCTGGTTGGCCTCCTCGCGATAGGCCGAAGCGGAGATGATCCAATCCCAAGGCTCGAAAAAGGTCATCTGCAGCGCCTTGGGGCGCTCTTCCTTTTCGTCCGGATTGCGCCAGTCATACTCCAGGTAGCCGGACTTGCGCTGCTTCTGATCCCGGGCAAAGGAATAGTCGGAAATGTTGACCCCGAGCAGGGCGGGCTTGGGGTGGACCTGGAGAACCCCCTGGCTGTCAAGACAGTATATATAGCCCGATGTGCCGATCTTCTGGCTGAGCAGCAAAATGGCAGCGCGTTTTTTAGCCTCGGGTTCGGACAGCAGACCCAGCTGGACCTGTTGGTGGATCTGCTTGACGATGTCATGATTCTTTTCGACGATGGCGCGCAAGTAATTTTTCAGGGAGATGGTCGCCGAGGTGCGCACCAGGTTGAGTATGGAGGTGGTGCTGCCCTTGAGTTCGTTTTCGATATTGGTCCGCAAGGTGGTGCGCAGAAAAAAATAGATCACTAGGCTGCCGATCAGCAGGGCGACGACGAAGCCACTGAAATAGCTGATTAAAAGTTTGTTGCGGATGGATTGGTGGGTGAACAGGTGCTGAAATTTCATGACATGGGAACGCTTCCTCAGCGGTAAATCCGAACTCGAAAAAGAATTCGGAACCATATCCGGTCATCAACGCAGTTCAGGAAGAGAACATAGCTTACCGGACACGAAGCTGTCAAACCGTTTGGTGTTGCCAGCAGACGCGACAATTCATCATTTCAAGGGAGCACCTGACGATTTCGGATGGATTTTGGCTCCGCCGGTGCTACTTCACCGGCATGGAAGGGTTTGGTGGTAGCTGTCAGAGGGGGATGAGCGTAACGCCGATATCGGCCTTCTAAGAAAGTGATATCTGTTCAGGCGCAGTTTTTCGTGGGAGCGGCGTCCCCGCCGCGATGATTACCGACTAAATCGCGGCTGGAAGCCGCTACCACGACTCCACCACTTCCTTTCGGGTGTGTGGCCACAGATGGTCTGAAAAAGCTTTTTACGAGTTCGTCGGATATGCGAATTTTTATGAGTCCATCACAATTTGGCCGTCAAACGTTGCTTCAGCCGTACCCCGAAAAGGGCGGACCGGATCGTGCAACGCTTGGTTCTTCAGGTTATCGTTGAATTCCGGCGGTGGATTTCCTCACCAGCACACGTTTATCCGGACCCGGAGAAGGCGGCACCGGCGTGCCGACGATTTTATCGACCGCCCCGAACCGGGAAGGGCAGGCATCCAGGCAGGTGCCGCATTTGATACAGCGGTCCTGGTCGATCACGTGAATGCGGTTTTTGCCGCCGTCGATGGCATCCACCGGGCAGCGGCGCCGGCAGATCATGCAGGCCTGGCATTTCTCCGGGTCGATATAGTAGGAGACCACTTCGCCGAGCAGTTGATCGATCTCCTCATCGGTAAAATGGTCGGCGTACTCGGATTCGTTTTCAAGACGGGCGGTCAGCTTGGCATGTTTTTCGATCTTGATGTAGGGCACCAGCCGGGAAACCTCGACCAGTTCAGCGTCCAAAGAATTCTGGTCCAGGCCCTCGGCTTGCCCCAATGGCCCGATCGCCTTGACCGTTTTGGTAAAATCGTCCACCACCTCTGCAAAGCGGTTGCCTTCGCCGGCGGACATGAAGGCGACCCGCAATCGCTCGGGGTCCAGGCCGATGCGGGCCAGGATCTTTTTGGCCAGCAGCACAAGGTTGAGGGCGTGGAAGTTGCCATGGGTGATGTAGTTGCACTCCCCCAACCGGCAGCCACCGACAAAGACGCCGTCCACGCCGTTGGCAAAGGCCCGCAGGATATGGGCGAGGTCCACCCGGCCCGAACACATCACCCGGACGAGCCGGATATCCGGTGTATATTGTAGTCTGGAAACTCCAGCCAGGTCAGCTGCCCCGTACGCTCACCAATGACAGACAAACCCGATGATCCTGGGAGTAAACAAGTGTCCGACAGACATCGATCGCTATCTCCTGTGGTTGCCGCTCATCTGGAAACGGCGGACTCTGCTTCCGATTTCTCTCGTTGAAAAGAGTTCTGCTCCTCGTTTGTCAGGGCATCGACCTGTCCCCAGATCTCCCGGTCAGTGAAATGCTTTAAAACGATGGCGCCGGTGGGACAGACCGCGTTGCACAGACCGTCGCCCTTGCAGATCACCGGATTGACGATGGCCTTCTTGCCCTGCTTGGTTTTGCGCAGCTCGATGGCGCCATAGGTGCAGACCTCGACGCAGGCGCCGCAGCCCATGCATCTTTTCTCGGCCACCTCGCAAACCGATCCGGAAACGGTGACAATATCGTGGGAAAGCAGGGTCAGGACGCGCCCGGCGGCTCCATAGGCCTGGTTGATCGCCTCGGGAATATGCTTGGGATAATGGGCCATGCCGCACAAAAAGACCCCGTCGGCGGCAAACTCCACCGGCCTGAGCTTGACGTGGGCCTCCTGGAAAAAACCGTCCGGCCCCAGGGGCACCTTGAAAAAACGGGCAATCTCCTGCGCGCTGGAGGCGGGCACGATGGCTGCGGCCAGGACCAGCAGATCGGCGTCAATGGCCAGCTGCTGCCCTAAAATGGGATCGCGGAGCACCACACGCACTACCGGCCGGCCGGCGCTTTTGGCCGCTTCCACCCGGGGCGGTTCTTCCGGGGTCCAACGGATGAAGCGGATCTCTTTTTGGGACGCCTCGCGGTAGTACTCCTCATTGAACCCGTAGGTCCGCATGTCCCGGAAAGCAATGGCGACGTCCATCCCGGGATTGAGGTCCTTGAGTTTGAGGGCATTTTTGATGCTGTGGCCGCAGCATACCCGGCTGCAGTAATTGCGGTCCTCGTTGCGACAGCCGACGCACTGAATCATCACCACGCTCTGGGCCCCGGTGACCGTTTCGTCTTTGGCTGCCATCCGCTCGCCCAGTTCGAGGTGGGTGACCACCCTTTCGTTCTCCCCGTACAGGTATTCGGTGGGCTTGTACTCTTCGGCGCCCACGGCGATGACCACAGCGCCGTGTTCGATGGCCGCCGGTCCCCTTTCGGAGGTCAGGCGGGTGACGAAATTGCCCACATAGCCGGTGGCCTCCGTGATGACGGCCTCGTGGTAGACGTGAATCAAAGGGTGACGGTACACGCGCTGCACCTGCTCATCCACCAGTGCCCGCACATCCTGTCCGTCCAGGGTAGACGGAATCCGCCGGGCCGTGCCCCCCAGTTCGGATTGCTTTTCCAGCAGGTAGGCTTCGTGTCCCTGGTCGGCAATGGAGAGCGCACAGGTCATGCCGGCCAGTCCGCCGCCGACCACCAGGGCCGCCTTGTTGACCGGCAGGTCGAACTCCTGCAGCGGCTCTAAAGCCGCCGACCGGGCCACCGACATGCGGGTAATGTCCCTGGCCTTGCGGGTGGCGGCCTCCTTCTCCTTGGAATGGCACCATGAGCAGTGCTCGCGGATATTGGCCATGTCGTAGTAGTATTGATTGATGCCCGCCTCGCGCAGGGTGTCCCGAAAAAGGGGCTCCAGGGTCCTTGGGCTGCAGGCGGCCACCACCACCCGGTTGAGATCTTTTTCCACGATGGTGTCGACGATCTCTTTCATGGAGTTGGTCGCGCAGGAGAAAAGCTGCTCCTGGGTGTGGACCACATTGGGCAGGGTCAGGGCATAGTCGACCGTGGCCGGCACATCCACCACCCGGCCGATATTGGTGCCGCAATGGCAGACAAACACACCGATGCGCGGGGTCTGCCCGGCGGCATCTTTTTCCGGCGGATAGACCTTGGCCCGGGTCAGTTTGCCCCTCCGGTAGTCGAGCAGCTGCCCGCACTGGGAACCGGAGGCGCTGGCGGTAAACACCGATTCGGGGATGTCCATGGGCCCCTGGAAGGCGCCGCTCACGAAAATCCCCGGCCGCGAGGTCGCCATGGGATTGGACGAATCGATCCGGCAGAACCCGTGTTCGTTGACCGCGATGCCGAAGGTGTCGGCCAGCCCCCGGTAATCGGCGGGCGGCCCCAATCCCACGGACAGAACGACCATGTCGAAGTTTTCCTCCTTGACGCCGTCGGCCTCGGTGGCGTAGCGGACGATGACGTTTTTGGTTTCCGGGTCTTCGCCCACGATGGAGACATAGCTGCGGATAAACCGCACGCCGGGGAGCTGTTGGGCGCGCTGGTAATAGGCCTCGAATCCCTTGCCATAGGAACGCACGTCGTTATGGAAAATGGTGCAGGCGGTTTCGGCATCGTGGTCCTTGGTCAGGATCACCTGTTTCTGGGTGTAGGTGCAGCAGGTGGCCGAGCAGTAGCTGTTGTCCCCTTTCGTGACCCGCCGGGAGCCCACACACTGGATCCAGGCCACGTTGCCCGGATGCGCCTTGTCGGAACCGCGCAGGATTTCGCCTTCGTAAGGGCCGGTGGCGCACATCAGCCGCTCGTAGTCCATGCTGGTGACCACGTTGGCCAACCGCCGGTAGCCATATTCGCCCTTGACAGACGGGTCGTACACATCGTAGCCGGGCGCCAGGACGATGGCCGCCACGTTGATTTCCAGTTTCTGCGGCGTCTGATGCAGGTCGATGGCGTCGTTTTGACACACCCCTTCACAGATGCGGCACTTCTTCTCTTTGAGGTAGAGGCAGCTCTCATCGATATAGGCGATCAACGGAATGGCCTGGGCAAAGTAAATGTGCACCGCCTTGTTGCTGGAGATGTCCTGATTGAAACGATCCGGGTACTCCACCGGGCAGTACTCCACGCAGGTGGTGCAGCCCGTGCACTTCTCCTCGATGATGTAGCGCGGCTTCTTGGTCAGCGTGACCGTAAAGTCGCCGGCCTCTCCCTCGACACCGTCGACCTCGGTGTAGGAGAAAACCTCTATGTTAGGATGCCGGCCGACCTCGACCAGTTTAGGCGACAGGATTCACATCGAGCAGTCGTTGGTCGGGTAGGTCTTGTCCAACTGCGCCATGTGGCCGCCGATGGCGGGAGATTTTTCGACCAGGTAGACCTTGAAACCGGCGGTGGCCAGATCCAGGGAGGCCTGGATGCCGCTGATCCCGCCGCCGACTACCATGACGTCCCCGAACCGGTCCTTTCCCCATGTCTGACACAACTGCGCGATCATTTGGTTTTCCACAGCAGTCTTTCCTTTTGTTGTCGTACCGGAAGCAATTGCTTGTAAGGAATTGCTCGATTCAAGCCTTGAAATAACAAACTACAAGCACCAAATCTCAAATAAATTCCAATATTCAATCTTCAAAAAGGACCAAACACCGCTGAATTGAAATTTGGAATTTGTTCATTGTTTTTTATTTGTGATTTGGATTTTGGGATTTGTCATTTAATAGCTGGATAAAATTCCCTGCCACCAATTATATTGCCTCCGCCACAATCTCCGTAATATCCTTGATCTCCGGCGCGTTTTCATCCTTTAAGGCCAGGCGGCTGTCTTCGAAATTGGCGATGCAGTAGGGGCAGGCCGTGGCCAGCACCTCGGCACCGGTTTCGACGGCCTGCGCCACCCGCAGATCGGAAAAGCGCTCGCCCTTGACGGTTTCCATCCAGATGCGGCCGCCGCCACCCCCGCAGCAGAGGCTGGTCTGCCGGGATTCGGGCAGTTCCACCAGCGTCAGGCCGGGTATCTGCGCAAGGACCCTGCGGGGTTCGTCGTAGACGCCGTTGTGGCGCCCCAGGTAGCAGGGGTCATGATAGGTAACCGTGCGGGCGTATTCGCCGGAAAAAACCAGCCGCCCGTCATCGATAAGCTGCGCCAGGAACTGGGCCACATGCACCACGTCGAAGTGCACCATGAATTCGGGGTATTCGTTCTTGAAGGTATGGTAGCAGTGCGGGGAAGAGACCAGGATTTTCTTCACGCCGCTGTCGACGAAAGCCTTGATGTTTTCCCGGGCCAGGCGTTTGAACAGTTCTTCGTTGCCGGTTTTGCGAATGCTCTCGCCGCAGCAGCTCTCCCGGCTGCCCAGAATGCCGTAGTCGATGCCGGCGCTGTTGAGAATCGTGGCGGTGGCCCGGGCGACCTTTTTCAACCGGGGGTCGTAACTGAGGTAGCAACCGGAAAAATAGAGCAGCGCCATCCCCTCTTCAAAGGGTTTGACGGAAAGCTCCTTGCCCCAGTCCCCCCGGGCCTGCCGATCTTCTCCCAGGGGGTTGCCGGCCCCGCTCAAACTGGCGCTGACCGACCGCAGCGGTTTGACGGCGTTGGGAAAGATGCCATATTCCGTGGCCAGCCGGCGCAGGGAAATGCCCGAATCGATCTGGCCCACATCCCGGGGGCACTGCTGGGGGCAAAGTCCGCAGGTCGTGCAGCGCCAGATATCCTCGCTCTCGATATCGGTCATGCCGAAGGTCGCCTGCCGGACGACCCTGCGCATGCTGAAATCGATCAACCGGTTCCACGGGCAGACCGCATCGCACAACCCGCACTGATAGCAGCGGGTGAAGTTCTCGCCGCCATTGGCCTTGATCTCGTCGACGATCTCTTTATAGTCGGCTACCGTCTCCACGAATCGATGGTTTCCTTTTCAGCCTTTTTTCGCCATAGCCATCCTGGCCACTGCGTCGACAACCTTCTCCAGCCCATACTTCTCGGCCAGGGATTCGAGGCCCATATCCAGATCCTCCTGTTCGGCCGCCACTTCAACTTCTTCCTCCCGCTCTTCGAGGACCAAGGCGTCCGTGATGCACCATTTGACGCACAGGGGCTCCTCTTCGCCTTCGCACATGTCGCATTTCAGGGGCAGCCCGGAATCGGGCTCCTTGAAATCGGCCCTGGAGGGACACGGCGCCCGGCAGAAGGCGCACTCGTCGTACTCCTTGCCGTCGATGATATACTTGTCCCGACCCGCGCACTCGGCTCCGGCGGACTCGCCGGCATAGACCGGCACGTAGATATCCTGCAGCGGATGCCGCAGCACGCGAATGCGGGCCCGCGCCGGATTGTTGCTGGAGTATTTGGGCTGGGCGTGAAAAGCCGAACAGATCATCTCGCAGGCCCGGCAGCCGTTGCACAGGTCGGCGTTGATTTTGATGGTCTTGACGATCTTTTTTTCGGTGGCCATGGCTACACCTCCCCGCCCGGTTCAACCGGATCTTTTGGGGTAGGCGGCTCGGCCGTTTTCGAGTAGATGCCCCGTTTCTCGAATTCCTCGTACACGTAGTCCAACCCTAAATCGTGCAGGGATTCCTTGGTGGGGATCCCCTGCTCATTCCAGCCCTTGAAAGCGTAGTAGGTGTCCAGAAGTTCTTTTTCCAGTTCGGGGAAGCGCTTTTTCCAGTGGTTTTCAGGGGGCCGGTCATCCTTGCGGCGCAGCCCACGACTGGTGTTAATGGCCCGCACCAGGGTGCGATAGCGCTTGGCGGCCCGGGTCAACTTCTCTTCATCCATCTCGATGCCGGCTCCGGCAGAGATGAATTTCGGGTAGTTGTGGATGTGGTAGGGCGGCTTGAGCGGGAAAGAAGAGAGTCCGGCGCACATGCCCAGGGCGTCGTCGATGTAGTGCATGCGCTCCTGCCAGTCGACGATGTCGCAGCACATCTCGGGCGTGGGGAAATAGGGAATCGATTTTTCGCCGCGGGGCTCCCAGTCCAGAAAATACTGCTTGAACTTCTCGTGGGGCACTTGGAACCAGTCCTTTACAAAGGCTTCCCGATGCTCTGGTTTGGGATAGGGCGCCTGGGGAAACTGACCTTCGATCTGGGTGATGTTCATCTTCTCGCCGGTGGCGTACATCAGAAAATAGATGGGATTGAGCATGGAAAGCTTGAGGGGCAGCTGCTCGTGCTTCTTGATGTTGTTGTGGGCGTATGCTTCGGCCCCGTTGCCAATCGCTTTGGCCGCCCAGTAGGTGCCGTCGGCCAGCACGTCGCCGATGCCTTCCCGCCGGACGATGCGGTCCAGCAGCCAATGAAAGCGGCCTTCGCTGTCTTCCGGCATGCCCGGGAAGTCGTCGTCCGACAGGATGCCGTTTTCCAGCAGCTCCAGGGCAAAGGCCATTACCTGGGGGGCCGAAAAGCCGTCCACCCCGTACTCGGTAGCGCTCTGGGCGATCCCCAGGCCGAATTCCAGGTTCGAGTAGGCCGCCATGGTGTACGTCAGCTTGGAAAAGCATTTCATCATGTAGGTCGGCTTGCCCGGCGGGGAGATGGTGGCGCCGCAGGTCATAGGGCAGTTGTAGCAGCTGATCAGGCGCGTGCGCATGTCCTCCATGGTTTGGGTCCAGTCCCGGGCGATCTCCTCGTTCCAGAATTCTTTGCGGCGCTCTCTGGAATTGCCCCACATGAAATTCTCGGTATGCCACTTCTCGTCATGGACCTTCATCTCCTGGGGCGATCCCAGGCCCGCCAGAATCGGCATGACGCCCGGTATGGGGTTTTCGTTGCGGAACTTGATGTATTCGAGCACCTCGCTGCAAAGCGCCATGAAGTCGGCCGGGCGGGCCAGGTGAATGTCACGGGTTCCGCGCACGGCGATGGCCTTGACCCCTTTGTCGCCCATCACGGCCCCGATGCCCTGTCGGCTGGCGCTGGAGCGGCCCTGCTCGATGGAGGCAAAAAAGACCCGGTTCTCGCCGGCCAGGCCGATGGCGGCCACCTGGGCCTTGGGCTCCTTCAGTTCCTCGCAGATCAGGCTGGCCGTCTCCACGGCCCCTTTGCCCGCAAGATGGCTGGCGTCGCGGATTTCCACCTTGTCGTCCTTGATCCATATGTAGACCAGGTCCGGGGATTTGCCCCGCAGGATCACCTTGTCATAGCCGGCGTATTTCAATTCGGGCGCCCAGAATCCGCCCATCATGGAAAAAGCCAGCAATTTCGTCTGCGGGGAGATGGTGGTTACGATGGTACGGTTGCAGCCCGTGGCCGGTGTACCGCACAACAGGCCGGCGGCGAAGATCAGCAGGTTGTCGGGCGAAAACGCATCGACTTCGGGGGGCACCCGATCCCACATGATCTTGGCATTGGTGCCCAGCCCGCCCAGATACAGTTCGGTATCCTTGGGGTCCGTCGCCACCCGCTCGATGTTTCCGCGGGTCAGATCGATTTCCAAATGATACCCTGTTTCTGCGTACCTCATGGTTTATTCCCTCGGCATCGATCTCTTTGCCTCAGTCGATGCGAACGATTTTCACCTGTTTACCCACCCAGTCGCCGGGCAGATAGATCCTTCCGGTTTTCCCGCTGGTCTTGACGCGCTTTTCGATCATCTCCTCCCCGAAAATCCTGAATTCGGTCTTGGCGGGCGTAGGGGAAGTTGCCGACTCGTCGCCGTTTTTCTTCTGACGGGTTTGCTGTTCGGGGGTGGTCATCGCCGGCCCTGAATAACCCAAAAACTTACGAATCGGGAAATGGTTTCGGTTTCTTCCGCAACGATCAGGCTATAACATAATTACAAAATAGCTATATAATAGTTACAAGCTTGTCAAGCCAAAAAGAGGGCAATCCGGCGGTCTGACCCATGCAACTGTGGCGTGAATTACCTAAAAATTAGGAAAAACGACTGCCATTTCCCAACATGCCGCCAGGCGCATTGTGGCCTGACGGAAGCCGTTCATACTGATTTTATTTCAAAATACAATTCGATCCGTCCAAACACCAGTTTGGTCCGGTTCTTGATAAAGATCAGATTTTAACGCTTGGATTCGGATTCAGGCGCTAAAGGGAAAGAGAAGCGGTCATGCATCGCATCCGCATTTTTAACGTTGCCGAATACCATCATGGGCACTAGAATAGATATAAGGGCGGTAACGGTTTCATCCCGGGGATTCGCCACGGCACTTGTTGCATTGCCCGCTGGTCATTCGGGTCAGAGCGTATCCCGCAACCAATGATCGGATCGTCAATGAAGTTTTTCAGGCATAATGTCATTTTTCTCCTGGCGGCCGCGCTTCTCCTGTCACCGTTGACAGTGATGGCGGGGGCACCGCATCTTCAGGAGACAACCGAACTGAAGCGACTGCTGGAAGCGATGGCCCCGCATTTCGTTTCCGCCCCGGATACCGCCGCGGACAAACTCTGGAACCCGGTGGCGCGATTCTACCGCCTGATCGGTTATCGGATGGTGTGGATGGACACCGATGGCCTCACCCCGCAGGGTGAAAGCCTTCTGCAGATAATGGGAAATGCCTCGGAAAACGGCCTCGCACCGGAGGCGTATTTTCCGCCGCAGGCGGCAAATCCGGGCAGCCTGCCCATGGGATTGACCGAGCCATTGGAGGCGATGCGACCGTCTCCTGCCGTTCAGATGGATATGATGCTCACCGACGCTCTGCTCCGCTATGCCGCCGATCTTTCCCGGGGTCGCGTTGCGCCGCAGTCCCTTGACGTGCCCTGGGTCAGTGACCGACAGCTGCCGGATCGGGATTTCCCTAGCGAGTTGGCGGCAGCGTTCAATGCCGGTTATCTGTGGGATTTTCTAAATGGACTGCCCCCCGGACAGCCCGCGTATGCCGGTCTGAAAGCGGCGCTGCAGCAATATGAACGGATCCGTTCGCGTGGCGGGTGGGAGCCCATCGAGGCCGGCCCCTCCCTGCGACGGGAGGATCGAAATCCACGCATAGCGGTGCTGCGCAGCCGATTGTTCGCCACCGGGGATATCCCCCCCTGTACGCCGGAGGTCGCGGATTACTTCGATGCCGACCTGGAAGCAGCGGTCATGCGTTTCCAGGATCGTCATGGACTGAAGCCCGACGGCGTGGTTGGCAAAAAGACGCTGGCTGTACTGAACGTTCCCGTCGAAAGGCGCATCGCGCAGTTGAAATTGAATATGGAACGCTGTCGCTGGTACCCGGACAGTTTCGGCCAGCGCTACCTGCTGGTCAACATCCCCGATTACACGCTGAATATTGTGGAAAACGACCGGGTGATCCAACGCATTCGCGTGATCGTCGGCCGGCCGAACCACCAGACCCCCAACCTTTCCGGCCGCCTGACCTATCTGGAGATCAACCCCTATTGGAATGTTCCGACAAAAATCGCCAGGAAGGAAATCCTGCCGAAGATCAAAGAGGACCCCGAATACCTGGTCCGGCAGGGGATCAAGGTGTTTGACAGCTGGGATGAAACGGCATCTCCCATCGACCCGGAATCCATCGCCTGGGAAGGGGTTTCCAAAAATTATTTCCCTTACCGCCTGCGCCAAGATCCTTCGGCAATCAACGCCCTGGGCCAGGTGAAGTTCATTTTCCCCAACAGCCAGGCTGTCTATATTCACGACACGCCGGCAAAATCCCTCTTCGAGGAGCACCGCCGCAGTTTTTCGCACGGATGCGTAAGGCTCGAATCTCCCTTTGAATTGGCCCGGTATCTGCTGCGCGACCAGTCCCGGAATCTCAACAGCCTGGAAGAAACCGTCCACAGCGGCCAACACAGGATCGTCGTCCTCAAAGAGTCTATCCCGGTTCATCTGGTCTATTTTACCGCCTGGATGGGACCATCGGGAGAGATCAACTTCCGGGAAGATATTTACGACCAGGACCGCGAACTTGAAATGGCCCTGAACCAGCGGACCGTGCCCACCTTATTCTGCCGTATGGAGAATTCAGCAGGGCCGATGCTGGCTAAATATACCCTTCCGGAATGCTACCAATAAACGCCCTTTATTTCTCCTCCAGCCGGCCGGCATAATGACAAGCCGCCAGGTGGTCGTTGCCGGGTTGCGGGTATGGCGCCAAAATCGGGGATTCGGTTTTACAGCGGGAGCGTGCATAGGGGCAGCGGGGATGGAAATGGCATCCCGCCGGCGGGTGGATGGGAGAAGGCACATCGCCCTGCAGCACCGGCTGCGGTGCATCCCGTCTGTCCGGGTCCGGATCGGGGATGGCTGCGATGAGCGCTTGCGTGTAGGGATGCAGCGGGCTTTCGTAAAGCGTTTCGGCCGTCGCATATTCGACGATCCGTCCCAGATACATGACGGCAATGCGGTCGGACACGTGTTTGACCACGGCCAGGTCATGGGCGATGAACAGGTAGCTTAGCCCCATCTCCCGCTGCAATTCCAGCAGCAGGTTGAGAATCTGGGACTGAATGGAAACATCCAGGGCCGACACCGGCTCGTCGCAGACCACCAGCTTGGGCTTCAGGGCGATAGACCGGGCGATGCCGATGCGCTGCCGCTGGCCGCCGGAAAACTCGTGGGGAAATCGGTTGCTGGCATCGTCGGCCAATCCCACCCGCTCCAGCAGTTCGCCCACGGCCTGCCGACGCTGCCGGCTGTCGCCCATGCCGTGGATCAAAAAGGGCTCGGCCAGGATATCGCCCACCGTATGGCGCGCGTTGAGGGACTCGAACGGGTCCTGGAAGATCATCTGCAGCTGGCGGCGGCTTTTTCTCATGGCGCTGCCGTCGGCGGTGAGCAGATCTTTTCCCTGAAACACCACCTTTCCGTCCGTGGGCTTCAGCAGCCGCAGGATGCAGCGCCCCACGGTGGTCTTTCCGCAGCCGGATTCCCCTACCAGCCCCAGCGTCTGGCCGTTTTCCACCGTTAGGGATACCCCGTCCACCGCGTAAACCGCGCCCACCTTTCTGCGCAGCACGCCGCCACGGATGGGAAAGTGCATTTTCAGGTTTTCCACCTGAAGCAGCGCCTCGTTATTGTTTGTCGATGCCGTCATGGGCCTCCAGTAAAAAACAGCGGGCCCAGTGCGTGTCGTCTACCTGCACCGGTTCCGGCAATTTCTTTTTGCATTGGTCCATCACATGGGGGCAACGGTTCTGAAACCGGCAGCCCGGAGGCAATTGGTCCAGCGCGGGCACAGTCCCCCGGATGATGGGCAAGGGGCGCTTGGCCGCCGATGTAAGCCTCGGCATGGCGGCCAGCAGGCCCTGGGTATACGGATGCTGCGGGTCTTTGAATAGCGCCCTTACCGGCGCGGATTCGACAATCTGCCCGGCGTACATCACGGCCACATCCTCGCAGATCCGGGCGATGACGCCCAGGTCATGGGTAATGAAGATCACGGCCATACCGGTCTCTTTCTGCAGGTCCAGGATCAGATCCAGGATCTGGGCCTGGATGGTGACATCCAGCGCCGTGGTCGGTTCGTCTGCGATGAGCACATCCGGTTTTCCGGCCAGGGCCATGGCGATCATCACCCGCTGCCGCATACCGCCGGATATCTGATGGGGATAGGCCGCCATGCGTTCCCGGGCTTCGGGAATCCCCACGCGCTGCATCAGATTCACGGCAGCCGCGAAACGGTCGTCGCCGTCCAGCTCCGGACGATGCATCTCGAATACTTCCAGCAGCTGGCGGCCGATACGATGGACCGGATTCAGCGCCGTCATGGGCTCCTGGAAAATCATGGCGATTCTTCCGCCCCTGATCCGCTGCATCTCTTCCGCCGGCAATTGAACCAGATCCGTTCCGTTCAAGCTTATGGAGCCGCTCTCGATGACCCCGGCCGGACGGGGTAGCAGTCGCATGATGGACAGGGCGGTCACGCTCTTGCCGCAGCCCGACTCACCCACCAGCCCGAGAATGCTGCCGGACTTGATGGCCAGGCTAACGCCGTCGACGGCCTGCACCCGTCCGCTTTCGGTGTCGAAGGCAGCCACCAGGCGGTCGATGGTCAGGATGGTTCGGTGCTCATTCATGGTTTGTACGTTTCGTCCCTTAGCGTCACCGGAGGGAAAGCAACGCCATCGGCCATGGCTTTGCGGGTCTGCTCGGCCAATTGCGGATCGAACCAGAACAGGCCGCCGCTGGAACTGTCGAACGCGCTGAACAGACTGCCCGAGGTTCGTGTTGCCGGCGGGTCCGGCAGCCGCCACCAGCGCCAGTACACCTCCCGGAAATAAGGCACCATGAAAGTGGGCACATAGGCGCCGATCTCATGTACCCGCTGCTGGATGCGATGGGCCAGGTCGATGCGCTCCTGTTCGTCCAAAGAATTGCGGTAAGCATCGATGAGCCGGTCCATCTCCGGATCATCGGTGTTGGTCACATTGTTGGTCTGTCCCTTGTGGGCGTTGACCGAATGCCAGAACTCCCAGAAATGGGGACGCATCCCCGTGCTCCACCCCAGCCAGGCCACGTCGTGCCGCTTTTCGAGGATCTTCTTGAAAGCCGTGGACGGATCGAGTTTGAGCAGGTTCAGTTCGATGCCCGCCTTGCGGGCCTCCTCCTTGAGAACCACCAGCCGCTGGGTGTGATCGTCCCGGTAGTAGACCACTTCCACGCTGTAGCGCCGGCCGTTTTTAGCCCAGATGCCGTCGGGACCTCGCTGCCAGCCCGATCGGGTCATGTACTCTCTCACCTTGTCCAGGTCGTAGCGGCGCGCCCTGATACTCGTATCGGTGTACGGGCCGTAGCCTACATAGGCGCTCTCCAAACGAAAATAATCGTTGCGCAGCACCTGGGTGATCACCTTTTCCACGTTCATGGCATGGGCGAAGGCATAGCGCAGGTTGATATCCTTGAAGATTTCGCGATCCAGGTTCATCCACAGGCCCATGGCCGACTGGGGGGTGTCGTTGAAAAACCACATTTTGTGAACGTATCCCTTTTCCACCACGGGGGTACGCGTTTTGATATGCCAGTACTTGGGGATGGTGGCCGGATAGACGTCCAGCTTGCCTTTCTTGAAATACTCCCACTGGAGGTTGGGATCGCGGATCACCTTATAGAGCACCGTGTCCACGTTGAAACGGTGCTTGAAATAGCGCCGGTCCCTGGCCCACCAGTTTTTTTTGCGTGCAAAGCGCACGTAGCGCCCCTTACGGAAGCGGTCGATCTGGTAGGGGCCGGTATTGGGCACCACGGACCAGTTGGTCTTGCGGATGAAATCCTGATCCAGGGGATCGAAAAAATGCCGGGGGGTCGGGCCGATGCTGATTTTCAGGTGCAGATCCGGCTGGGCCTTGGTACTGACCACCGCCAGGGTGTGGTCGTCGTAAACGATCACCCGCTCGATCTCGTTGGTGTAGTAATCGTTGTACCAGGGCGCCACGATGAAAGGGGACCGCATGAAATCCAGGGTGTAGGCAAAGTCGCCCGCTGTGACCGGCACGCCGTCGGACCAGCGGGCGGCCGGATCGAGCCGGAAGTACATGGTTTTCTTGTCGCTGCCGTAGGCCCAGTGGGTGGCCAGCTCGGGAACGATATTCAGGGTGTTGGGATGGATGCCGGTCAGGCTCAACTGGTTGCCGAGAATGGCACTGCGAAAACTGGTGTTGGAATCCGGGCCCACCACCCGGAAGGTCAGCGGAAACGAGTCCAGGGCCAGGTGCAGGGTGCCGCCCTTCTGGGCTTCCGGATCGGCAAAAACCGGGTCGCTTTCGTTGGTGAGCCATTGGATGTCCTCTGGCAGGCTCTCGCGCACCGGCATGGGTGCCGGTTGAACCGTCTCTGTGTCCCTCTGCCCGGACCCATCCGCTGCCGAAGGGTCTTTTTCCGGTGCGCACCCGGCAACGACAATGCTGAAAAACAGCATGGCGATTATTGCCGGTATAATTATTTTGTTTCGATTCAAATCACTCATAAACCGTATGCATCTTGGGATCAAAGGCCTCGCGCACCGCTTCGCCCACGAAAGTGACGGCCACCAGGGTGACAACCATGGCGATAATCACGGAGAACCCCAACCACCAGGCGCTGAAGTTGGCCCAGGCCTGCTGCAGCAGCTCTCCCCAACTGGGCGTGGGCGGCGGCAGGCCGAACCCCAGGTAGTCCAGCGAGGTCAGGGCCACGATGCCGCCGGAGATGGAAAAAGGGATGTAGGTAACAATCAGCGATACGGTGTTGGGCAAAATGTGTCTGAAGATGATCCGCAGGTCCGAGGCCCCCAGCGCCTTGGCCGCCAGCACGTAATCCCGGGCCTTCTCCTTGTAGGTCACCGTGCGGATGGTCCAGGTCATGCCCATCCAGCCGAAAATCACCATGATGCCGATCAGCCACCAGAAATTGGGAACCACGATGGAGGAGATGATGATGACCACATACAAAAACGGCACCGTCGACCAGATTTCGATGATACGCTGAAGTAGAATGTCGAACCACCCGCCGTAGTAGCCCATGGCGCAGCCGACGCTGATGCCCACCACGTAAGTGCTCACCAGCAGCGCAATGGAGAACCAGATGGCGATGCGGAACCCGTAGACCAGCCTGGCCAGCACATCCCGGCCGGAGGTGTCGGTCCCGAGAAAATGGCGCCGTTGGAACGAGGGCGGTTCCGGCGGCAGGCTGTCTTTCCGCAGATCGTTCTCGTATGGGTTGTAGGGCACCGGCGGCAGAAGCACCCAGTTGCCCGCCTTCTCCTGAGAAAAACGCTGGGCCAACTGCCGGTAGTTGGTCTCGTAATCGTACGCCAGGCCGAAGACCGTTCCGGGGATGATATCGCCATAGGTGGGGAAGTACCAATTGCCCTGGTAACGGACGATCAGGGCGCGGTTGTTGACGAGCAGTTCGGCTCCCAGCGATCCCAGGATCAGGACCAGCAGCAGCACGAAAGCATAGTAGCCGCGCTTGATGGCGCGAAACCGTTTCAGCTTTTTCAGGGTCAGGGGACTGAGTGCCATGGTCGTTGCGCTATTCGAATTTCACCCGCGGGTCAACGGCTGCCACGCACATGTCGGACAGAATGTTGCCCACCAGGAACAGAATGCTGGAAATCGCCAGTACGCCCATGACCACCGGGTAGTCCCGTTCCACCACGGATTCGTATCCCAGCAGTCCCATGCCGTCGATATTGAATACCTTCTCCACCAGAAAAGAGCCGGAAAGAATCACGCTGATGTTGTTGCCGAACGTGGTGGCGATGGGGATCAGGCTGTTTCTCAAGGCGTGCCCGAAAACGGCGCCCTTGAAGGTGAGCCCCTTGGCCATGGCCGTGCGGACGTAATCGGCGGCCAGGTTGTCCATCAGGGTATTTTTCATCAGAAAGGTCATGAAGCTGAAGGCGCCGATCAGGTAGGCCGCCAGCGGCATCACCGTATGCCATGCCAGATCCAGCACTTTGCCCCATAACGAGAGGTTTTCGAAATTCTCGCCGACCAGTTCTCCCAGGGGGAACACTTCCCAGTGGGAGGCGAACAGCAGGATCATCAGGATGCCGGCCACCCAGCCGGGGATGGCATAGCCGATAAAAACCAGGACGGACGAGGCGTCGTCGAAAACGCTCTTATGACGAATCGCCTTGGCAATGCCCAAAGGAATGCAGATCCCGTACATGGCCACCATGGTCAACAGGCCGAAGTAAAGTGAGATGGGAATCCGGTCCCGGATCATCTCCCACACCGGGTCATAGTAGCGGGTGGAGGTGCCCAGGTCCCCGCGCACGATTTTTCCCAGCCAGAGGGCGTAGCTGACCAGGGCGGGCTTGTTGAAACCGTAGTACTGTTTCAGCAGTTCGATCTGGTCGTCGGACAGGGGTTGGCGCTGGATCGTCTCGGATACGGCAGCGCCCCCCCCGCCTTCCAGGGCCTGCTGCTGGGCCTGGGCGATGATCCGCTCGATGGGACCGCCGGGCACGAAGCGGGTAATCACGAAAATGAGAACCGTGATCCCGACAAAGGTTGGCACGACGAGCAAGAAACGGCGAATGAAGTATGCGGTCATAGAGGCCTGTGGTTCGGTGACGGCACCGATGGGTTCTTATGCAGGACACAACCCCAATGTTGCAACATTGGGCGCAAGTCAATGGAACCGCCAACATACATCAACCCATCGGCCTTTTCAAGAACGCCTGTCGGGGGAGCACAGAGCAGCCATATATAGAGACAGCATCGTCTCTCCGACGTAATGTAGTGGTGGGGTTTATCCCCGCCTTTGTCGATTAAAAACGGCTCACGGCCCCCTTGACTTTTACCGGAACCGGGTTTTATTTTGAACGACTTTCGCTCCTGAAACCGGTTCCATCCGTCCCATCGTACTCATTTGGAAAGGATTGACACTTCATGCTGCCGGAACAAACCCTTACGCCGCCGTCCGAAATCGATGCCCGCATCCAAGGTCTTCAGGCATCCCTTCAAAAAAAAGGCATCGATGGCGCCCTGATCGTGCAGAATACCGACCTGTTCTATTTTTCCGGTACCATCCAGCAGGCCCATCTCTATGTCCCGGCAGAAGGCCCCCCACTTCTCATGGTCCGTAAAAGCCTGGAGCGGGCTCAAGAGGAATCGACCCTGGCCAACATTCTGCCCCTGGCAAGCCCCAAAAAATTGCCGGAGCTGATCGACGCCCACGGCCTGAAGCCGCCGGCCGTCCTGGGAATGGAACTGGATGTGCTGCCGGCCAACAACTACTTCTCCTATCGAAAACTATTTCCAAAAAGCGACATCAGGGATATCTCGGTTTCGATTCGCACCCTTCGCGCGGTGAAATCGCCCTATGAACTGGATCTGATCCGGCAGGCGGCGGCCTTTTCCGACAGGCTGGCCGGTATGATGCCGAATCTGCTGCAACCGGGAATGACGGAAATCGAACTGGCCGGCCTGGTCGAGGCCCAGGCCCGCCGCCTGGGCCACCAGGGAATTGCGCGCATGCGTCTGTTCGGGGCCGAAATGTTTTACGGGCATCTCATGGCCGGGCCGTCGGCAGCCGTTCCCAGTTTTCTGGCATCGCCCACCGGGGGCGCCTCGGTCAGTCCGGCCGTGGCCCAGGGCGCCGGATTCCGCAAAATTCAGCGCAACGAACCGATCTTGCTGGATTACGTGTTTGCCTGGCAGGGGTACATCAGCGATCATACCCGCATCTTTTCCATCGGCCGGCTGCCCCGGATGCTGGTGGAGGCTCACGAACACATGCTGGACCTTCAGGAACATATCAAAAAGATTGCCATACCGGGAGCCATTGCCGGCGACCTTTATGAAGCCGCCGTGGAAATGGTCGAGGCAAAGGGCATAGCCGCCAATTTCATGGGATCGGGCGATAATCGCATCCGCTTCATCGGCCACGGGGTGGGCCTGGAGGTGGACGAGTTCCCCTTTCTCGCCAAAGGGCAGAAAATGAAGCTGCAGGAAGGAATGACGATTGCGCTGGAACCGAAGATGATCTTTCCCGGCAAAGGCGTCGTCGGCATCGAAAACACCCACGTGGTCACGCCGGACGGGCTGTTTCAACTCACCGGTGCAGAGGAGAAGATCGTTACCATCTGAGTCTGCGGACTGCAGAAATCTGAACCGCCAACACAAAAAGGGAGCAGAATCCGATCTGCTCCCTCTTTTTTATTTGAAATGGAACCGGTAAAATTAACGCTTGGAGAACTGGAACCGTGCCCGGGCACCCTTCTGCCCGTATTTCTTGCGCTCTTTTTCTCTCGGGTCGCGCTTGACGAATCCGGCTCTTTTCAGGGCCGGCCGCAAATCCGGGTCGAACAGAATCAGGGCCTTGGTGATGCCGTGGCGCACTGCGCCGGCCTGCCCGGAAATCCCGCCGCCGTGAACTTTTATCTTGATGTCGAAAGCATCCAAATTGTTGGTCAGGGTCAGGGGCTGACGCAGGATGGTTCTGGCCGTGCTGACGGCAAAATACTCGTCGGCGGGACGATCGTTAACGGTAATGACACCCGTTCCGGGTTGAATCCAGGTGCGGGCGATGGCGTTCTTGCGTTTTCCAGTAGCGTAATAGGTTTTCTCTGTTGCCATGGTTTTCCCCAGTACTCGACGTTATAGCGTGATTCGGCGATTTTCTATTGGATGGTCATCGTTTCCGGCTGCTGGGCCTCGTGGGGATGCTGGTCCCCGGCGTAGACCTTGAGCTTTTTATACAACTTGCGGCCCAGGCTATTTTTGGGCAGCATGCCCTTGACGGCGAAACGGATGACGTCTTCGGGGCGTTTTTCCAGCAGCTTTCTGGCGGTGATGGTCTTCAACCCCCCGATATATCCGCTGTGACGATAGTAGTTTTTCTTGTCCAACTTTTTGCCGGTCATCACGATCTTCTCGGCATTGATCACCACTACGGAATCCCCCGTGTCCGCATGGGGCGTGAAAAGCGGATTGTGCTTGCCACGCAAGGTCGCGGCCACTTTGGAGGCCAGTCGGCCCAAAACTTCACCTTCAGCGTCGACAACCCACCATTTGTCCGGATTGTCTGAATTTTTAGCACTGTACGTATATTTTTTCACCTTTATACTCCTGTTCGGTTCTTAGAATCTGGGAGTATTAATTGATAATGCCATGTGTGTCAAGGAAAAATGTTGCCTCCAAATGGCCTTTCCACGCCGGACTTTCGGGGGCATGAAATGGTTAATGTTTTGACATTGGCGCCGATTTCTGCGAATTTCTATTATCATGGAACATCTTGAAATCGAATTGAAATTTTATGTTTCCGACTTCGATTTCCTGCGGAGCAGGCTCGCGGATCTGGGCGCCGAGTGCATCGGTCAGCCCACCTTGGAGCACAACATCCGTTATGAGACCGACGATAACCGCCTTTTAAAAAACAAATGCCTTCTCCGTCTGCGCAGGGATCGCCAAACCACCCTGACCTTTAAATCGCCCCCACCGGAAGAAGACGACCGTTTCAAAGTCTACCGCGAGCTGGAGGTGAGCATCTCCGATTTCGAAACCATGGACGCCATCTTAAATGCCTTGGGGTTTTTTCGCCGCCAGGTGTACGAGAAGCGGCGCGAAACCTGGCAGCTGAACGACGCCCTGTTATGCCTGGATGCCATGCCCTTTGGTTCTTTTCTGGAAATCGAAGGCCGCCCCGACACGATTACGCAAGTCGTTCGCGACCTGGGACTTGCCTGGGAGCATCGCATCCTCGCCAACTACCTGGGAATGTTTGAAACCCTGAAAGAAAAGGAAGGCTGGACCTTTTTTGACGTGACCTTCGACAATTTCGCGGATGTACGCTTCTTTTTTGAACGCTACCGCCACCTGTTCGAGGCTGGCAACAATAAACAAGGCACCTCGGTAGGCCCCGATACCAAATGAAATGTTATCTCATTATATTGTTATTCTTTCTGCCCTTTGTCTTCATCGGGTGTGGCAACAAAACGCCGGGGGGGCTAAGGATGTCGGATAGGCCAATCAAAAACATGGAAATAGAAGAAGCCATCACCTTGATCAGAAATGAAAAGCACAAAAAAATGCTGTTGGATTTTAAAACGAGTTTTTCAGAAGGAGATTTGTTTACCGTTACAGCGCACAGCAGTAATTTTGAGATTATCGTTTCCCATCCATCGGAAAACGACTTCACCGGCGGGGCCGAACAATATTTTATAGATAAAAAAACCGGAAGGTTCAAAATGGGATGGCATGAGCACCCCATGCCTATCCCTAAACCGACGAAAATCGATGAAGATGTTCATTAACGCCTGACATTCTGCTGCTGTGATCTCATTCCATTGAACGCATAAATACATAACGTAAAGATCTGTTGATATGATTATCCGCTCGGCAAAGATGACTGATACACAAAAAATCGCTTTAACGCATCGTGCTTCCATTAAAGCTCTATGTTCCGAAAGCTACTCCCCTCAGGATATTGCCGGTTGGGTGGAAGTCCTTTCCCCCGAAATCTATGAAAATGCCATCAAAGAGAACGTAATGATCGTTGCCGAAGAGGGGGATGAAATCCTTGGATTGGGCATTCTGGATCTTGAACGCAAGCAAATCGGGGCGATCTATATTCATCCAGAGGTTGAAGGAAGAGGGCTCGGAAGGCGGCTATTGCTGAAACTGGAGGAACTCGCCTCAAAAAACAATGCGGATCGGTAGACCTTATGCGCAACCATCAACGCTTATGGCTTCTATAAACACCAAGGCTATAGCGGTACAGAAAAAATGTTTCATGAATTGCCCAACGGCGTCGGACTTGAGTGTATTCAAATGCACAAGACGCTGAATAAAAAGCCGACCGACCTGGTTGTCGGTGAAATCGAACCCCAACCCGAAATTCGATGATCTCATCGGCCAAGGCGACTATCGCGATCCGGACGCAATAGACAGCGATCAAAAGGATCGCTTTTCGCTCGCATCGAAACGGGCAGTCACTTTTTACCTTTGATCGGCCCCTTGCAGTTCACCTTGGCATCCAACCGGCCGCCGGCTTCCACAACCAGGTCCCCGCACACGATCTCGCCCGAGCATTTCCCTGTTGACAGAATCACCAATTGCCCCGCAGTTTCCACCCGGCCTTCGAAACTGCCGCCCACGGTCATGGTCTGGGCGTGAGTGTCCGCCGCGATATGCCCCTCCTCGCTGATCACCACGCTGTCGCCGGAAAGGGTGCCTTTAACGGCGCCTTTAACGACCAGGTTGCCGTTGCCCACAACAGAACCTTCTACGGTCATTCCCTTGTCGATGATGGAAAACTTGCTGCCTTTATCCTTCACGGTCTATCTCCTGGTCACGGGTTCTCATTGGATGCCGCCGGATTCAACGACGCAAGGAACGTTTAAAACCGGGCCCGGCCGTCTATCCCGGCGGCCGGTGAGGCGTCATCTGTCAAAGAAGGATCTTCGGCCGGCTCGACGGCCGGGGTTTCCTGAACAATGGTTTCAGAGCCCGGAGCCTCCCCGGCAGCCTTCGGCGGACTTGCCGTTTCCGGGGGCAGCGGCGCGGCGGACGGTTCTTCCCGACTAGCGGGCGAAGGTGTCGGCGGTGCGGGAAAGCTGACGGGGACTGTCTCTTCCAGCAACATCATTCCGGAGGTGTCGAATACATAAATCGTGGCCGATTGGTAAACCGAAGGGTCGGCCACCTCGCGGGCCTTGATCTCCATATCCCTGAACCGCGAAATCCGGAATGCCCGGCCCCGATTCCCTTCCGGTTGACCGTCCGCCATTTTTACTTGCGGCATGGTCATCCACGAACCCTGATCGGCCTGCGCGGTTTTCAGGACGATCACGCAACGTCCGGCCACGGGAGAAGAACTGTCGCCCATGTTTTTGACCCGAAAGCGTGCTTTGAGGGTTTTGTTGCCCGCATCGTGGGTCAGGACAAGATCGGCCACGGCTATCGTGGCTTTTTCCGGAACCGCCGCAGCAACCGTTTCACCGGTGGGCTGACCTACCGATGGCTTTGCCGGCTCCGCTTGGGGCGTAGAAGCGGGTGGAGGAAGCGTTATCGGATAATCCTTTTCGACAATGGCATCTCCTGAAGGTCCGAACACATACAACCGGGCGGTGTCGAAAACGGACGGATCGATTTCCACCGGTGCCATGAGTTCCATGTCGACAAATCGTGAAATGCTGAATGCCCGCCCGTTTTTCCCGTCGGGGATGCCGCCGGCCAGGGAGACCTTGGGCAGGGACAGCCAGGAATCGGGTTTCAGACTGTCGCTTTTCAACACCACCACACATTTCCCCGCTGCCTTGGATGATCCGGAGCCGTTATTTTTTACCCGGAAGCGGGCCATGAGGACTTTCTTCTGGGTGTCGTGCTCGACGGTCAGGTCGCCCAATGCGACCGCAGCCGGTTTCTCTTTTTCCTTTTTGGCGGACGGCGCGGCTTCGGGAGCATCCGCGGCGGCGGGTTTGGCGACTTTCTGCGGCGCTTCGGATGCCTCTTTCTCGGTTTCCCGGGCTGGAACGGCTTCGCTCGTGGTTTCCTCCTCCGGCAGGGATTCGTCCTTTTCAACTTCCTCCGCGACGTCCGGCTGTTTCAGGGAGGATTGCCGCAAGCCCCGTTCGCGCCGTTTGGTAACCGGCAGTCCGGCCTCCTCCATGCGAACTTCCGCCAGCACCAGTTCAGCGGTGATCAGCTCGACCTCGCTCTTGTAGTGGTTCAACTGAAGGTTCGCATCGGCCAACAGGTCTTTTGTTTTCCCGTGTCTGACTTTTTCCGCGGTCCACTGCCATCCCAGGCCGGCGCAAAGCAACCCCAAAAGCACCAGCAAAACGGCCAACGTCAATGCAATGCCCTTGATTCGCTTGAACGGAACGATGCGCCCGTCGTCGGCGACCAGCAAAAGCTGCCATCGATTTTCGGGTTTTGCCATGGATCACACTTTCCTTTTTTCAATCCGCCGTCAAAGGAGTTGAACGCGAACCCGCCGATCCTTTCCGGTTGGCAGCATCTGCCGGGTGTTGCCGCAATTCACCGCGATCTCCAACAGTCCTCGGCTGCCGATTATGGCCAACGGCGCGTTTTTAACCGCCTGGTCATAGGAGTCGACGATGGCTCCGATGGTCGTGTCCGCCAGCGACACGATCGCGTGCCTGCCGGACGCCCCCTTGCAGAGCCGCGCGATGGCGCGCTCGTCGATATTGGTCATCAGATTGCCGAATCGATCGGCGGCGACCACCACGCCCTGGATACCATCTTTTATAGAAAAGCGGTATCGAGGCATTTTCCCCGCTACGATATCCGCAGAGTCGACCGGCGGCCCCAATTCGGCCAATGGCAGGCCGGCGGCCAGATGGGCGGCGACCGGTGCAAAGATGTCCCGCCCATGAAAGGTGCGGCTGACGGGAGTCAGAAAATAGCGTCGATTCTCCACCGAAACGACGTCGGCCTTCAAAGGATTCTTGAGCGCGCCTTCGATCAGGCCGTTATCCGGCACAACAAAGCGCCGGCCGCCGAAATCGGCAGCCAGAATCCGACGCCGCCCGCCCACCCCCGGATCCACGACAGCGACAAAAACCGTACCTTCCGGGAAATAGGGCACCGCCGCCTGCAAGATAAAAGCCCCATGGACGACATTCTGCGGTTCAATCTGATGGCAGATGTCCACCACGCGAATGTCGGGGTCGATCCCGGCGACCACTCCCTTCATGACCCCCACATATTCGTCGCAGGTGCCGAAATCGGTAAGCAGTGCAATCAGAGGCATGGGCCTTTTCAAAAAAGTTTCTGCTGCATCGGCATCTCCAGATGGCGAAAGGCCGATTCAGAGACCTTGCGGCCCGACGATGTCCGGATCACCATGCCGATTTTCAGCAGGTAGGGTTCCACCACGTCCACCAGGGTGTCGGTTTCCTCCTGCAAGGTGGCAGAAATCGCTTCGATTCCCACCGGCCCGCCGCCATAGTACTCGATGATGGTTTTTAAATAACTGTGGTCCAGGCGGGTCAGGCCCAAGTTGTCGACCCCTTCCAATGTCAGGGCCGCTTCGACGGTAGAACGGCTGATGGCGCCGTCTCCCCGTACCTGGGCATAATCCCGAACCCGTTTGAGCAGCCGGTTGACAATCCTGGGCGTTCCGCGGGACCGTCTGGCCAGCTCCTCGGCGCCCGGTGCGTCGATCCCCACCCCGAGCAGGGCTGCCGACCGGGTCGTGATGCGAACCAGATCCTCGAGGCTGTAAAAATCGAGGTTCCGGAAAATGCCGAAGCGATCCCGCAGCGGTGCGGAAAGCAGACCGACCCGGGTGGTTGCCCCCACCAGGGTGAAGCACTTCAGCCGATACCGGTGGCTGCGGGCATGAATCCCCTTGTCGAAAACGAAATCGACGGCAAAGTCCTCCATGGCCGGATAGAGAAATTCCTCCACGGTTTTGGGTGTCCGATGGATTTCGTCCACAAAGAGAACATCCCCTTCCCCCAGGTGCGTGAGAATCCCGATCAAATCACCGCCCTTTTCCAGGGCCGGCCCGGAGGTCACGGTCAACGTGCCCCCCATCTCGTTGGCGATGATGTGTGCCAGGGTGGTTTTTCCCAACCCCGGAGGGCCGTGAAACAGGACGTGCTCCAGGGGTTCGGATCGGAGTTTGGCCGCTTCGATGGCGATCTTCAAGGTCTCCACGACCTCGGCCTGGCCGATGTATTCGTCCAGCCGTTCGGGGCGCAGGGAGAGAATCTCGGGATCCCGGTCGTCGGGCTGGATGGCGCCTTTGACGATGGACGTCTCGTCCGAACGATGGGTCAGGATTGAATCCGACATATCGGTGTCCGTATCCGGGTCAGCGACTTTCATTTTTTACTCCCGCTGACCGCGATAGATTTCATCGAAAAGTTCTTCCGCCGCAGCGATGGTGCTATCGCGTTTCATCGCCTCGGAGATCATCTGCCTGGCATCGGTGGTTTTGTATCCCAACTGCGAAATCAAAACATCCATCACGACCTGGACAAAGTCCTCATCCACGGGGATCGATGCGTCGCCTTTCTCATGCCGGATCAGCGCGAATCGGTTCATCTTACCCTTCAGGGAGGCCACAATTTTATGGGCCGTGCGCTCCCCGATACCGCTCAGCCTCTTCAACGTCTTGACATCGCCGCTTTCGATGGCATGGGCGATATCTCCGACCGGGATATTCAACGCCTTGACGGCCTTTAAGGGACCGATGGCTTCGACCGAAATGAAGTACTGAAAGAACTCCTTTTCGGCTTCCAGGTTGAAACCGATCAATACCGGCTTGGGTTGACGCTCTGTCTGGTGGAAATAAATATGCAGGGCGATTTCGTCCCCGATCTCCTTTCCGGCCAAAGACTCCATCACAACCACCGGGACCAGGATTTCGTAACCCACATGGCCCACCAGAAGCAGGATCCGGTCCTGCTCCTTTTTCATCAATCTGCCTTCCAGGTATCCGATCATCTTTTAGCCTAACGTAGTTCCAATCGGGTTTCAGATAATGCTTTGGGAGGGAGGAAGCTGTATTATCGAATACTGCGACGACCGATAACGTAGATCCAAAGCATTATCTGAAATCCGATCTCACCTGTGGCGGAACAGCCCGATTAATGCCAGCCCCAGTGCATCGGAGGCATGAAAGGGCCTGATCGGCGCTTTAGCGCCGAGGGTGCTGCGTACCGCCCGCTCCAGTTGCTCCTTGCTGGCCTTCCCGTTTCCGGTGAGGATCTGTTTGGCCTGGCGCACCGGCACCTCGGTCAGCGGGATGCCGGACTGATTGCAGGCCAGCAGCAGCACCCCGCAGACCTTGCCCAGAACGATACCCGACTGGGGATATTTTTCAAGGGAAAAGACATCCTCGAGAACCATGAGATCCGGCTTCTCATCGGCCAGGACCCGGCAGATCTTGGTGTAGATCCGCTCCAGACGATGTGGGACGGGCTCCTTTTTGGAGGTGGAGATGTTGCCGTAGGCATATTCGCAGACATCCAGCCCGCTGCCGCTAACGATGCCGATACCGGTATCCGCCAGGCCCGGATCGATGCCGAGTACTTTCATCATGACCGGCTAACGCAACCCCGGTTTCCTCTTGCCGGGGCTGCAGGGGCTATAAAGGTAGGCCGGAAACCCATTCGTTGCACAGGGAAATTACAAGGCTTCCAACTTCTGTTTGGCGATGGCAGCTTCATTGGTACTGGGATACTTGTCGATCAGTTCTTTGAGTACCAGGCGGGCGTTGTTGGTTTCTCCGATTTTCACGAAAGCCAATCCCTGCTTCAGCAATGCCGCCGGGATCTTGTTGCCCGAAGGATATTTCTCAATCACTTTCTGGTATTCAAGGATGGCCTTCTCATACCACTTTTCCCGGTAATAGGTTTCGCCGATCCAGAACTGGGCGTTGTCGGCCTGCTGGGATGCGGGGTAGGTCGTAATCAGTTGCTCGAAGCCCTTCCTGGACGCTTCCAGACGACCGTCGTCAAAGGCGCGTTTGGCCTCCAGGTAAAGGGCCTGGTCTGAAGCCGGCTTTGCGGCGGCGGCCTTGGCCGGTGGTTTCGATGGTTGAGTCGTTTTGCGGGCTCCTGAGCCTTCCAGATTCAGATATTGATCGATCGTTTCGATCCGCTTCTGGATGGCGGCCGAATCGGCGGCCAGCCGATCCATGCGTTCCTGATTCTTCTGCTGGATCTCCTCGTATCCTTTGATCTTTTTATTGACCAGGTAATCCATCTCCTCCATTTGCCCGGAGAACGTTTGGGTTTCCTGTCGAAGGGCGTCGAGTTGGGCCGCCAGCTCGGCATACTGCGCCCTGAGGGCCACCTCGTCTTCCCGGCGATTCTGATCCAACCCCTCTACCCGGCTGGAGATATTCTTTTTGGCTTCGAGCAGGTCGCGGTTGAGCTGCTGCAATTCGCGATTCTGCTTTTCCAGCTCCGAATTTCTCCGCTCCAGAGCGGAAAGACGGTGATCCAGCGTATAAACGTCGTCTTGAAGTGCGCATCCGCAAAACAATACCACCGCTGCCAGTCCGATTCGCAATACGTGGCTTCTCATGGTCATCCTCCCGCGATGCCGCCGGTCGAGGGCACACTTCGGCCGACACCCATTGCCGCCCAATACAGAATATGCAGCAACGGCCGGACTTTCAGCCGAATGCTGCATATTCATAGGTCTATCCGTAAAAAAAACTTATTCGATAGCGAAAGCGGCGCGTCGGTTCTTGGCCCAGGCTTCTTCGTTCTTGCCCATGTCGACCGGACGTTCTTCGCCATAGCTGATGGTGGTCATGCGCGCACCGGAAATTCCCAGGTTGACCAGGAAGGTCTTGGCGCTTTCGGCACGGCGCTCGCCCAAAGCCAAGTTGTAGGCGTTGGTCCCTCTTTCGTCACAGTGCCCCTCGATAACCACATTGGCATCGGGATTGGCTCTCATCCACACGGCTTTTTCCTTCAGCAGATCCTGAGCCTGATAGGTTAAAACGGAGCTGTCGAAGTCAAAATAGACGTTTTCGTTGAGGAAACGGTTCTTGGCCATCGCCAGATCCCGCGCCATGGCCTCGTCTTTCAGTTGCTGGGCGCGTTCGGCAGCCAGACGTTCCTCTTCCAGTTGTTTCTGGCGTTCCAGTTCCGCCTGTTTCGCTAACTCGGCCTGACGGGCGGCATCATCGCCAGCCGTGTCGGTGGTCGAAGGTTCCGTGGAAACGGTTTTTTTGGCACAGGAAACGGTAAACAGCATGGCGGGTACGATCAACACCAATGCCAAAACAATCCACTTTCTTTTCATCATCTTCTCCTCCTTTTCGGGTACGGATTCGATTCATGGGGTTACGATATTCGGAGACCACTTGGGGTTGGTCTGCTCACCGGGCAAAGTGAGCAGACGTCTTTGGTCGGTTCCGTAAGCGGTCATCACGTAAATCCTGCTTTTTCCCTCCCGCGTCGAGCTGAATGCAATCAGGCTTCCGTCCGGCGACCATGTGGGCGCCTCGTTGCTGCCCTGATTTTCGGTCAACTGCACGGCTTCGCCGCTTTCGGGGTCGATGCTAAAAATATCGATGACGCCACTTTTCATGGCGGAATAAGCAATTCGATCTCCCTTGGGAGACCAACTGGGCTGGGTATTGTAACGGCCTTCGAACGTCAACCGTTGAACCCGGCCGGAAACAGTGTCGAGAATATAAATTTGGGGATTGCCCGCCCGCCTGGAAACGAATGCCAGGCGTTTTCCATCCGGCGCCCACGTTGGCTCCCCGTCAATCCCCACACTGTTTGTCAATCTTTTAATCACTTTCCCATTTCCGGTCAACAAATAAATTTCCAGGTCACCGGAAAAGGAAAGGCTTGCAGCCAGCTCGAACTGACCGGGGACCCATGCCGCCACCGCCTGCAGGCCCGGCTTGTCGACGCCCGCCCAGCGCTTCTCTTTGACGTTCTGGATGCGGATTCGCGGGCGTTTGTCCGCATAGGTGGTGTAGGCAATCCAGCGGCCGTCCGATGACCAGTCGGGAAACAACGAGATGCTGTTGTGCCGGGTAAACTGCTGCACGTTGCTGCCGTCGAAATCACTCAGGTAAATCTCCTTGTGACCGGTGCCATTGGAGACGAACGCCAGCTTCGAATCAAAAAAGCCTCGGCTGCCGGTGATGGCAAAGACCACCTCGGAGCAAAAGCGCCGCGCCACCCGGTTGTAGTCGTCCGGCTTGCCGCGGTAGCGTTTGCCCACCAGCATCTTCTGTTTAACGGTGTCGAACAGGCGCAGTTCGAACTGCGCCTCTCCCTCGCGAATCTCCACCCCTCCCGTCACCAGCATCTCGGCCCCGATGACGGTCCAGTTCCGGTAGCGGATGCCGGCGCCGGTAATGTCCATGGTTTGGGGATCTTCCAAGAAAGCGGCCGGGTCGCTGATGGTAAAATAACCTGTAAATTCAAGATAATAGGCCAAACGTTGGGCCGCGGACGCGGCCGTGCGCATTGCCGCGGGATCCTGGGCGGGAACCTTGAAAACCGGCACTGCGATGGGCGTTTTGCGCAAAAAAGGATTGGAGATGTCGATATAATTGTATTGGGCCGCTGTGACCGATACAGGCAGCAACACCAGCAAAACGGACCAGAAAGATATCCATCGGTTGAAAATCATAGCAAAACGCGTTCCTCGGCTTGTGGTTGATGTGCGAACGGTGTCATACCTGTCCTTTCTGGTTACTATCGGTCAACGGAGTCCTTGGGGAGTGAACCGGATCCCCATTTGCACATACGGTTGATTCAGTCCGGCGGGATGAGGGTCAACCGGACTGGCCTTGACGACGGCCTTGTAGGCCTGGTCGTCAAAATAGGCATTGCCCGACCGGTCCGTAAAAAAGAGGTCCCGGATTTCGCCGTCGGGCATGACCTTGAAAACGATGGCAGCAGCCAGGGATCCGTCACCGCCGGCCAATTGTTCGTTGAAAGCCCATTGTTTCTGAATCTGAAAGGCCACTTCCGTCTGGTATAGCTGGATCTTCTCGGCCGTTTTCTTGCCGCCTTCGTCGCCCCCCCCCTTCTTGCCTCCGGCTTTGCCCGCCACCGGCCCGGCGCCGCTTTCCGTCTTTTTCTCCTGGCCGGACTCCGCTTTGTCAACTTCCTTGCGCAGACGCTCCAAGGCGGATTGCAACGGTTCCGGCTGCGCATCTTGCGACTTTTCGACCGGCTTGGACTCAACTTTGGCCTCCAACTCCTGGATGGCGCGCTTGACCACCTGGGTGGACTTGAAGGTCTTTTCTTTCAACGATGTCTTGGGCTTGGGCGCCGGTTTGACCGTCTTTTCAGGTGTTTTTTTTACCACCGGCGGCTTCTTGGCCGGTTTCACGGCCTCGGGCTTTTTGGCCGGAAGCGTTTTTTTGGACGCACCGGCATCGGCATCCGCCTGCTTGGCGGTTTTCTTGAAGGAGACCATGCTTACATTGATCACCGACGGGGCCGGAGGCTTTTCGAAGCGCAGGCTGGGCGTGACGATGAACAAAAGCAGAAACAACAGGTGGCCGACAAACGAGACGGCCACCGGCTTTAAGACCGACATCTGGCCGTCCCGCCGCTGCTCCTGGCTGAAGGTCTTCGGAACGCGGACGTTCTTTTTCATCACCCTTTTTTACCGGAAGATTTTCCCTTGCCGGGATCTTCGTACGGATCGGTCACCATGCCCAATTTCTCGACGCCGGCAGCCTTGATCTCCGCCATCACGCTGACAACCATACCGTAGGGCACGTCCTTGTCCGCCCGAAAAAAGACTTCACGGTCCGTTTTACCGACCAGGATTTTCTCCAGTTTTTCCCTGAGAAAATCCGTCCGCACCTGGAAATCATTGATGTAAACGTTGGATTCCCGGTCGATGGTTACGGTAAGGTTTTCCTTGTCCGTGACCATTGGCTTGGCGCTCACCTCAGGCAGGGCCACATCGACTCCCTGCACCATCATGGGCGCCGTTACCATGAAAATGATCAGCAATACCAGCATGACGTCCACAAAGGGCGTCACGTTGATATCCGACATGAGCCGGTCGCTGCCGCTTCCGATAGCCATACCGCCTCCTTTTTACCTGAGGATATCACGGTCGAGAATGTTGAGGAAATCGGCCGAAAAACTGTGCAGTTCCGATTCGATCACCCGGATCTTCTGCATGAAATGGTTGAACGCGATTACCGCGGGGATCGCCACGGCCAGGCCGGCCGCCGTGGCCACGAGGGCTTCGGAAATTCCAGGCGCCACCACGGCCAGGCTGGCCGACCCGCGCTGGCCGATGCCGTGGAAGGAGTTCATGATTCCCCAGACCGTGCCGAACAGCCCGATGAACGGAGTCGTGTTGCCGGTGGTCGCCAGAAAGGGAACCATCTGGGTGATCCGGGTCATCTCGGTATTGATGGCCCGTCGCAGGGCGCGTTTGACATTGTCGGTGCCGGAGAACTCGTGGCGCAGGCTGGGCGCGCGCTCGTCGGCAGTGGCTTCGTCTCCGCCCTTGCCGGTATTCAGCTTGCGCAATTCCGCATAGCCGATGCGAAAGATGCGCGCCACCGGACTGCCGTCAAGCTGTTTGGCCTTGGTGAAGGCGCCGGCCAGATCGCGGCTCTTCCAGAAATAGTCGATGAAGATGTCCGATTCCTTGAAGGCTTTGCGGATATAACGGATTTTAATGATGATAATCGCCCATGACATGACGGAGAAAAAAAGCAGGAGCAGCAATACAAACTTCACCATCAGGCTGGCATTGCCGATGATGTGGATATAGTCCATTTCAGTAGCAACCATCTTCGTCTCTCCAAATCGTTTGTGATTCAAACGCATCGAAAAAGGATGCACGGTTGTGGTTTCGAACCGCGGCACCCCCTGTATTTTGTGTCGTAAACCTATACAAACCGCAAGATAGTGTCAAGCGCTTTGCGGATGAAACATCAGCGGTTCTAAGGTTTGCGGAAAAACGCATGGATCTTTCGCCCGCATCCGGCAATTGCGCCACGGCCCCCGATTGTGATACCACCGGTACTGTCTGAAACCCTGAAACAAAAAAAGAGGATTTATGGACCGCATTGTCGAATTTCTGTTCGAAACCATGCTGTTGAAGCGAATCCATCGCACCGGCTACCAGTTTCTAGGGCCGGGCAAGGAGTCTGTCGCCGAGCACACCTACGGGGTCATGTGCATCGCCTGGACCCTGGCGCGGCTGACGCCTTCGGCTGATGCTGCCCGTCTGCTGACCATGTGCCTGGTGCACGACATGCCCGAGGCCAGAATGGGCGACCTGAACTATGTTCAGAAGCGTTACGTGGACGCAAACGAAAAGCTGGCTCTGGAACACATGACCCGCGGCCTGCCTTTCGGTGAAGATATCCGGAGCCTGCTGGACGAGTTCAACGACGGCGAGACCCTCGAAGCGCAGCTGGCCCGGGATGCCGATCAACTGGCGTTTCTGATCGATCTGAAGTCCCTTTCCGACATGGGCTACGCCGCACCGGAAAAATGGTCCGGACACGTCAAGGAACGGCTTCGGACGTCCGCCGGCATCGAAATCGCGGAATGCATTGGCCGAACTGAATGGGATTCATGGTGGTTGAAATTATTCATTGACAGCAGTATTTAAGAAAAATAAGTTAATCCCCTTGTACAAAAAATATGGCATTCACTTCAAAAGGGAGGCAGTGATGAACTGGATTACCGGAACATTGGGGTCGTCCATCGGTAAAAAGCTGATGATGGCCGTCACGGGGTTTAGTTTCTGCGGGTTCCTGGCGGCGCATCTGGCGGGGAATCTGACCATCTACGGGGGCAAGGACGCCTTCAACGGATATGCCGAGCATCTCCACGCGCTGGGACCGCTGTTGAACGTGGCCGAGCTGGGCCTGTTGACCCTTTTCCTGATTCACGTGATTACCGGCCTGATCCTTTTCCTCCAGAATCTCAAAGCCCGTCCGGTGCGCTACGCCGTCAACAAAACCGCCGGCGGCCGCACGCTGGGTTCCGCCACCATGCCTTACACCGGCGTCCTGATTCTGGCGTTCATCGTTTTCCATCTGCTGAATTTCCATTTCGTGGACAAGACCGACACCACCATTTTCAACATCGTTTCCGAGGCCTTTTCCAATACCGGCTACGTGGTCATTTACATCCTTGCCATGGTGGTCGCCGCCGTCCACGTCAGCCACGGGTTCTGGAGCGCGTTTCAGACCGTGGGCGCCAATCATCCCAAATACATGCCTGCGATCCGGGCGGTCGGTATCGCCTTCGCGGTAGCCATCGGCATCGGATTCGGCTTTCTGCCCATATATATTTTCCTGCTGGCCTGATCCGGCTTCGGCCACAGTCCAAACACCCAACGGGGCGGCCCGCCCCAATTTGTCCGGAAAGGAAATACCATGGCACTCGACGCAAAGATTCCCGGTGGACCGATTGCTGAAAAATGGGATCGGCACCGTTTTGAGCTTAAGCTGGTCAACCCGGCCAACAAACGCAAATTCGACGTAATCGTCGTGGGTACCGGCCTGGCCGGCGGATCGGCCTCCGCCACCCTGGCCGAACTCGGTTACAATGTCAAAACCTTCTGTATTCAGGACAGCCCCCGCAGGGCCCACAGCATCGCGGCCCAGGGCGGCATCAATGCGGCCAAGAACTATCCCAACGACGGGGACAGCATCTGGCGGCTGTTTTACGATACGGTCAAAGGCGGCGATTTCAGGGCCCGGGAGGCCAATGTCTACCGCCTGGCCCAGGTGAGCAACGACATCATCGATCAGTGCGTGGCCCAGGGCATTCCTTTCGCGCGGGACTACGGCGGCCTTTTGGCCAACCGCTCCTTCGGCGGCGCCCAGGTGTCGCGCACCTTCTATGCCCGGGGCCAGACCGGCCAGCAGCTGCTGCTGGGCGCCTACAGCGCCATGATGCGCCAGGTGGCAACCGGCAAGGTGGAGATGTTCCCCCGCCGCGAAATGCTCGATGTGGTTCTGGTGGGCGGTCATGCCAAGGGCATCGTGGTCCGCAACCTGATTACGGGCGAAATCGAACGCCATGCCGCCGACGCCGTGGTCCTGTGCACCGGCGGGTACGGCAACGTTTTCTTCCTTTCCACCAATGCCATGGCCTCCAATGTGACCGCGGCCTTCCGCGCCCATAAAAAAGGTGCGTTTTTCGCCAACCCCTGTTTTACCCAGATCCATCCGACCTGTATTCCGGTCCACGGCACCTTCCAGAGCAAGCTGACCCTGATGAGCGAAAGTCTGCGCAACGACGGCCGGGTGTGGGTGCCTAAAAATCCGGGCGACAAGCGGCCGCCCAGCCAGATTTCCGAGTCGGAGCGGGACTACTACCTGGAGCGCAAGTACCCCAGTTTCGGCAACCTGGTGCCCCGCGACGTGGCCTCGCGCAATGCCAAGGAGCAGTGCGATGCAGGCAAGGGCGTCGGCGAAACCGGCCTGGCCGTTTACCTGGACTTTGCCGACGCCATCAGGCGAGACGGCAGGGACGTTATCGAGAAGAAATACGGCAACCTGTTCCAGATGTACGAAAAAATCACCGCCGACGATCCCTACCAGACTCCCATGATGATCTATCCGGCCATCCACTACACCATGGGCGGCCTGTGGGTGGACTACAACCTGATGAGCAGCGTCCCCGGCCTTTTCGTCCTGGGCGAAGCCAATTTTTCCGACCACGGCGCCAACCGCCTGGGCGCCAGCGCCCTCATGCAGGGGCTGGCCGACGGCTACTTCGTACTGCCCTACACCATCGGCGGATACCTGGCCGGCACGGCCAAGGCGGACGTCACTACGAACCACAAGGCCTTCGACGAATCGGAAAAAGCCGTTACCGCCCGCATCGACAAACTGCTGGCCGTGGACGGCAAGCGCACCGTGGACGACTTTCACAAGACCCTGGGCCGCATCATGTGGGAATACTGCGGCATGGCCCGCAACAACGAGGGCCTGGAGATGGCCCGCGGCATGATCCAGGAACTGCGGGCCGAATTCTGGGAAAATGTCAAAGTCCCCGGAACGAAAGCCGATTTCAACCAGAGCCTGGAGCGCGCCGGACGGGTAGCCGACTTCCTCGAATTCGGAGAGTTGATGATCGTCGACGCCCTGTCGCGCCAGGAGTCCTGCGGCGGCCATTTCAACGAGCGGTTCCAAACCGAGGAAAACGAGGCGCTTCGCGACGACGACAATTTCTGTCATGTCTCGGCATGGGAACACAAGGGGGACGGACAGGAACCGGAACTCCACAAAGAACCCCTGGTATTCGAGAACGTCAAACTTACGCAAAGGAGCTACAAGTGACAAAGACAATCAATTTGACACTGAAAGTGTGGCGCCAGGACGGACCCAACGCCAAGGGACGCTTCGACACCTATCATGCCGAAAACATTACCACCGACATGTCCTTCCTGGAAATGCTGGATGTGGTCAACGAACAGCTCACCACTGACGGCAAGGAGCCCATCGCCTTCGATCATGACTGCCGGGAAGGCATCTGCGGCATGTGCGGCTGTGTGGTGAACGGACGTGCTCACGGTTCCGAAAAGGGAACGACCCTCTGCCAGCTGCATATGCGCCACTTCGAAAACGGCGACACCATCGCCATCGAGCCCTTTCGGGCCATGGCGTTCAAGGTAATCAAAGACCTGGCCGTGGACCGCAGCGCCCTGGATAAAATCATCCAGGCCGGCGGCTACATTTCCGCCAATACCGGCGGCGCCCAGGACGCCAATGCCATCCTGGTTTCCCAGGAAGCGGCCGATTTGGCCATGGACGCGGCCCAGTGCATCGGCTGCGGAGCCTGCGTGGCCGCCTGCCCCAACGCCTCGGCCATGCTTTTTACCAGCGCCAAAATCTCCCAACTGGCGCTGCTTCCCCAGGGCAGGCCCGAGGCGGCCCAACGGGCGTTGAACATGGTCCGCACCATGGATGCGCTGGGATTCGGCAACTGCACCAACGAAAGGGAGTGCGAGGCCGAATGTCCCAAGGAGATATCCATTACCAACATTGCCCGGCTGAACCGGGAGTTCTTTAAAGCCGGTTTATTCTCCAGGTCCGCGTAGCCGGAACTTCTATTCGCGTTCCATCCATCTGTGGAACCACCCGGCGGGGTTGATGACATCAGACCTGCCGGGTGGCCTCCGACCGCCTCCCCACCTCACGGCAGGTTTTGCTTCCGCACTTTCCCATTTTTTAGGGCGCGCTGTCCGCAAATCGGTTCGATCCCTTCCCGGTCTCATCCGTTTCTCTTATATTTTAGATATATTAAAAACAGCTAAAGTTTTTTCATAGGCCTGCGGATATAAGGTTCATAGACGCTTCCCAGCGGTTCCACTTTCTTGATACGGCCGATCATCACCAGGGTGACGGCACCATTGAAAAACTACTTTTTCGGATCGTACGATCTTCTATAAAAGGAGCGCACCATGACCATCCAGGACGACGAAACTTTACAGATGTATCTTGAGGAGTCCATCGAACATCTGGCAGATATCGAAACCGATTTGTTGGGCATCGAAGAGGCCGGCGCCGATATCGACGAAGATCTCGTCAACAAAGTCTACCGGGCCGCGCACTCCATCAAGGGCGGGGCCGGGTTCATGGGATTGACCACTATCAAGGATCTCACCCATGAGATGGAAAACATTCTCGGCAAAATCAGAAGCCGGGACATGGTTCCCACCCCCGCAATTATCAATGTCCTGCTCTCGGCCTCGGACACCCTCAAAGATTTGATGAACGACGTGTTTACAAGCAACGATGTGGATATTTCACGGCACATCGAGAGTCTGCAAGCCATCGCCGAGGGGAAAATGCCGGAGGCCGCAGCCCCGGCAGAGCCGGAGACACAAGCAGCGCCGGCCCCGGTATCGGAGGCACCGGAGGCAGAGGACGAAACGGCTCCGGAGTCGGAGATCGCAGTGAAAAGCGATTCGGGACAGATCGTCATCGAATCCGGTGATGGCGCCATCAGCATCGCGGCCGAACGTCAACAGGTCGAAGACCTGATGAATGAAGGAAAATTCGTTTATCTGGCGAAGATCGATCTGATCACTGACGTAGTCGATAAGGGCAAGTCACCGGCAGTGGTCATAGAGGAGATGGAGCAGACCGGGGTTGTGGTTGCCTGCACCCCTTCTGCCGATGAAATCCGCACCATGGAGATCGAAAAGGATCAGTCGGTCGATCCGCTCACGGTACTTTTTGCCACCATCCTGAAACCCGAAGACATCAATGTTCTGTTCGAGATACCGGAGCATCAAATCTATCAGGTGCTGCCGGACATGGGGTTGCAGTGCCTAGGGTCGCCGCCGGCGGAACCGGAAAAGGTCGAAGAGGTCTCCGAACCGGCGCCGATCGAGGAAGTCGCCGTACCGGCGCCTCCCGCTGTCGAACCGGCGGCTGCGGAACCCGTGGAACCCCCACCCGCAGTCAAACCGAAACCGGCCGTCGCCGCCGCGCCCAAAGAAACGCCGCCTGCTTCGGATAAAAAGCCGCCCGCCAAGAAACCGGAAACCGAGACCAGCCTGCGTGTTCATGTGAGCCTATTAGACCAACTGATGACCCTGGCAGGCGAACTGGTCCTCAGCCGCAACCAGTTGCTCCAATCCATGAGTTCGGAAGACCATCGCGGTTCGGAGATCGCCGGTCAGCGGATCGATCTGATCACTTCTGAACTTCAGGAAGCGATCATGCTCACCCGCATGCAGTCCATCGGCAATGTGTTCAACAAATTCCCGCGGGTGGTGCGGGATCTCTCCCTTTCCTTGAAAAAAAAGGTCGATCTGCACCTGGAAGGCAAGGATGTCGAACTGGACAAAACCATCATTGAAGCCATCGGCGATCCGTTGACCCACCTGGTGCGCAATGCTGTCGACCATGGGATCGAACTGCCCAATGTCCGCCAGCAGGCCGGAAAGAACCCCGTAGGAAAAATCGTCCTGAAAGCCTACCACGAGGCCGGCCAGGTCAATATTGAAATCGCCGACGACGGCAAAGGGCTGGACGGCCATGTCCTCACCCAAAAGGCCCTGGAAAAAGGCCTGATCAGCGAGGACCAGGCCAAAGTCATGTCCGACAAGGAACGCACCAACCTCATCTTTCTGCCCGGTTTTTCCACCGCGGAAAAAATCACCGATGTATCCGGCCGCGGCGTGGGCATGGACGTGGTCAAAACCAACCTGGACAAACTCGGCGGCATCATCGATATCGACTCGGAATTGGGCAAAGGGTCGACGATCCGGATCAAGCTGCCCCTGACGCTGGCCATTATCCCCTGCCAAATCGTCATGACCGGCAACGAGCGCTATGCCATTCCCCAGGTAAACCTCGAAGAGTTGCTGCGGATCCCCGCGGACAACGTGAAGGATCGTATCGAACGCGTGGGCGATGCAGAGGTCGTCCGCCTCAGGGGGAACCTGTTGCCGCTGATCAAATTGTCCGAGGTCATCGGCACGAAATCCGTTTTTCTGGATCCTGAAACAGGGAAAAGAAAACCGGACCGACGAAAATCCCTATCGGACCGGCGATCCAAGGAAAGCCCTCTGTTCGGCGATGAAGACACGGCCAAGGCAGCCCCGAAGGATGGGCCCCAGCGATCGAACGAACGCCGTTATCATGCCAACAGCGCGTTGAATATCGTGGTCGTATCCACCGGTGCCATGAAATACGGTCTGGTGGTCGATGAACTGCACGACTCGGAAGAGATTGTCGTCAAACCGCTGGGTCGGGACCTGAAACAGTGTAAGGGATACGCCGGCGCCACCATTATGGGTGACGGCAGGGTGGCCCTGATCCTGGATGTGGCCAACCTGGCCCAGATGGCCGGCCTGACCTCGCTGGAAGGGTCCGACCGGGCGTCGGAACTCGCCGAGGAAAACCGGCGGGCGATCCTCGAGCAGAAAGACCGTCAGTCCCTGCTGGTATTCCGCAGCGCCGAGAACGAGCAGTTCGCCGCGCCCCTGAATATGGTGGAGCGCATCGAAAAAATAAAGGCCACCGATATCGAGACGGTCGGTGGGAAACGGGTCATCCGTTATCGCGGCGGCAGCCTGCCGCTGTTCTCGGTCGACGAGGTGGCCATGGTCCAGCCTCTGGCCGACGTCGAGGATCTGCTGGTGATCGTATTCATCGTCGCCGGCCGGGAAACGGGACTTTTGGCCATCGGGCCGGTGGATGCCATCGAATTCTCTCTGGATGTGGACGGCCATACCCTTAAACAGGCCGGCATCATGGGATCGGCCATCATCAACGACCACACCACCTTGATGGTGGATGTGTATGAAATCATTCAGACGCTTCATCCGGATTGGTTCGAGGATATGGAAGCCGCAACCGACAGTAGCGGCGAAGCCGCCAAAATCCTTTTTGCCGAGGACTCCAACTTTTTCCGCAACCAGGTAAAAAGTTTCATGGAAAATGAAGGCTACGAGGTGATCGAGGCCGAAGACGGCGCCATTGCGTGGGACCTTTTACAGCAGCACGCGGACGAAATCTCCCTGGTGGTCACCGATATCGAGATGCCCAATATGAACGGATTCGAACTGACTCGGAATATCAAAAGCTCCAACGCTTACTCCCATCTCCCGGTGATCGCATTGACCACGCTCGCCGGCGAGGAAGATATCGAAAAGGGCCGTCAGGTAGGCATCAGCGATTATCAGATCAAACTGGATCGTGAGAAGTTGATCCGCAGTATTTACGGATTCCTCAGCCAGCATTAGCCGTTGAGAAAAATTCAAGGCCATGCCCAAATCGATAACGGGCTTATGCCGCTTGCCGGCCGGCAAGACAAAACCGCTGACGGAAACACCGGAAGGGAAAAAAAATGAGTAGACAAACCGTTGAAATGGCCACGTTCTATGTGGGCAAAGCCCTTTGCGGCATGGATATTCTCAATGTTCAGGAAATCAACAAGCTGATGGACATGACCACCGTTCCCCAGGCTCCGGACTATGTGATGGGAATTTTGAACCTGAGGGGCCAGATCGTCACCATCATCGACTTGGGGAAAAAACTCAATCTCGGCAGAACCGACTTGAGCGACATGAGCAGGAACATCATTGTCAACTCCAAGAACGAGTATATCGGTCTGCTGGTCAGCCGCATCAGCGATGTGGTGGAGGCCCAGTGGGATAAAGTGGAGCCTCCGCCGGCCAATATCGGCGGCGTGCAGGGCAAATTCTTCAAGGGGGTTTTCAAGACCAAAGAACGCCTGATCGGCATCCTGGACGTAGAAAAAGTCCTCGAGAACGAGAAATGATGGTGCCGGCAACTTTTCAGCCCCTGGTTGGCGCCTTCGGGCAGCCTGTGCGCAACGCACCCCTTGACTACACAACACCAAAATAGAGGCAGCATGGCGATAAACCCTTCCAAACCGCTGCGGGTCCTGGTGGTCGATGATACGGTATTGTACCGCAAAATCGTCAGCGATGTGCTGGCTGCACTTCCCGATGTGGAGGTCGTGGGCAGCGCCCATAACGGAAAAGCGGCGATTGCCAAACTGGCGACCCTGAAACCGGATCTGCTTACCCTGGACATCGAGATGCCGGAGATGAACGGCCTCGAAGTTTTGGATCATATCCAACGAAAAGCCCCCCATATCGGGGCGATCATGCTCAGCACCCTGACCCATGAGGGCGGGGCCATGACCATGAAAGCGCTGGAACTGGGAGCCTTCGATTTCATCCCGAAACCCCAGAGCGGCGGCATGGAGGAAAACCGTAGGAAAATCAAGGTCGCCATCGAACCCATGCTCCAGGCTTTTCGCAGAAGCGGCCGCATCACGGGCATGCTCAAGGCCAAAGCCCCTGCAGCGAAAGCGGCCGCACTGGCCAGGGGCCCCAAGATCCCACTTACAGCCCCACGACGATTGCCGGCGACCTTAAGCCGTTCCAAGGCCGAAATCGTCGCCATCGGCATCTCCACCGGCGGCCCCAAGGCGCTGGCCACGATGCTGCCCATGATTCCCAAAAATATCGGCGTCCCCATTGTGATCGTTCAGCACATGCCTCCCATGTTTACCAGTTCGCTGGCCAACAGCCTGGCCGCCAAATGTCAGATCGCCGTCAGGGAGGCCAAACAGGGTGAACCCATCGAACCCAACACTGCCCTGATCGCTCCGGGCGGCAAACAGATGAAAATCGTCGCCGGTGCCGACGGCAAAACGCGCACGATTAAAATCACCGACGATCCGCCGGAGAACAGCTGCAAGCCCAGTGTGGACTATCTTTTCCGGTCGGTTGCCCACCACTATGTCGGCCGCGCCACCGGCGTCATCATGACGGGTATGGGATCGGACGGCACCGAGGGGTTGAAACTGATGAAGCAGAACGGTGCCACGATCATCGCCCAGGACGAGGCGTCCTGCGTGGTCTTCGGCATGCCCAAGGAGGCCGCCGAAACCGGCCTGGCCGATGCGGTAGTGCCCCTGAACAAGATTGCCGACACCATCGTCAAAACCGTTTGATTGGGTTAACACGCAAAGGCGGGGCAAGCCGCCTTTGCTGGACGCGTCAGGTAAAAAAATGGTTAAAATCAGACCGGAAGAAATCAAAGTTCTCTCCAATTACATATACAATGTATCCGGCATCAGCATCGATGCATCCAAAGCCTATCTGCTGGAGACCCGGTTCGGGAAACTGCTCGACGAAGAGGGCTGCAAGTCCTACAGCGAGTTCTACCACAAGGCCAAGGCGGATACACGCAAGGTATTGGAAACAAAAATTATCAATGCCATCACCACCAACGAAACGCTGTTTTTCAGGGATACCGGTCCCTTCGAATTGCTCAAACACAAAATTTTGCCGGATATCATCGACGCCCGAACCTCGAAGGTGAGCCGGTTGGGAGGCACGAACCTGAGAATCTGGAGCAGCGCCTGTTCCACCGGTCAGGAAATCTACAGCATCGCCATCGTCATCAAGGAACTTTTGGGAGACAACGGCAACCATCGCATAACGCTGATGGGAACGGACCTTTCCGACGACGCCGTAACCCAGGCGAGTGCCGGTCTCTACAACAAATTCGAAATCGAGCGGGGGCTTCCACGGGAAAAGCTGACCCGCTATTTTACGCCGGCCGGAGGGAATTGGAAAATCAAGGACGAAATCCGTAGCATGGCCACTTTTCGACGCATGAACCTGATGGGCGCTTTTGTCGGGCTGGGCAAATTCGACATCGTTTTCTGTCGGAATGTGGCGATCTATTTTACCCTCCAGGATCGAAAAAAGCTGTTTAACAAAATCGCCGACGTTCTGGCGCCGGACGGCTACCTGATCATCGGCTCCACAGAATCGCTGACCGGCGTCTGCCCGCGATTCGTTCCCAAACGACACCTGCGTTCGGTCTATTATCAGTTGACGGGATAACCGGCCGAAAAGGATGGATTCGTAATAAACCGTGCATTTTTTCGGCAGGACCCGGCTCCATGGCCGGTACGGCCGCATCAGGGAGAATGAAAAATGTCAAATCTTGCAATTCTTGTTGTCGATGACGATCCGGTCACCCGGGCACTGCTAACCAAACGTTTGGTCGCCGCAGAACATACCGTGGACACGGCTGAAGACGGAACGGTCGCCATCGAGAAAATCGGCAGCAGGTTCTACGATGTCATCCTCACAGACCTGATCATGCCGGGCGGCGTTGACGGGATCGGCGTGCTGGAAGAAGCCAAGCGGATCAACCTCAAAACGGAAGTCATTCTCATTACGGCCCATGCCTCGGTGGATAATGCCATTGAAGCCATGAAAAAAGGAGCCGTGGATTATCTCCAGAAGCCCATCAACTTCGATGAATTATTTCTGCGCCTGGAAAAAATCCTCAATCTCAAAATGCTCGTCAAGAATGCCAGCGATCTCAGGGAAGCCATGGACGTCACCGAGAAGACGTCCGCCGAAACCATCCAGGACCTGGAAATCCTGCTGGCCGAGATGAATTCCCGCCTGGGAGCGGTAAAGACGGTGTTGATGCAGGAAGACACGCCTTTGGAAACACGCGTTCAAATGGCACTGGACCGCCTGGAAGAATAGTCTTCTTTCGATATGTTGCCGATGCCCCGGGCCCGGCAGTGCAGAAGACTGCCATTACCGTTTGCGGCAAGCCCCCCGGATATCGATTTCAGTTTCCGCCCGGGGGCCCGGGGCCACCTTTTCCATTTCCCTCCGTGTCCTATCGGCCCACCGGGAAAAAATCCATATGGGTCGCCCCCATCTGGTTGCACCACGCCTTTTTTGCCGCCGGGAAAATCCGACGTTCGGTTCTTTTCCATTAACAACCGAATCTAAAAATGGTAGAGACACCATAAAATCGGACATACGGGTTCCAGCTTTTAAAGGCGATTCATGCAAACCACGCTTGTGTACATTGATCGGTTCGTCGCGTTTTTCGGCACGAAGGGCTCCCTGGCCAACAATCTGGCCAGGGCCGTGGCAGTGCTGTTTGTCGCCTTTATCCTGTGGCTGGTTATAAAACGCATCCTGGCGGCCCTTGAGAAAAAGTCCGTCCAATTCAAATTTCTTCAGGTACGCAAGGGACTGTTCGCCGTTGTTCGCAAAATGGCCGGGCTGGTACTGATCTGGCTGGTCGGGCTGATATGGGTCCGCCTGTCGCAGGCCACGGCATTCGAAAACATCTTGCACGCGGTTTTTATCCTGCTTGCCGCCGGTCCCGTCAAAACCATTCTTCTCATCCTTCTGGAATATCTGGAACGGAACCTGGCCGAACGCACGGAAACGGACCTGGACAATATCGTCATCGATTTGCTCAACAAGTTCTCCGGGGCCATCGTCTACGCGACAGCGGCCGTCATCGCCCTGGACGTGTTGGGCGTCAATGTGATGCCTTTCATCGCCGGTGCCGGCGTATTGGGCGTCGCCGTGGGTTTTGCCGCCAAAGACACCCTGTCCAACCTCATCGCCGGAATCCTTTTGATCATCGACCGGCCTTTCGAAATCGGTGACCGCATCGAGGTGTGGAGTGTCCCGGCAGGCAACGCATCATGGGGCGATGTCATCGACATCGGTCTGCGGGCCACACGCATTAAAACAACGGACAATATCGTGGTGATCATCCCCAACAATGAAATCATGACCCGGGACATCGTCAACTACACGAGCATCTCCACGTCCATTCGGGTGCGCATCAATATCGGGATCGCCTACGATGCCGATCTGCCCAAAGCCAAGAAGCTGATTATCGAAGCCGCCCAGTCCGCCGACTGGATACTCACCAACCCGGCGCCCAAAGTGGTGGTGCGCAATTTCGGAGAGTCATCGGTCGATCTTCAGGCACGGGTGTGGATCAAGGATGCCCGCCGTCGCATGGACACCATTGATTTCATTACCGACACGGTAAAGACCCTCTTTGACAAAAACGGCATCGAAATCCCCTTCCCCAAACGGGACATTACCATCGTCAACCGCCCGGCCTCATCCAAAAATGCCATGCCACTTGATTGATTTTACGGCACACTGCATCGGCGCAGGACGAACCGCAGCGCGGATATCGATTTTTTTGCAAATCCGTTACTTGATTAATATAAATCATCGTCGTATGATTTATGTTTTTGAAATTTTGGACAACGCTTGAACTGGGATGCAGGCATGAAACGATCCTTGAAAACGGTGGCCGACGCACTCGATCTCCCCTTGACAACGGTGGAACGATGGATCCGCCAGGGCAGGATTCCCCTCCAACGAGACGGCAGCGAAGCGGTATTTTCACCTTCTGCGCTGGAGCGATGGGCAGGCGCCCATCATCTGTCCTTTTCACTAAGCGGCGGCAAGGCCGACGACGACGCTCCAGAAGCTTTGGGCAGCCTGGTTTCGGCAATGGAAAGGGGAAAGGTCTGCTGCGGGATCGCCGGCGCGGATGCCGCTGCGGTCCTGCATGAGATTGTCGCCTGCGCCGACTTCCTTTCGGAGGACATCCGGGAAGAGCTTTATGAGAAACTGATGGAACGTGAACGGCTGGCGTCCACCGGCATCGGCAACGGCATCGCCATCCCGCACCCCCGGGAGCCCCTTTCCAAGCCCCCGGAAGCGCCGATCATCGCCACCTGTTTTACAGAAAAACCGGTACCCTACGGTGCCATCGACGATCAGCCGATAACAACCTTGTTTTTGTTGATCAGCCCCACGGTCAAACACCACCTGCACCTGCTTTCCAGGCTCTCTTATTGTATCCGGGACGGGGCCTTTGTCGATTTCTTGCAGACACAGCCGGAGGCCGGGGCGCTCCATGCGCGGATTGCCGAATTCGAGAAACGCCTGGACGACCTCTGATCGTCATCAATGCACCGGACCGGCACCTGGCGTGGCCCTGTTTAATCCACGGGTGGCCCCATCGGTAAAAATGGTCCGGACGGACGGCTTTCGCCATCCACAAGGCTGCCGGGAACCGGCATCACCGGAGATGATACGCTTTGCTGGAAAAATTGAAATATCCGGGCAATTGGTCCCTGTTTAGATCCGACGACCGGCTGCTGCTCATCGTGTTCGCCGTCATCGTCGGCATATGCAGCGGGCTGGCCGCCCTGCTGCTCAACCGCAGCCTGGTGGCCATACTGGAGTGGCTGCACCACTACCGCCACCTCTGGTGGGCCATCTTTCTGCCGGCCGCCGGAGCGGCCCTCTCTTCGCTGTTTCTCGAAAAAATCGTCAACGAAGGTGCCGGCCACGGAGTTCCCGAAGTCATTTACGCCGTTTCCCGCTACGGCGGGCTGTTGCGCCTGCGATCCAGTTTCTCCAGGCTGATTTCCAGTTGTCTGACCATCGGCTCCGGCGGTTCCGCCGGTCCCGAAGCCCCTGTGGTGATGAGCGGCGCCGCCATCGGATCCAACATCGCCCAGGCCTTTTCGCTCAACGACCGCCAGCGGGTCGCCCTGGTGGGATGCGGTGCGGCCGGCGCCATCGCGGCCATCTTCAACGCTCCCATATCCGGCATGGTGTTCGCCATCGAGGTCATCCTCGGCGAATGGAGTACCATGAACATCATCCCCATCGCCATTGCCGCCGTCGCCGGTACCGAAATCAGCCGTCTGCTCAACGGCAACCAGATCGTATTTGCCCATCGGAACTTCCCGATTCATCTCCCTGACATCCTGGCCTGCGTCGGACTGGCCGTTTTCTGCGCTATCGCCTCTATCCTGCTGACCCGACTGATGCAGCACATGCATCGGCTGTCGCATCGTGTCCATGTTCCGCTGTGGCTCCGTGCGGCTATCGGCGGCACCATGGTCGGTGTTCTCGGCTATTTTCTACCCTATGTCCTGGGCGAAGGCTACCATGCCATCCACACGGCTATCGAAGGAGGGTTTCCCGCGGGCCTCATGCTGGTGACCGGAATCGCTTTGGTCAAGATTCTGGCCACAACACTGACGCTGGGATGGGGCGGCTCCGGAGGAATTTTCGCCCCCTGCCTGGTGATCGGCGCATTCGTGGGGTTGAGTTTCCACCGATTCATAGCCGCGGTCTGGCCCTTCGTACAATGGGTCAACGAAGGCTGTTTTGCTCTGTTGGGCATGGCCGGTCTGATCAGCGGCATTCTGCAGGCGCCGCTGACGGGCATCTTTTTGGTGATCGAAATCACCGGCGGCTACGAAGTCATCCTGCCCTTGATCGTGGTATCGGCCGTTTCCACCACCCTCTGCCACTATTTTGAACCGGCTTCTTTTTACTTAAGGGACCTTGTGGAAAGGGGGCAACTGCTGCGCCCCGGCACCGATGCGCGGGTGTTGACCGACCTGAGCATTCAGGAGCTGCTCGAAACCGATTACGTCCGCGTGCATTCCGATATGCGTCTGGCCGAATTCGTCGATATCGTCAAGTCCTCGCATCGCAGCCATTTTCCCGTGGAAGACCGGCAAAGCGGACATTTTCTGGGCATGATCCGCCTGGACGACATCCGGCCCTATCTTTTCGATACGGCCATGCACCATGCGGTATTGACTGGCCAGTTGATGAACACCGCGGTCGAATCGGTTTCCCTGCATGACGATTTGTCGGAGGTGCTGCGGAAGATGGATCAGGCCCATATTTTCAGCATGCCGGTGGTCGCGGACAACCATTTTTTGGGAATGATTTCCAAAGCGACCCTGCTGGACCAGTACAGGAAAGAGCTGATGGTGCAAACCGGTCGATTGTAATGCCGCCACCGCCGGCAGGCAAGGCAAACGAGATCCGATAAGGAGTAGCGCATATGGCACAAAAACTCTTCCACATTTTCAGGAACACCCCGCTGGGCAGAGAAACCCTGCTTCAGTCCATCTATTTTTGCCAGCAAATGGGCGTGGCGCCGAAAGTCTACATCCCGGAATCAACAAAATTTCTGATGTATTTCGAAAACGACGTGGTCCAGGTGGATCTGGACGCTTCTTATCTCAATGATCCGGAAACGGCCACTGGTCATGCGGCGGAACTGCTCAAGGCAGCCCGCATCGAACCGGACTTTTTCCGGCCCAAAAACTACACCGCCTCCACCTTGCCGGACGTTCCCACCAACTTCGAATTCATGTGCTGTCCGCGAAGCGTCAGCGACCTCTCTTCGAAAATCGGCTTGGGGTACATCGGCCCGCGGGTGCGCCGCATTATCCAGGCGGCCCGTTTCCCGGTGCTGATCACCAGCCCGGTATTCAAACCCTGGAAGCGCATCGCCGTGTTTTTCGGCGGGTCCGCCAATGCCGTCAATGCCCTGCGGCTGGGCATCCGGATTGCCAAGATCACCGGGATGGCGCTGGAGATCTACACCCAGGCCGGCAGAAAAAAAGAGGACTCCTACCGTGCCGTCGTCAGGGAGCGTGGACTGGAAGAAACGCTGAACAGCGTGCTGGACCGGTGGCGTTTTTTCCACAAAGGACGCTTGGAAAACAACCTGTACGAAGTGCCCCATGACGCTCTGGTCGTGATGGGGGCCTACGGCCACGGCGTCATCCGGGATATCATGTTCGGCAGCACGATGGAGAAAATCCAGTCCACCATCTCCAACAACCTGCTCATCGCCGGTCCCAGATACACCGTCATCGGTTGAAGACGATCGTCTTTGGGATCACCCCAAAAACAACAAACCTCCCGCAGCCGAAGCAGCCGCCGGGAGGTTTGTTGTTTTGACCGGAAAACGAGGTCGGCAATTCCCGTTTTTTCTAATACTTCATATATTCCTGGGGTGTATTTTCGGCGATGAATTTGGTCGCGTTGTACAGGCAGGTACGAATGGCTTTTTCCATGGGGGTCTTGGCATAACCGCCCAATGCCCCGCCCATTCCGCCGCTGCCGCCGAAACCGGCCAGTGCGCCGCCGAGACTCACGTCTTTGGCCACACCCTCCACCCGGGTAGCCGCCAGGACTTCGGAGGTATGGGTATCCACGATGCGGATGTCCATGGCCATGGACGATTTTTTGTAGCCGCCGCTAACCGCGCCGAACAGGGCCGAAGCGTTCCCCAGCAGGCCGCCGCCGCCAACACCACCGCCGCCGCCTGAAGTGCCCGGTTCCCATCCGGTAATGGCGCCCATCACCAGAAGATCGGCCCCTTTGATGCCGCCTTTCTTAATCCCGGTGCTGTCGGTATATCCCGAACTGCCGAGAGCCATTTCACCTTTCAGGGAGTCGATGTTCTGACGTTCCAGTACCCGGTAGCGTTTGCTCTGAACCATGGCCGTGGTCAGCATGTCACGCAGTCCCGTGGTATACCCGGAGCTTTCCGAAGACGAGATCGTCATGGTCTGACTGCCGAATCCGATCTTGGTGGTTTTACTGCTCTCGTCGACCTTCCATTCAAAATCGGCGACAGCCACCCGGGCTCTAGGTCCGCTGTATGGAGGCAGGCCCATCTCCTCACCCGTATCGGTTTTTGCCTCGGGTTTGACCATGCTTTCCATACAACCGCTGAACGAAAACAGAACCATAAGGGAAAGCAAAATTCTCAAAATCGCTTTCTTGTTCATCGCATCGCCTCCATTGATAAATCCAACTGTTTGTTTTGCCGACAGAAAATAATAGCCAAGGATCTTTAATATTTTGTTACACAATTCTTCAAAACTGTCAACCCGGTGTTGGAGTAAAGGCTTGCATATCGGCACCGACTGTGCTCCACTATTCATCGGGATCGGGAGCCGGTCCTTTGGGGCACGAGAAAATTCTATTATTACCCGACGCTATCCAGGAGCACCCATGAGCCACGATTCGATAAAACCGGCCATGAGCCAGAAAATATTTTCAATGAACCTCGATGTGGAAACGGTTTCTCTCTATTTGCTGTGCTGCGCCGTGATCGATGCCGGCGCAGCCATCACTCCCACTGCGCTGAGGGAAAAATGGAACGGCACACAAGAGGAATTGAATCGCCAGATCGGTCGGCTCGAAGAGATGAATATCCTGGCGCGAAAAGGTCGGACCGGAGACGGCGAATCGGTTTTCGGGGTAGAGGATGAGAAGAAGTGGCGCGGATAGCCGCAAGGTGTTGAAGATCCCGACCGTATGGTAAAAATGGTAAAAAAGGACGAATTTGCGTTGTACCGGAAATCGCCGGGTGGCACGTTTGCTACGGGCTGGTCAGGTTTGCAGCGCCTTTTTCACGCAGTCAATGATCGTGCGGTCCGGCACATCTGTATTCATTCCGGGGCATGACGCTGCCATGGCGTGCCAGTTGGCCACATCCGCTAAAACGCCGGGGATGAAGGGCCATTGCCGACACATTCGGGGTTTGACCGGGTGGATGGTGCAGACCTTGTCCCAGAATATGCAGTAGCCGTTGTCGCCCTGGGCGATCACCCGTCGCTGCCCGGACTTGCAGGTGTATTCCGCTTTCAAGCGCTGGGTTGAAACACCGATATAGCCGGCAATCGCGACGATATCCGCCTCGGTCAGGTAGGTACCGCCAAAGCCCTTGCAGCAATCGCCGCACAGGGTGCAGGCAAACAGTTCCGAACACCGGTCTTCAGATTCCATGGCGACTCTCCATGGCCCGCTTCAACGTGACCTGATCCACATATTTCAAATCGCCGCCCATGGGCACCCCTGAAGCGATGCGGCTGACCGCAACCCCCAAAGGCGCCAGAATACCGGCAATATACGCTGCCGTGGACTCTCCTTCGACGTTGGTGCCGGTGGCCAGGATAATCTCGCTTACCCCTTCTTTTTGCACCCGCTGGGTCAGTTCCGCGATTCGGATATCCTCGGGTCCCACGCCGTCCATGGGCGACAGGCAGCCGCCCAGAATGTGATAGCGCCCGTTGAACGCGCCCGATTTTTCGATGGATGCCATGTCCGCCGGCTGTTCCACCACACAGACCAGGCCGTTGTTACGGGAAGGGTCGCGGCAAATCCTGCACAAATCGTCGTCGCTGAGGGAAAAACAGCAAGAACAGAGCCGCAGCCGTTTTTTCAGATCCACGATGCTTCTGGCAAGCTGGTGAGCCTCTTCGGCCGGCTGCTGGAGGATGTGCATGGCCAGGCGTTCGGCGGTTTTCTGACCGATCCCCGGCAGGCGCGCCAGGGTTCGGATCAGATTCCTGATTGAACCGGGATAATAGTCCATTACATCAAACCGGGAATTTTCATGCCGCCGGTGAGTTTGCCCATCTCTACGGAAACCATTTCCTGGGATTTGGTCAGGGCATCGTTTACAGCAGCCAGCACCAGATCCTGAAGCATCTCGACGTCATCGGGATCGACCACTTCCTTTTCGATTTTAATGGAAACGATCTGCTGGGCGCCGTTGGCCACCACGGTGATCATGCCGCCCCCGGCCGTTGTCTCGACGGTGCGGGTGGCCAGCTCTTCCTGCATACGCATCATCTTGGACTGAAGCTTCTGGGCCTGCTTCATCATATTTCCCATACCCTTCATCGATCATACCTCCTATCCGATTTTAATCTCTTCGATTTTGCCGTTGAAAATTTCCACGGCATCGGCCACCAACGGGTGGTTGAGCAGCGTCTGCCGGATCTCATCGGCCTTTTGCTTTTCCGCAGCGTTATTTTTCTCATCGGCCGCATTATCCGAAAAATCGATATGGACCTTGCGCCCGGTCTGTTCGCGGCATACGGACTCGACCATGGCCAGGTTTTTCTTCACCAGGTTCGCCGTATAGCCGTTTTCGTTGAGGACGACCGTAAAGTCCTGCGCGGAGACATCGCCGAGTTGTGCCCGGCCAAGCGCCGCTGCAATGGAGGGCTTGCTTTCTCCAATCACGGCAACGGCGCGACGCCAGAGTTCCTGAACATCTTCGGGGCCCCCCGGATCGGCCGCGGCAATACTTTGGTCAGGCGCATGGGATGGGGGCTTTTGTGCTGCCGGCGTATCCGTTTTTACCGAAGGACCGGGGGGCGCTTCCTGTGCTGCCCCATCGGTTTGGCCGTAAGCGGATTGGGACTCGACGAT